>CAZUBX010000097.1:0-9912 GCA_964619035.1 uncultured Syntrophaceae bacterium | reverse complement strand
AGACTTTTTCAAATGCAGCCGAACCATCTCCGAAATCAGATTCTCTCCATCGCAGGCACCGTCGTGCTCCTGGCGCTGCTTTACGTTGCCAACACGCAGGGATCCGACTACACGATCCGCATCCTCAACAACATCGCCATCTTCATCATCCTGGCCGTGAGCTACAACCTCATCAACGGCGTTACGGGCCAGTTCTCGCTGGCGCCCAACGCCTTCGTTGCGATCGGCTCCTATACCTCGGCCCTGCTGACCCTCACGCCGATGGAGAAGGAGATCTCCTTTATCATCGAGCCCTGCATCTGGCCCCTCTCGGTGATCACGCTCCCCTTCATCGCCTCGCTCATCGCGGCGGGTGTCGTGGCTGCCCTGTTCGC
Source organism: uncultured Syntrophaceae bacterium (assembly GCA_964619035.1). Taxonomy (GTDB): domain Bacteria; phylum Desulfobacterota; class Syntrophia; order Syntrophales; family UBA2192; genus UBA2192. The sequence continues at coordinate 9,538 of CAZUBX010000097.1, read as the reverse complement.
GGTCCTGATGGGGTTTCCGGTCTTCCGGACTCGCGGGGACTACCTGGCCATCGTCACCCTGGGGTTCGGCGAGGTGGTCCGCGTCATCGCCAACAACACCCAGAGCATCACCAACGGGCCCCTCGGACTCAAGGGCATCGCCGGCCACACGAACATCTGGTGGGCCTGGGGTTTCGCGATCATCACGGTATTCCTCATCGCCCGGATGATCCGCAGCAGCTACGGAATGGCCATGAAGGCCGTCAAGTACGACGAGGCGGCCGCCGAGGCCGTGGGAATCAACGCCTACTGGCACAAGATGCTCGCCTTCACGACGAGCGCCTTCTTCCAGGGGGTGGGCGGCGGGCTGCTGGCCCACCTGATCACCACGATCTCGCCGACCCTCTTCACCTTCTTCCTGACCTTCAACCTGCTGATCATCATCGTGGCAGGGGGGCTTGGCAGCACCACCGGGGCCATCATCGCGGCCATCCTCTTCACCTGGGGCGGCGAGGCGCTGCGGTTCGTCGAGGAGCCCATGAATCTCGGGTTTATCGACATCCCCGGAATCCCCGGCATGCGGATGGTCATCTTCTCCGTCATCCTCGTCCTGATCATGATCTTCGCGCGCCAGGGTCTCATGGGAACAAAGGAGTTCGGATGGAACGCCCTGTTCCGAAAGCTCGGAATCGGAGGTCGCTCCTGATGGCCCTGCTGGCGGTGGAACATATCACCATGAAGTTCGGCGGCCTCGTCGCCGTCAACGACTTCGACCTCTCCCTGGAAAAGGGCGAGATCGTCGGCCTCATCGGCCCGAACGGCGCAGGCAAAACGACCGTCTTCAACATGATCGCCGGCTACTACACGCCCACGGAAGGCACCATCCGCTACCAGGGCAACTCCATCGCCGGTCTAAAGGCCAACCGGATCACCAAGGCCGGCATCGCCCGGACCTTCCAGAACATCCGGCTCTTCTCGGAGCTTTCCGTCATCGAGAACGTGATGATCGGCTATCACTGCCGGATCCGCTCCACGTTCCTCGGGGCGACCCTGAGATTTCCTCTCTATCGCCGCGAGGAGAAAATGATGGTCGAGGGGGCCATGAACCTTCTTAAGGAAGTCGGCCTCGAGGACGTGGCCCGGGAGAAGTCCACGTCCCTGCCCTACGGCAAGCAGCGACGCCTCGAGATCGCCCGGGCGCTGGCCACGGGGCCTCAGCTCCTTCTGCTGGACGAGCCGGCCGCAGGGATGAACACCAATGAGACGCAGGACCTTCTGCAGCTCATCCTGAAGCTCCGGAAGGATTACGATCTCACGGTGTTTCTCATCGAGCACGACATGAAGTTCGTCATGGAGATCTGCGAGCGGCTCAAGGTGCTCGACTACGGCACCACCATTGCCGAGGGAACACCCCACGAGATCCAGAACAATCCCAGGGTCATCGAGGCCTATCTGGGGGAGGTGCAGCTTGCTTAGGGTCGAAGGCCTCAACGTCCACTACGGCGGCATCCACGCGCTGAAAAGCGTCACGCTCCATGTGCCGGAGGAGAAGGTCGTCACCCTCGTCGGCGCAAACGGCGCAGGGAAAAGCACCTTGCTGAGAACCGTCTGCGGCCTTGTGCCCGCCACGAGCGGGTCGATCCGCTACCTGGGGCGCCCCATCACCGGCATCGCCCCCCATCGGATCGCCCGGGAGGGCATTGCCATGGCCCCCGAGGGCCGGCGCGTTTTCGTGAACCTCAGCGTCTACGATAATCTCCTCATGGGGGCCTACGGGCGCTCCGATAAAAAGGAAATCGAGCGCGACATCGAGTGGATCTTCGAGACCTTCCCGCGCCTGCTCGAGCGGCGCGAGCAGCCTGCGGCAACCCTCTCAGGCGGCGAGCAGCAGATGCTCGCCCTGGGCCGCGCCCTCATGTCGAGGCCTAAGCTGCTCCTGCTCGACGAGCCGTCCTTGGGGCTTGCCCCGCTTCTCATCCGCGAGGTCTTCCGGGTCATCCGCAAGATTCACGAAGAGGGCACCACGATCCTGCTCATCGAACAAAACGCCATGGCCGCCCTCAACGTGGCCGACTACGGCTACGTGATGGAGACGGGCGAGATCGTCCTGGAGGGAACGGGGAAAGATCTGCTCAGCGACGAAAGGGTGAAGAAGGCATATCTGGGCGAAACGTAGTTTCGCCCAGAGTGGTCAGTGATTAGTGGCCAGTGGCTAGTGTAAGAAAGGCAAAAGAAAAGGCAGGGCGTTTGGCCCTGCCTTTCTTCATCAAGCATTAGCAGACTTGGATTCTTATCTCAGCTCTTCCTTCTGAGCCCTGCCACACCAACAAGTCCAAGACCCAACAGGAGAAGCGTCAGGGGCTCTGGGGTACCGATGACCTCCTTCGTGATCTTTGCGTTGATGGCGTCAGAGAAATCGACAAAGTTCGCTGCTGTATCTACAAAGGAGCCAGCACCGCCCTGTATATTATTTTGGTAGAAGGTTAACAGGTTGGCCTCACCCAAAATCACGAGGCCATTGATCTGATCTATCCCGGCCGCGGCGAGAAGGGCGGCGTCTCTGGCATCAGAAGTGTCAGCACCGGTATTCTCCGCGCCATCGCCGGAGACGTCGATGACCTGTCGTGGCGCATCGAAGCTGTTGCTCGCGAATAGAGGAACGGCAAAGTTGATTGCACTCCCCGGTGCAGTATTACCGCTATAGGGCCTTGTGGTCGCCAGTATGGCAGTCGCAAAAGCATTTGCTGAGGCCTGGCTGTTGATCAACGTCCAACCTACCGCCTGCTGTTGCTCGGACCCTCCAGACCAGTAGATCAGGTTGACGGCCAGCGAGCCGCCTGTCCCGACAACGTTAGTATAAAAATTGGGGCCTGAGAAAACATTGGCATAGCCTTGTTGCTGTAAGAGGAATTCACTGTTGGAAATGCTCCCCGAAACATCGACTAAGAGTGAAAGCTCAAGGTTGACGTTCTGGTTCGCGTGCGCCGGTCCCGCCGTGGTGCCGGCCATGATCAACAATGCTGCTGCAATAAAAACGAAAATCTTTTTCATATAAATCCTCCTTTTTCCGTTGATTTACCCTTTTTCAGATTCTCTCTTACCGAAGTCATTCATTCCACAGGATCGAATTTCCACTAAGTGCAGTTGGCATGCAATATTGCAATGTCAGTACCACTGACGTATGTAATCGATATCGTTAATTTATATCTATTTGACGTCTCTTGGGTTCGTTCATTTCCGTAAAGTGGCCCGACACTAATTCTGGTCGAGCATGATTAATAAAAGTCCATGTATTTGTTTATATTGGATATTATCCTTAACGTGAAATCTGTAATGAAAAGCGACGATTTGTGGAATAATACTGTCACGAGGGTAACAGCCAGTTCAACGGATACAATTTATTTTGCTATTTGTTTAATATTTATGCCCTGAACTCATATAAGAAAGGCAGGGCGTTCGGCCCTGCCTCTCTTTTATTCAGAATGTGTTATGCCTTAGTCTCTTTTTCGAAGCCCCGCCAGGCCGAGGAGGCCGAGGCCGAGGAGAAGCATGGTCGTCGGCTCGGGGACAGCTGCGCCAATTTTGCCGAGCTCGAATTTCACAGTAGATCCATCGCCGAGACTGAGTATTGCCCAACTTTCATCTTCATAAGGAAGATAGTCGCCCGCCAGGAAAGCCCAGTCGAACGTGAGCGTCGTCGGGCCGTAGGTAGAGGCGCTGCCGTGCCAACCAAAGCCTCCGCTGAGAATCTCTTTAGCAGAGATCAGCTGAGCCATATATGTCCCATCTTGTGGATTATAAGCAGTGCCATCATTGGCGGTTGCGCTCGCTACCTGAGTTGCCGATCCGTAGCCTGCATCAGGGGTCCACTGCCCAAACCCGCTTTCAAATGAATCGGTGAAATGCGGATAGACGCCATTGGGGGCCGGGTAGTTGCACATCACCTTGACATTATCTATCAACAATGTTGAGGCTAGGCTTTGGTCGCCTACGTCATAAACACCGAAGGTGAGAGTCGCAGTGGTCGATCCAAAACCCGTCGGGGACGTGTAGGAAAAAGATTGCCACCCCGTATCACCGTAATTTGGGACATATAACCATGCCGATGACGATGTGACGGAACCGAATGCCAGCATCAATGCGATTGCCAGTACGAAAAATGCTCTCTTCATAAAGCACCCCTTTCCCCCTTAAGGGTAAAACAAAGTATTTAATATCTGCTGACAGCCAACCTGTTTTCTTGCCGTGTTTCTATTTCCTTCCAACAGAAAACAAAAGAGCCAGCTTTCCAAATCCCTCCTCTCAGACTAGTTACTAATTAAACCTGCGCAACCAATGTTAATCACAATGCGTGCCAATATCGTAACTATTTATAATTATGAATTATTATTCGATATTCATGTATGTAACGATTTCATTATTGTAAAATAATTTAACAGTCTGCCCGCACAAATGAATCCTCAAACCATAAATTGTTAATAATTACATATGCATGGCGTAAATTCCAGATTCGTAAAGAAACCCGACAGTCAAGCCTGAAATCCCTGATGATTCCCAGCCAGAGGCCCCTGAGTGAAAATTATCCAGTTTAATTTTCGGTTTCCTGTGGTCAGCCGTTTCCAGCGTGAAGCAGAAAACAAAAGGCAGGGCGTGAGGCCCTGCCTTTGTGTCTTTCATCAACCTCTGAGTCAGTCTTTATTTCCTGAATCTCCTCACTCCTGCCAGGCCGGCAATGCCGAAGCCGAGAAGAAGCAGAGTGGCGGGTTCGGGAGTAGGACTTGGGCCAGGACCACCATCACGCACCGCCATCACCGGAAAAGCCAAAGACGTGGTGTATCCTGCTTGGTACAGACTGTTGCTGTAAAAATCATAGGCCCATGCAAAATATGGCCAGCCTGAAACTGGAGTACCCGTCCAGTAAGTATAGCGGGCAAGATACTGAAAAGGACCAGTATTTGTTGTTGCCGGATTGGTCCCATTACCTAATTCGACATAAAACAGATATCCAAGTTCACTGCCGGTAGTGAATCCACTACTTGGGCCAGTACCATCATTATTGAATGCAGAAGGAAGTCTCCAGTCTGTATACCCTCCCACATTTAGGCCGTCCACCCAAGCCGCCGCGCTGACCGACCCAGTTGCAGAACCATCATAATAGTGAGTAGACGCTAACGGGTATGTTTCATACCATGTGAGATTGCGCACATCATCATAAACCATTCCATTTCCCAAGCTCGTAAGTGTCGCATTTGCTTGCGCCACTATCAGAAGGATGAAGCAAGAAGCTAACAGGATGTGTTTTTTCATTTCCTCCGCTCCTCCAAAGTTCATTATTGGATATCAATGCAAGGGGCAAGTCGGCTCTTGACTCATGCCCTCCCTGAACTCCGTCCCCTGCCGCCACCCGCCTGATACAAAAGTACTAATTTTCGGCGACTTGGGCGGAGATCCTCGATCCCCACATGAGCAACTTGTGTACCGTTTTCCGAACACCCTGATATCATTACAATATTCATATTATCGTTCTTTTCCGGCTACTTGCCTTTGTAAAGCGGACCGACACCTAAAGTCGAAAACACTTTAAGCATTACTCTTATCTATATAATATCATTCTATTTTATGTAATATCGGGGATTTGTAAAAAGAACTGACAATCTGTGGATAACTTGAGGCGGATGTAACGGTAGGAGTGTAACTTGGCGAATAAATGCAAAGAAAATTCTTATGTCTTATCGGGGAGGTTGTTCAACAGGAATTCAGATCGTAGATTGCCACGCCTCGCGAGGCTCGGCTCGCAATGACTTATTTTTTATATTTTCTGGTCCCTACACCCTCGTCCCTCGTCCCTTCTTCTTCACTCAGGCACTTAGGCACTAAGACACTTTTTTTAATACCAGTTCCTGCAATGCCGCCTCGTCACCCCCCTCGATCCACCGGATCGTGATCCCCCTACGCTCCATTCCCCGGAACCAGGTGTCCTGGCGCTTGGCGAATTGGTGGATTCGGATGTTCAGGGTCTTGAACATTTCTTCATAGGTGAGCTTGCCCTGGAGATGCAGGCTCACGTAGCGGTACTCCAGGCCCATCTCGTCGAGGCGCTCCCATGAGATGCCTGAATCGTGAAGTCGCTGCACTTCCTCGATCATGCCCTGTTCTAATCGCTCCTTCAGGCGACTCGTGATCCGTTCGCGCAGCACCTTGCGTTCCCAGCGGACCCCGATCACCAGGGGGACGATGTCCGGCCGCTCGATCCCTTCCTTCGATTCGTGCTTTGACGTGTGTTCGGCGATCTCGATGGCCCGGATCAGGCGCTCTCTCCCGGTGAGGTCCGTCGTGTTGTGCAGGGCGGGGTTCAGGTGAAGGAGTCTCGCGGCAAGGTCCTCCATGCTCAGCACTTGCAGCTCCTCTCTCAGGGCTGCGTTTTCCTGCACGGGCAGCATCCGGTACTCCCGCAGGATCGACTCAATGTAGAGCCCCGTTCCGCCCACGACGATCGGCATCCTGCCGCGAGCCCTGATCTCGCGGAAGCACTCGTAGAAGCGCTGCTGGAACTCGAAGACGCTGAAAAGGTGGCCGGGCTCGGCGACATCGATGAGGTGATAGGGCACGGGCACGCCGTCGACGATATACTCGCCGAGGTCTTTGCCGGTACCTATGTCCATTCCCCGGTAGACCTGGCGCGAGTCGGCGGAGATCAGCTCCGCGCCGATCGCGGCAGCAAGCCGCGCCGCAAGCCGCGTCTTGCCCGACGCCGTGGGCCCGAGGATGATGATGAGGTTGTGTCTCTTTTCAGATTCCATTGATCTTAATTATTCATTACGAGGAAGCCTACAGTCTCCGAAGAAGTCTACAGTCTACAGTCTACAGCCTACAGCCTACAGTAAAGATTCATTGCAAGCTTTTCGTTTTTCGCTTTTGGCTGCCGGCTTCCTCGCAATGACTCCCTGTTTGTCATTGCGAGCAAAGCGAAGCAATCCCGAAGGTTGCGAGGACGAAGTCCGTGGCAATCTATCTAAATCGTGGATTGCCACGCCTCAGAACATCCACCCTCACCCCGGCCCTCTCCCCTCAAGGGAGAGGGAGATTATGGAAGTGGGTTGCTAGGGGCTCGGCTCGCAATGACTCTTTTTTTATTTTCTGGTCCCTACACCCTCGTCCCTTGTCCCTTCTTCTTCCCTGCCGCTCCGCGGCAGTTTGCTTTTTGCGGGTTGACGTGTTAGTTTTTTTGCAGGCCAGTTATATCCGCTTTGGCCGGAGCCGTCAAATACCCGATGAAAAAATCACAGCTTGATCTGCGCAACGAACCTGTCGGTTCGCTTCTCTGGAAAATGAGCCTGCCATCCATCACCGCCATGCTGGTGATGGCTTTTTACAACTTTGTCGACATCTTCTGGCTCTCGAGGCTGGGCCCCCAGACCATCGCCGCAGTGACCATCGCCTTCCCCATCCAGATGCTCTTCGGCGGGTTCGGGGTGGGCACCGGCGTGGGCGCCGGGTCCTACGCGGCGCGCATGTTCGGCGCGGGCGACAACGAGAAAGCAAACCAGACGGCCGGGCAGATCATCTTTTTGTCGATCTTCATCAGCGCCGTGGTCATCGCGCCCGGGCTGATCTTCCACGATGCGATCCTGAAACTCTTCGGCGCCACGGAGGACATCCTCCCGCTTTCCAGAGAGTACTTCATCGTCTATCTCTTCACCACCCCCTTTCTCATCTTCATGATCTCGGCGGGAAATCTGTTCCGCGCCGAGGGCAACCCCAACTACTCCATGTATTCGCTCACGACGGCGGCGCTGCTCGGGGCCGTCCTCGATCCCTTCCTGATATTCGGCTGGGGGCCCTTCCCGGAGCTCGGAATCAAGGGAGCGGCCTGGGCCGCAGGCATTTCCCAGTTTGTCACGTGCATGCTGTCCCTGTGGCTTTTCATGAGGCCGACCTCGTCCTACCACATCCGCAGGGAGCACCTGGCACCCAATCTTCCCGTCATCAGGTCCATCTACCGCGTGGGCTTTCCTTCGATGGTCATGAACTTCGTGATCAGCATCGTGCTCACCTTCTACAATCACATCCTGGGATCCTACGGGCCCGCGGCGGTGGCAACGCTGGGCATCATTTTCCGCGTCCAGGGACTTATTATCTGGGTGCTCGTGGGAATCGGACACGGGGTGATGCCGCTTGTGGGCTTCAACTTCGGCGCCCGGCTCTACGGGCGGCTGATCGAGACGGTGAACGTGGCCGTGAAATACGCGGGGATTCTCACGATCGTCAGCTGCATCTCCCTGCAGGTCTTTGCCGGCCCGCTCATCGGCATCTTCACGAAAGACCCCGAGGTGCTGGCCATCGCCGTGCCGGCGCTGCGGATCTTCGCCCTGTCGCTGCCCTTCGCGGGGGCCAACTTCACCTGGATCAGTATGTTCAACGGCCTCGGCAAGGGTGTCATCTCCATGTCGATGCTCCTGCTTCGCGACATCGTGCTCCTCATCCCGCTTCTGCTCCTTTTCTCCATGCAGTTCGGCCTCACCGGAATCTGGGCGGCCCAGCCCATGGCCAATGCCTGCCTCTTTCTCGGCGCGCTGTATCTGACAAAGCGCGAGTTCCGGAGTTTCCCCGCGAAGGCCGACCCTGCCCCTCCCGCGCCGAAATAATCGTTGGGCTTTTCCGGCGATTTTTGTTAAATTTCGGCGTCATCGTAAAAAGTCCCCGATTGTGTCATTGCGAGCCGAAGGCGAAGCAATCTCGAATTTAGATTGCCGCGTCGGCCTGACGGCCTCCTCGCAATGACAGGATGTGGCTGTATCTTCCAGCGAAAACAGTAATGGGGTAAATGGTTGATTAGGTAATTGGAGGAACAGGGATTTGGGATTCGTCCCTACACCCAAGTCCCTGGTCCCTTCTTTTCCACCGGTCACTGGTCACTATCTTAAAGGGGGAATCATGGAATTTCTTTTCTCGCCCATCAAGGTCGGGTCGCTCACCCTCAAGAACCGCATCGTCATGCCGGCCATGCATCTCGGCTATTGCAATGACCAAAGCGAGGTGACGGACCGTCTCGTGGCCTTCTACGAGGAGCGCGCCCGCGGCGGCGCTGCACTGCTCTTCGTCGGGGGTTGCCCTGTCGATGAGTACGCAAGCAGCATGAAGGAGATGATTGGCCTGAGCGACGACCGATTCATCCCCGGTCTGAAAAAGCTAACAGATGCCGTGCACCGCCACGACACGTTCGTTGCCGCCCAGCTCTTCCACGGCGGCCGCTACGTCCGCTCCGGCATGATCGGCCGGCAGTCCATCGCGCCCTCCCCGATCGCATCGGCCATCACCCGGGAAGTCCCCCGGGAGATGACCCTCGACAATATCCAGGATACGATTTCAAACTTCGCGCAGGCCGCCCGTAGGTCCAAGCAGGCAGGCTTTGACGCCGTCGAGGTCCTGGCGGGCACGGGCTACTTGATCTCGGAGTTCTTTTCGCCGCTGACCAACCAGCGGACCGACGAGTACGGCGGAAGCCCGGACAAGCGGATGCGCTTCGGCATCGAGGTGGCCTGGGCCATCCGCGAGGCCG
>CAZUBX010000096.1:0-10192 GCA_964619035.1 uncultured Syntrophaceae bacterium | reverse complement strand
CTGACTCTTAATCAGCGGGTCGCAGGTTCGATCCCTGTGCGGCCCACCAAGACAGCAAGAGGGTTTCGGGGTTTTGCCTGAAACCCTCTTGCTGTTTCTTGTGGATGCTGTCCCCACTTTTGTTTTCGCATCATCAGTCAAACTCGATCCTGTAGTAGAGGTTTGCGCCTGTCTGTGTTCCTGCCTTGCTCTCCACCTCCCAACTCTTGGAAAGAGTGTATCTCAGGGTAACGTAATATTCATCGCTGAAAAGGGAACGGCCATAGCTTACGTACAGCTTGGGTTGCAGATACTTACCCACCGTAACAATCGACTGGGTCGTGCCACCTGCGGTTTTGGATTTCATGTCCACCGTGTCCGGGCCGAATTGGCGTTTCAGCTGGCTCAATGTCGATTCGGAGCCGCCCCCCGAGAGAAGGGCCTCTGCAGTCGCCGCAAGCAACGCTGACGTTGATGCATCACCACCACTCGCGGGTTGACCCAGCACGATGTAGCTCAGGATATCGGCGTCGGGCATGGACGGCTCTGAATAGAGTCTCACCAGGGGCGCGAGCGGGGTTCCCGTGACGATTACCCCCGCCTTCACTTCCCTGAACTTGCCCAGGGTCTGCCCCGCCCGGTCCGTCCTTTCCTCGATGGTGCGCAGGGCCAGCACGTCGAGGGTCGGCTGGCCCGCCGGTCCGCCGTCAAATACAATACGCCCCCGGGTAATGTTCAGCCGCGCGCCTCTCGTTGTGTACATCCCATCCTTGAGGCGGATCTCCCCTTTTGCCTTGATGGCATCAAGGGAGGCGGCAGTGAGCAGCACGTCTCCTTCCAGGCGAGCATCGAGGCCCTCGGCCTTGATGAAGGCACGATCCCCCAGGATGACCCGGACCTCCGCATCAACAGGAAAAGCACGGTCGCCTTTGGGGGCGCGACTCCCGTCGACCTTCACCACATCCTTGCTGGGCCTCGCCACTGCCTTCGTCTCGCCTCCCCTGATGAGCAGCTCCGGTATCGTGATGCTGCCGCGGACCTGAAGGTTTTTCGGCGCGCCCTTGATGGTAAGACTTGGGTTTGCCAGCATCTCCATTTCCGGCAGCCGCACAACCTGGAATCTCTCGCCTGAGAGAGTCAAATCGATGCGATCGATACCCCGGTCCTTGAGCCACACGGTACCGGTTCCCTCCAGCTGCCCGGGACCGGAGCGCGCCCCAAAGGATGTGATGCGCACCGTCTGGTCCTCGAATTGAGCGTCCATTGTCACATCGCTCAATTGAATACCCGTGGAGGGCAGATAGGCGCCTGCCTGATCGACTCTCAGGGTGCCGTGTATTTTGGGCGCGCTCCACGTTCCGTCAGCAGAGCCGTTGAGAGCGAGCCGTCCCCGGCTTTCCTGTATCAGTCCCGGAAAGAGGGAGCTCAAGAGCCCCTTCTCCCGCATATCAGCACGCGCGGCGAGTTGTACAGGCCCTTCCGCGTCCAGAACAACAGGAAGCCTCGCTTCGACGGGAAGGCGAAACTCGGCCTTGAGAGAGCCGTGGTTGGTGAGCAAGAGATCAAGATCACCGCTCAGCGTCTTTTCCCGCAAGGTCCAGCGAAGCTGCGCTTTTTCCGCCTGTGCCGTGACGATGCCCTTTTTGTCCTGCAGGGAAAAGGCGCCCTGCGAAAGCCTTAACTCGCCGGAGGCGTCCACGCGCAAACCGGGCAGCAGTCTGCCCGCGGCCGTGCACGACACGGTTCCCGTCATGGAAAGAGGTTGAGGGAGCCATGGCTGGATGACGGCCGCCTCAACCTGATCTGCCGAAAAACGGAACTCGCCCCTGTCAGGGAGTCCGGGCCGGGCCGGATCCGGCGACGTCAACCGCGCGTTCAGGCGGCCCGCGCGGCCGAGGTCCGCCTGGACAAGTCCGGTGAGGCCGCCGTTGTTCCATTCGAGCTTTCCCGAAGCATCCTTCACGTCAATGGCAAGCGATCCGCGGGCAAGGCTGCCCGTAAGCCCCACCTCAGAAGAAACCGTTGTCTTGTTCTTGTCCCGAAAATCCGCCCGGATATGGCCGTCCGTCTGTCCGCTCACCTGCCAATCCGGTGTGAGGGAGGCGAACCGAGCCAGATTCAACCTCTGCCATCTCGACAGGAGAGCGCCCCGCACCGGGTCGAGGGACATGTCCATGGAGAACTCGAGCGTCTCCCCCCTCGTGCTGGTGATCAGCGCCGGGCTGACGCTCATCTTTTCCGCGGACACCACGAGTAATGCCGGAGCCTGGAGTCCCCATGCACCCAGGGTATCGCTCCCTCTCAGAATCTCCAGGGTCCCTTTCCAACCTGCTTTTGCATAACCGCCCCGCAGGGTGGCCTCTGCCTTGCCTTCACGCGACTCGAGCAGGACCTGGACCGTGTGATCCCCTGCCTTTCCCGCACTCTTTACCTGTGCGGTGCTGATCTGCACGGGCCCATAGATAATCCCCTTCAGGAAGGCACTCCCCTCGAGGCTCTGAGGATCCCCCTTTCCCATCTCCGCATCCGCCTCAACAGAGGTGATCTGCACGCCGGAAACAAGAAGCTTATTGCCTCGAAGGCTCATTGCACCCGCGAACTGCTCCTTTTCCCGGCGTATCCACCCGGACGCAGAGAGCCGTCCCGCGCTGCCGGGCATAAGTGCCAAGAGGTCAGTGATCTGCACCCCCCAGGTCAATCGCTCCTCAAGAGCACCGGCGGCTTTCGCCTCAAAACCGGCGCCCTTGAGGGAAAGCCGGTTAATGCGGAGCATCCCGGCGTGCCAGCGCGCATCGAGGACGCCGGTGAGAGCACGATCTTGGAGACGGCTTTCCAGGAGTTCGCCCTTGACCCTTGCCTCGAGGGATCCCGCCTTCGGCCAATGGACGGCTCCCTCTACATTCAGGTTGACCTTGCCCGCCAGTTCGGGCTTTATCTGTGCGGGATTGAGATTCCTGGCCTGAAGAAACCCTGTAAATGACACTTCTTTGTCCCATGATCCCCTGAGCTTCCCCTCCACGGTGCCGTCCAGGAGACGCCCCGTCATGCGGGTCACCTGTACGCCCTCAAGGTTCCCTGAAAATTGCCCGGACAGGTGGGCCGACCTCCACGCCTCTCCCTCGTTCTCAAGGGTGAATGTTCCCCGGTAGCGACTGGGGCCGCCCTGGATTTCAAACATGCCCGTGAGGGGCAAGGGGAGGAGTGCCGGGACGGCATCCCCCTCCGCGAATCGGAACGAAGCACGGGTGAGGATCTCGGCTGTCGAGACGTCCACCTGACCCTCGGTGTTCACGAAGGCCCTCCCGCTTCCGTCCTTTGCGTGGAGGTTCCGGAACACGACGGCCTTCCGGGTCAGTCCGATCTCGCCTTCCACCTGGGCCTTCACGTTCGTACCCGAGGACGCATTCAAACGTATTTTTCCTGAAACCTGCTCGGGATCTTTCCCGGAGGAGAGATCGGCCGTAAGGGAGAGGGTGTCGCATTCTGCTACAGGCTTATCCAGCCTGATGGAAAGGTTCGCATGAAGTGAGGGAAACAAAAGACCGGCCGCCACACTGCCTTCTGCCTGCGCGTCCGGCAAACGGAGCACAAAGTCTTTCAGCGTCAAAGTGGACCCGCGGGACCAGATAACCTCGCCCCGGCCCTCATGGATCGTTACGGGATCCTTGCCGGTTTTACGATAGGATACATCCTCGATGCGAAACTTTCCGATGCTGCCGCTTACAGCCGCGAGCAGGCGCGGGGCCCGGGGCCACTCGAGATCATAGGGCGGCCCGCTCTCCGGACGGTTGTCGACAATCGAGACATGGCGGACGGACATCTCATCGACCGACACCGACCCTGTAAAAAGAGACAGGGGCTGCAGGCGCAAAAGCAGAGTGGCGATTCGCGCTTCACCGTTTGGCCATGTCGCGTGCACGCCCTCGAGGGTGAGTTCATTTGCGAGCTGCCCCGTAATACGCTCCGCCTCAACCGTGACCGGCATCCAGCGCAAAAGGGTCGTCACGACGAGGCGTGACCCGGACGTGGTGTAAACGAGCCACGCGATCACGACGATCGCCGCGACAAAGAGGGACAAAACGGAGTATCCTATGATTGCGCGTTTCTTCAAAACTGCATCCCTATGGTGAAATGAAACCTGAAACTCGGATCCGATACCCCCAGCTGGCGGGCCAGATCGAGACGTACGGGCCCCACCGGCGTGTAGTAGCGGACGCCCACGCCTGCACTCTGGGCAAGGTTCAGACTGTCAAAGTCGTCAAAGGCATTTCCCGCATCATAAAATACGGCTGCACCCCAGTTCTGGCCGATGGCCCCTTCCAGTTCGATACTCCCCACCAGCAGGTTCTTTCCTCCTACGACCTCGCCCTGGGCATTTTTCGGCCCCAACGACTGGTAGGCATACCCCCGGACACTGCTGTCGCCGCCCGTGAAAAACCGAAACGTAACCGGGACATCCAGGATGTTGCCATTCATCGACGTCGCTCCTGCCTGCCCTCTCATCTTGAGAGAAAGCCTGTCCGCAAGGGGAACGAGCACATCTCCGAACCCGAGTAACTGGGCAAAACCTACGTCGGAGCCGAAGGATTGAGCAGTGCCTCGCGCTTCGAGCTTGTAGTGGAACCCTTGGGTCGGTCGAATCAGATTTTCGTAGCCCTTCTGTGAAAATCGTATGCCCGGCATCAGGATGAGCGTGTTGGTCGTGGCGCCCGCTGCCGTGGATTCTTCCTTTTGGAGTTGGAGGTAAATCGACCCGAGCCGATCCCTGCCGATGCCCTTTGTCCTCTCGATGTCGGCAGAAACCGATCTGGTGGTGTAGCTCACCGTATCTTCGCGCTGGGCGCCCACGCGCGTACTGGTGAAGCTCCTGAAATCGGTGCTGCCCGGGAATCTATAGCGCAACGCCAGCCCTTGAAGGCGCTGGCTCAGATTCAGTTCACTTTCCAGCCTCTGCGCGCTGTCCGCCACATTCAAATCCTCGTAGCGCACGGAGAACCCCGGTCCATAGTCCGTTGTAAACCCCACCCCCACTCTCGCAATTTTCTGAGGCGACGGAGTCAGGTCCACGTTGATCGGCACCGAATGGTCCGTGGCTCCGGCCTTGTCGGGCTGTATGACGACTGACTGAAAGCGCTCCGCTGTGGCGAAATTGAGCTGGGTCTGCACGATCCTTTCGTAGGAAAAGGGATCGCCCGGTTTGAAATCGAGAAACGTTTGGAGGAACGGTCTCGGATAACGTGGCGCTCCGCGAAAGTTCGCCTCTCCGAAGCGATAGGGCTGGCCCGTCTCGAGAACAAGGTCTATCTCAGCCTTCGACTCGGCCTCGTTGAGGCGAATGGTATGGACTGAAAACTGCGCGTCCAGGTAACCCTGTCCCACTGCCTTTGACTGAAGCTCGCCTTTTGACCTTTCATAAATATCCTGGCGCAGGACGTCGCCTGTGTGCAGGGGAAAATCCGACACCGCTTTTCTCATCACCGTTTCGGAGGCCCCGGGACCCTGCACCTGTACCTGTACCTTTGTAAGGCGTACCGGTTCACCGGGATCCACGCGAACCCCCAATTTATATATCCCTTCCTCAGGAGCATCCATGCTGATGGCAATCGTGGGCTTGTAGTACCCGAAGGCTTCCAGGGCCTCTCTTACCTTCCCGGGCGCCTGGCTTTCAAAACGCTCCAGCCACAACCTGTCCACCTTACCGTCCTGAATGAGGTTGGGCGGAACGGTCAGGGCAGCCTCAACATTGGCCAGTTCTTTTCCCGAGAGTCCCTCAACGACGACCCGTACGGACTCCGATGCCGCAACAGCCGGCGCGGGCAGGATGAGGAGGCAGACCGCCAGAAATAAAACGAAACTCGACAGGATTTCTGGTCTGCACCACGGGGCTGGATAAAATCTGTTAGAGTTTACCAAATATGAAGGCATGGGTTACCCAAATTGGTACAAGCGCATACTCGGGATCGCGATTGCCGGGACGCGTCGGGCGATGGATGCAGAGCTTCGCTGAAGCCGTCACGAAAGGTCTGGCGATAAATCATCCGCTCCTTCAAGAGCCGAGGCCGTTGAACCAGGGCTGTGGGAGCAGCTTTAGCAAAGCAGCAAAGAAAGTTCAAGGGGAGAAGGCAGGGTCATTCGCCCTTCTCTTTTCAGAGTGATAACCGTGTCAAGCAAGGACTGCCCGAAGGGGCGTCGAAGCTGTCTGCGAGCATTTTGACATCCCAATGACGATCTGTGGTTGATTATTTTTGAAATTCCGGCAAATATACGCGGAGCAAGGACCAGAAAGTCCGGTGAAGCCCTTCCGCAAATGTAACGGAAAGTTGTAATGTTTAATTTGAATGGGAATAGACGGGACTGGTGTTTTTTTCGCGCCGCCATCGCTCGACCCCTCCTGCGAGGTTATCGGCATGTGATCGAGCGTTCAGGCGTAATGCCCGCCGTGATTGCACTCTTGTTCATGGCCGTGCAGGCGCATGCCGGCGAGATCGAGCCGAGAGCCTATATGAATACACCGGTCGGAGTCAATTTCCTTCTCGCGGGCTATGTCTATTCAGACGGTGGTTTGTCAACCGCAGGCTCGTCGCCGATTAAAGACGCTCAACTCAAGATGAATACCGGCGTCTTGGCTTATGCACGGTCACTGGACGTGTGGGGAAAGTCAGGGAAGTTCGATGTCATAGTGCCTTATTCCGAACTGTCAGGAACCGCGATCGTTGGGGGTCAAACCCGAGAACGCAATGTTTCCGGGTTAAACGACCCGCTCTTCCGCTTCACGGTCAATTTCTATGGTGCCCCCGCGCTGTCAGTTCAAGAATTTGAAAGCTTTCAGCAGGATATAATCATCGGGGCTAGCGTTCAGGTGTCCGCACCCCTTGGACAGTATGATGAGGGCAAGTTGGTGAACCTTGGTAATAACCGCTGGTTCGTCAAGCCCGACATCGGAATCTCCAAGGCGTGGGGGGGACTTTCGCTGGAGCTTTCCACAGGTGTTTATCTCTTCAGCAAAAATGACGACTTCTTCGGCGGCAAGACACTGGAACAGGATCCCATCTTCACCGCGCAGGCACACGTCACGTACAGCCTTGGCCATGGAATTTGGGCCGCATTGAGCTTCAATCACGATTACGGCGGGCGCACGACGGTAAACGGTGTGAAAGGCGATGATCTACAGCAAAATTCTCGAGTGGGTCTCACGCTTGCATTGCCGGTGAACCGGAACAATTCGATCAAGCTTTACGGTAACACCGGCACACACACCAGCACGGGGACCGATTTCGACATGGTTGGGATTGTCTGGCAGTTCCGCTGGGGCGGAGGACTATGATGCGGGTTTCCGTGAGAGTAGCCCATCCTTCTTACCGTGCGTGAGTCCTCCGGAATGGCTCATGGAGCAAATTCGCGATCTTCCCAGCGACTTTCCTGGCTTCCCCTTCATGATCGCAATTCATATTTTCATATGATTGAAAATAGAGTACACTGTCAAACAATGGAGTGATTACTTGCTGTCTGTTCTTTGAGCCGATCGTCTTCAGGGAGTGAGTGTATGGCCTGACTAGGCGAGGCGCAGTTGTAGATCACCCCATTTGTTCCCTCCTCTCATTGTCAAAATAATCAACGCAAAAGAATTAATTGAGCAAATCACGACTCCCAGCCAACAGAGAAGAAGTAGGTGCCAGACATCGAAAGGAACGGATCGTGTAATGGGCTTTGAGCATCGTGTCAGGTCGCACTCGTTTGTCGATGAAGCAAGAAACGGACAAGGGGAACCTGATCTGACCAATGGATCAGACAGATACCAAATAAATCAAAAGAAAGGATGGATTCGATGAAAAAAGGATTGGTAGTAGCAGCGGCTGTGGTGTTGATGCTGTCCCTGGCGACGGGGGCTTTTGCGCAGGCGACCCAGGGAGCGGCTCCTCCCAAGGTTGTAAAGGAGATGGAAGCGGTCATGACGGCCACCGTCGTGGCCATTGATCTGCAGACGCGCATTGTAACCCTGAAGGGAGAGGATGGGGAAGTAAGGGATATCAAGGTCGGCGAAGAGGCCGTGAACCTGCCCCAGGTCAAGGTCGGCGATCTCGTGACGGTGAAGTTCTACGAGTCGATCGCCGTTGAAGTGATCAAACCCGGCACAGTCATGGGAGCAGGGGAGAAGACGGCCGTCGTCAGGGCAAAGCCCGGCGAGATGCCGGCAGGAATGGTGGCCAGGCAGGTGTCCGTGACGGCCACCATCACGGCCATCGACAAGCAGAAGAGCACCATGACCCTCAAGGGACCGGAAGGCAAGCTGGCTGTAGTAAAGGTGCAGGATCCCACGAATCTTGAGAAGGTGAAGGTCGGTGACGAGTTGATGATCACCTACACCGAGGCGCTGGCGATTTCCGTCGAGCACGTGAAGAAATAGTGGCAGTCGACCCGGCAAGCCTGAACAATAATATTTCGTGAATGAAAACAAGAGTGGTGATTGATCTGGTCTCCACGACCAAGGGCGTCAACCGGAAGCTGGCACTCGAGGGCGTGAAGATCGCGCAGGAGAATTAACGCTGCCGCGGCGAGGGGGGGGAATCTCCCCCCCTCGCTCGTGTCAATCCGGAAAAGAAACTCATGTTTCCGCAAAACCTGGCTGCCTGTCCCGAGTGCGACATGCTGCAGCGCATCTCTGTGCTCTCGCCGGACGAGTCGGGCACGAACAATTCGCTTGGCACCGGTCAGGGGTGCACGGACTGCCGGCAGTCGACCTGAAAATGAATGGGAACCGGGTGTACGGTGCCTTGGCGAACGACATCTCGTCCTTCGCGGGCCGGAGTGACCGGAGGGACGTCCGCATCGAGATCGTCCGGTGTATTAAGGTTAATGGAGCAACACAGTGCCGGGCTGTAGTGTAACCAAATTCAATGTCTCTAAAGCGAAAAGAGGTGCAAGATGAAAGCACGAATATTCCTGATTATTCTGTCTGCAACCCTGATCGTGGCCGCACCGGTCCAGGCGCAGCAGATCACCGGGACGCTGGGCTCGCCCAGCGCCACCACCACCATCAGCGGCAAGCAGCTGCCGCCGCCCGACCCGAAGTTCGGAGGGGTCATCAAACAGGACGCGCTGAGTTCAAAGTCCTGGTGGGCGCCGCGCGTCGTGCCGCCCAAACAGGCTCCCAACATCCTGCTCATTATCACGGATGACGCAGGGTTCGGCGTACCCGGCACCTTCGGCGGGGTCATTCCCACGCCGACCATGGACCGCATCGCAAAGAACGGTCTGCGCTACAATAACATCCACTCCACCGCGCTTTGCTCACCGACGCGGGCAGCGCTCATCACGGGGCGCAATCATCACTCTGCCGGCTTTGGCGTGATCTCCGAGCAAGCCACGGGGTTCCCAGGCTACAACAGTATCATCGCCAAGGACAAGGCCACGATCGGACGGATTCTGCTCGACAACGGCTACGCAACCTCCTGGTTCGGCAAGAACCACAACACGCCGGCCTTCGCCGCCAGCCAGGTCGGGCCCTTTGACCAGTGGCCCATCGGCATGGGCTTCGAGTATTTCTACGGCTTCGTGGGCGGCGACGCCAACCAGTGGCAGCCGAATCTGTTCCGCAATACCACCCAGATCTATCCGTTCGAGGGAAAGCCGGGCTGGAACCTGGTCACCGGCATGGCCGATGACGCCATTGATTACCTGAACCGGATCAACCAGACGGCTCCCGGCAAGCCGTTCTTCGTCAAGTACGCGCCCGGCGCGACGCATGCGCCGCACCATCCGACCAAGGAATGGGTGGACAAGATCAGCGCGATGCACCTCTTCGACGACGGCTGGAACAAATTGCGCGATACCATCTTTGCCAACCAGAAGCGGCTCGGCGTGATCCCCCCGGACACCAGGCTGGAGCCCTGGCCGACGAAGGTCCTCAAGAACTGGGATGATTGCACGCCCGAGGAGAAGAAGCTCTTCATCCGGCAGGTGGAAATCTTTGCCGCTTATGAGGCCTACAACGACCATGAAATCGGCCGCGTCATCCAGGCCATCGAGGACATGGGCAAGCTCGACAACACGCTCGTCATCTACATCAACGGCGACAACGGCACCAGCGCCGAGGGCGGCCCGCTCGGCACGTCCAACGAAGTCGCGTTCTTCAACGGCGTTGCCGTGCCAGTCGACGTTCAGATGAAATGGTACGACGTGTGGGGCACGGAGCAGACCTACAATCACATGTCGG
>CAZUBX010000095.1:0-10270 GCA_964619035.1 uncultured Syntrophaceae bacterium | reverse complement strand
TTCAGCCCATAAAAGGCTCTCCACTGCTGGTCCGTCCCGACCACATCGTCGGCGCGGATGCGGCTGAGTTCCTCCAGGGCCCGGTTCCAGAAGATCACCTGGTGGTCCCGGTCGATGACAAACGCCGCAATCGGCGAGCCCTCGAGGATCTGGTAGAGTCTCTGCTGGCTCTCCCGGAGCGCCTCCTCGGCCAGCTTCTGGTCGCTGATATCTTCCAGGGTCTCCACGGCGCCGACGATCTCGCCGTCGTTGTTTCGAATCAGGGCCGCCGTGAACCGCAGCCATCGGCCGCCCTCCCCCAGTTCGGCGAAAAAATCCGTAGCCTCGAAGGCCTCCGGGATCAGGGGGGACTCACGGACTTTGCCCGCATACCACCGGGGGATTTCCTGCATGGCCCCGTCGACGAGCAGGTCCGCCATGCAGGGCCGCTGTTTTCGGTAAAACGCCCTCCAGTGATCGCTGGTGCCGATGATCGACGAGGCGGGGATCTTGCTGATCTCCTCGAGGGCACGGTTCCAGTGCTGGACGCAGTGATCCCTGTCGATGACGAAGGTCGGGATGAAGGAGCCGTCGATGATGCCGTGAAGGATGCGCTCGTCCGTGATGAGCGGTTTGCAGGTCGCTCTGCTGCTGCCCGTCTTCCCCTTCATCGAATACCTCCCTGGCAATCCGAGATCACTGCATAACCATCAAGCGGTGTCATTCCTGCGCAGGCAGGAATCCATGAAAACATTACCTCGCTTCTTTCCTGGCCTGATTCGCCATCCTGACGAGCTCCCAGTAGGGGGGCCTGTAGCCCTGTTTTTCCTGGAAGGCGGCTGCCTGGGCCAGAACACGATCCCCGATCTTTTCGTGCATGGAGGTCAGCTCGAGGTTGCGAAGCGCCGCCGTCGAATCCATCCCCTCCGGAATCGGGCCCACCCCGCCGAAGACATTGAGAGTGGCGCTGTATGCCTTCACCAGCCGCGTCGGTGGCAGCATCCACCAGGAGTATGGGATCCCGTCCCCCTCGTCGGCGCCCTCGAGCATGGCTTCGGTAACGGCGTTGTCCACGTGGTCCTTCCAGAGCGTCTCGGGGTCGCGCCACTCGGCCACGACGGAGAGCTGCGGGTCGTACTCGAGATCGGCCGGGGCCTGGGTCTCGAAGTGCGTCACACCAAAGTATGACAGCCACTTGACGAGCCCCGGGGAGGACATGTGCGTCGTTCCCTTCCAGAGCTCGACTCCGAACTGGCGGTAGGCCCAGGACGCCACCTCCGAGCAGAACCATTTGGAAGGTTCCCGGTAATCCATTTCGAAATCATAGGGGATGTGACGGTTCTTTGCCTCTTCATAGGCCCTTTTTGCCGCCTTGTGCGGAAGCATCGAGTCGGCTTTCATCTGCGGGAGATCCGGCCGGAGGCGAAGCACCATGACACGGAGCTTCTTGTCCTTGATATAGGCTTCGACCGTTGAGACCACGACCCCCACCTCGATGTGTGCTTCGATCATGCCCGGCACACCGGTTTTTTCGTCAACATAAAAAAGGGCCACGTGGGAAAAATTACCCGGGTAGTCGTTGCCGCGGGCGATCAGTGCCGACGTGGGGGCGCCGCCGCGGGATAGAAGAATGTCGCCGCTGCGGAGGGTTCCGTTCTGAAAAGCATATGAGGGCGTCACCGACGTCACGTCGTCGGCCTTGATCAGGGCCGGGAAGGAGCCCGCGGGCGCCTGGAGCATGACCTCCTCCAGGGCGGTCCGCCCGCCGTAAAGCAACCGGTAGAGACGGTCCCGGACGGCACGGTCGTTCATGTCCCAGCTTTCCGACTGCCGCTTGAGAAGGCTCCTCGTTCTTGTCACCAGGTCGATGTAATCCCGGAGCCTCTCCGGGCAGGCGGCCACCATGGTCCCGAGGCTGAAGAGATTGTTTTCCAGCTCCGTGAAGACCGGTGCGTTCGGACCGAACGGCGCGGCGGCAAGGGTTGCCAGGGTTCGCTGGCCTTTACGGAAGTCCCCGTCAATAGGCGCCTTGAGGCCATCGCAGCCGACGCTTCGCGCCTCCCGAAAAGAGGTCTCGAGGGCGTTCCATTTCGCGTCCTGCTTCCAGGTGAAGGGTTGACCGACAGCCCCCTGGGCGATCACAGGGTCCGGTGTCGGGATGGAAAGCAGGGCAAAGAGGACAAACACCGCCAGTACGATCCCTGTTGCGATCTTTCTTTTTCTCATGACGACTTCCCCCCCTTGGTTCCGAGTAGGTTCAAGGCACCGTTTTCTATTGCAGCATATCCGATTTCCGGGGTACGCTCAACCGGTTCCTGAGGATAAAGCCGATCTTCGTGACGGCAGCCGAACCATCGTTGCCGGCATGGAGGGTGTTTTTCCCGTTCGGTCGCACGCAGCTAGTCGTTGCCACGTCCGCTTTTTTCTGTTAAAGATTCTAACCAGCTATCTTCTTGGCTTATTTTCCGTTTCCGGATCGGAATAGAGTCAAACAGAAATGCGGAACGCAGCTCGTTGCGCAAACACACTTTTTAACCCCGCCCCAAAGGATTACAGGCATGTTCACGAAGCCTCGCCACGTTGTCGCGTTGCTGTTTGCAGCCGCCTTTCTGATGATGCACTATACTCCCCCCTGTTTTGCACAGGCTGCAGAAGAAAAGTCGCAGCCTCCTCTTTTCCGGGTGCCCGACCGGCCCAAGGTAGGCCTCGTGCTCTCCGGCGGCGGGGCCCGCGGGGTTGCGCATATAGGCGTTCTCAAGGTCCTGGAGCAGCTTCGCGTCCCCGTCGACTTCATCGCCGGCACCAGCATGGGCTCGCTGGTGGGCGGCATCTACGCCTCGGGGATGTCGCTCGACGAGATTGAAAAGCGGATCAAGGCCATGGACTGGGAGGACATCTTTCGCGACGACCCGCCCAGAAGGGAAATACCCTGGCGGCAGAAGCGGGACGACTACGAAGGCCTTTACGGGCTCGAACTGGGCTTTCGCGACGGGAAAATCCTCCTGCCCATGGGTACGTCGTCAGGCTACAAACTCGAGTTCCTCATGACGGACTTCGTCGGTCTCAAGGAAGGGCGGGCCCCAAGGAGCTTCGACACCATCCCGATCCCCTTCCGTGCCGTGGCGATGGATCTGGAAAACGGGGGCATGAGGGTTTTCGACCGCGGAGTCCTGGTGATGGCCATGCGGGCCAGCATGTCGATCCCGGCTGCCTTCGCCCCGGTGGAAATTGACGGGCGCCTCTATGTGGATGGCGGCATGGTGCGAAACCTTCCCGTCGATGTGGCCCGCGAGGCCGGCTGCGAGATCATCATCGCCGTCAACCTGGGCACGCCCCCCCGTCGGCGCGACCAGCTCACTTCGGCGGCCTCCGTGGCAATGCAGGCGATCAACCTGATGACGGAGCAGAACGTGAAGGCCTCCCTCGGCGAACTGACGGAGAAGGACATCCTCATCCTTCCGCAGCTCGGGGAGTTCAGCTCGAGCGATTTCATCGCGGCGATGAAGACCGTCCCCATCGGCATCGCGGCCGCCCGCGTCGTCGAGGACCGGCTCAAGACCCTGAGCGTCAGCGAGGAGGATTACAGGGCCTGGCAGTCGAGCCGCGCCGCGCGGAAACCCGGCGAGGTGGAGAGTGCCGACATCCGGGTGGCCGACACGATGAAGCGCGTGAACCCCGTGGTCATCGAGGCCGAGATCAAGCAAGAGCCCACCCTTATCGAGACCAGGATGGAGGGGCGGCTGGGCCTTGAGAGATCCTGGCTGGAGACTCTCCACCGAAACCTGACAACGGTTTTTGGCCGGGGGGATTTCGAGCGGCTTGACTACAGCCTGACGGACGACAAGGGAAAGGAAATCGTCACGGTGGAAGGCGTCGAGAAATCCTGGGGCCCGAACTACTTCAAGTTCGGCATCGGTTTTGCGTCGGACTTACAAGGCGATCAGCGTTTCAATGCCGCCTTAATGTACCGCATGACCTGGCTCAACAGCCTCGGGGCAGAGTGGCGGACAGACGCCAGACTGGGCTATATCAACGGGCTCTACACCGAGTTCTATCAGCCCTTTAGCCCCCGGGTCGGGGTCTTTGCCGCTCCCTGGCTGGATCTCAGGAGAGCTCCCATCACCTACTACCTCGGCGACGAATGGATCGGGAAATACGATGTCGGCACCGTCCGCGCCGGGCTCGATCTGGGCGTGCAGGGAACGCTCGGCGAGCTGCGCGTGGGGTTCTTCCAGGGGAAGCTGAAGACGGATGGCCAATTCGGCATCCTCAGTACCGGTGACGCACGCCTGGTACCGGAGTATGACCTCAGGCAGGGGGGTTTCATTGGGCGGCTCGCCCTCGACCAGCTCGACAATGTGCATTTCCCCACAACGGGCTTTTCCATGACGGGCAGTTTCTTCGTCACCAACGAGGCCTTCGGCGCCGAGGACAATTACAACAAATACGAACTGACTTTCCAGAAACCCTTCAACATCGACCGGCACACCCTGACCCTCGGCCTTGCCTGGGCCGACAGCCCCGGCAGCAAACTGCCGGCCTACGACCTATTCCAGACCGGCGGCTTCCTGCGCTTCTCGGGCTACATCATGGACCAGCTCGTCGCCGACAGTTACTATATGGGCCGCCTGGTCTACACCTACCGTTTTTCCGACCTGCCCTCCCCGCTTGGCCGTGGGCTCTACCTCGGGGGCTCGCTGGAGGTCGGTGAGGTCCTGAACCGCTTCGACCCCACGACGGCGGTCGGCACTCTGTACTGCGGCAGTCTTTTCTTCGCGGCGGACACGATTCTCGGTCCGTTCCATGCCGCCTACGGCCGTGCTGCCGACGGAAGCGGAACCTTCTACATCATGCTGGGCGTGGGCATGCAGTAAGGCGTGCCGGGCTTTTTTCATTTCCAAAATATGCAACCGGTACCATAAAAATGTAACTATTTTCCAATATTTGTCACAGTTCTTGGAATAAAGAAACCATTCTCCAAAATGTGTATTTTTAGCCATGAAACTCCGACAAGCAGTCATGTTAAGTATTTGTTATTATTCAGCATATTATATATGTGCTTTCTGGTTTGGTTTTTGCTATAGGGAATAATACAATTCAACTCTAACAAAGGAGGTAACAACGAATGAAGAAGTATTTCGCGATGATGGTAGCCGTTCTCTTTCTGTTCGGCGTAGTGGGCATGAGCTTTGCGCAGCAGGCGGCCCCTAGCGGCAAGCAAGATACTCCCGCAGCACCAATCGACGGGAAGAAGACTGAGAAGTCGGAGAAGCGCCAGGCCGTGACGCCCGAGAAGAAGGCGGCGGCGGGAACTCCCGGTGTGGCTACAGGTCAGGCAAAGCCGGACACGAAGCCCGTCAAGAAGTCCGAGAAGTCGAAGAAGCGCCAGGCCCCGACGGAAGAGAAGAAGAAGGCGGCGGAAGCTCCCAAGACCGGTGAAGGCATGGCAGCGCCTCCGGCAGCCCCCGCGAAGAAGTAACTCTCTTACATCCTGATTTCGCATCTCCGAGAGGGGCATTGTCAGACAATGCCCCTCTTTTCGGTTCAACCGTCCGTCAGTAAAAAACCGAACGCGGCTCATCCTGTTTCATGAAGAATGACGGGTTTCATGGAGGTTATTCGTGAAGGGTCGATGCCTCATCAGCCTCCTGCTGCCGCTGCTTCTCTTCAGTGTATCCTGTACCCAGCAGACAGAGAAGAAAGCTCTGCCCGAGAGGGTCGCCAGGGAAAAGCCTGCGTCTGCGAAAGAGAAGCCGCTTAAAATCATCCATGTCGCCGGCGAGACGACCAGCGTCAATCCGAGGGCGGGCAAGCTGACCGTCAGAGGAAAGGACGGGGATGTAGACATTTATGCAACGGAAAAGACAAACATCCTGATTGGAAGGGACAAAGGCAGACTTTCCGATATCGCCGCCGGAACGAAAGCGACCGTCAAATACATTGAGATGGACGGGAAAAATATTGCCAGGAGCATCTTCATCGCCCAGGATGCTCGAGAAGAAAAAGAACCCCCCAAAGCCGAAATCCCATCGCCTCAAACCCCCGAAAGGAGCACTCCCGATCAGCCCCCGGCTGCTCCCTCCCCAAAAGCATTGCCTCCCTCCTGAGGCAACACATGCGGGCTCAAGCGCCGGCAATCGACATCGCAGGTTGTCATTTATGCTCTGCCCTTTGTTCCTTTTTCGTCTCCACGTGCAGGGACACCAGGCGGGCAATCAGGATTGCCGGGTAGAACTGCCCGATAAGGGCCTCCATCATCACGAGGGTCCGCGCGAAGGGATTTACGGCGGTGATGTCCCCGTATCCCTTGGTGGACGGGATTTATCTGCGGATGTGCCTCATCTTCCTTCCTTTTTTTGAACCGGCGTGTCCGCGGGCACAGCCGATGCCGCCAGCTTGTCCGCCTCCACCAACCAGCCGCCCCCGAGGGCGAGGTGGAGGTTCACGCGTTGACTCAACTGCTCGCTTTGCATCCGCAGCAGCATCAGGCGCGCGGAAAAAAGACTCAACTGCTGCTGGTGCACGGCACGCAGATCGGTCCGGCCCACGCGATAGCTGGTTTGCGCCAGGGAGAGCGCGCGCTCGTTATCCGTCACGACACGGTTCAAAACGCGTTCACGCTCCGTCAGCGTCTGACCCGCGGCCAGTGCGTTTTCGACATCGCCAAGTGCGCGCAGGGCCAGACGGGCATATTGGGCAACAGCTTCCTTCTGTTCGAGCGTCCGGATTTCCACCTGCGTCTTCAGCGCACCACCCGTGTAAACAGGAGCAATCAGAGTTGCCCCGGCGCCGGCGGTCGGATTGGAGAAATCCTCCTTCAACTGCAGGATGTCGCTTTGGACCGCCCCGACACTGGCGTTCAGGACGATGCGCGGCAATCGCGCCGCCTTCGCCTCGCCGACGCGATTGAAGGCTGCTGCGACACGGCGTTCGGCGGCGACCATGTCGGGACGCCGTTCCAGCATTTCCAGAGGCAGACCCGCGGGAACGTCGCCGGGGAGCGGGACGAGGCTGCGGCGAGCCTTCAGTTCCGTGGCGGGGTAACGGCCGAGCAAGAGTTCCAGCGCGCGAACCGTCTGGTCATGCGCGAGCCGCACCTGCTTCGCGGTGTCTTGGTAGCTGCCAAGGCTGGCGCGGGCCAGCGCGACATCCTGGTCGCTGCCCGGGCCGACCTGGTAACGCTTTTCCGCTATGGTCACCAGTTCCTGCGCGGTTCTGACCATGTCATCGGCAATCTGGAGCTGAAGCCATGTTTCGCTGGCGGTGAACCAAATCTTCGCAATCATGGCCGCCAGCGATTGGCGGGCGAACTCGAAGTCGGCCTGCACCGAGGCGTGGCCGGCTTGCGCCGCATTGCGTCCGTAGCGCAACCGGCCCCAGAGGTCCGGCTCCCAGGAAACGCCGAGCATGATCCCCTGCAGGGCGGAGCTGATGTCGCCGCCTCCCGTGTTGATTCCGCCGGTGCCGAAGATGTTCACCGCCGGCCTCAATGCGGCCTTGGCAAGTTCGACCTGCTGCGCGGCAATTTCGACCCGCGTGGCGCTGACACGCAGGTCAGGATTGTTGGTCATCGCCTCCGAGACGAGAGCGTTGAGCTGGGCATCGTCGAATGTGCCGAGCCAGTTGTCGGCGATGGCGCCTGCACCTCCGCCGGCCTCCCAGGCTGACGGCAGCTTGACTTGGGGCAGAGCCTGCTTTTGGATCTCCGCCGTCGTGGGCGGCGACTTGGTGGCGCACCCGGCCAGGAGGGCCGCGACGAACAGAGCAACGAGGAAGATTCTGAACGATTGCATATTCCCCTCAGTGCAATTTTGGGATGATCCAATTGAGCTTGGTCCCGACACGCAGGATGACCTTGCGGAGGATCTGAATCGCCTCACCCGTGTCGGTATAGACCGCGCCCATGCCTTGCGCGCCGGAGGCGAGAAACAAGTCCTTTTCCTCCTTCTCGTCGTCCAGAAGCAACCGCACCGCCAGGGACTGCGGCGGGATGGGCGCGATGCCGGCCGACGTGCTGGCGCCGCCGATGGGCAACTGCCCCTGCGCCGTGGCCCACATGATCGAGTCCACCTTGCACTTGATGATTCGGCCGGGATACATCCCGAGTACGATCTCAGCCTCCTGCCCTGGTTTGATCTTGCGGACTTCGTTCTGTTTGTAGATGGCCATGATCCACTGCTCGTCCTCGACGAAAGTCATCGCGGGCAGTGCCGGGAACGGCACGGTCATCGCGCCGGGTCGCAGCGCGAGGGAGACCACCCTGCCATCGGCCGGGGCGTGATAGACAGTCTGGCTGAGATTCCATTTCGCGTCGGCCAGTTGCACTCTGGCCTTCTCGATTTCGGCGGCGGCCTGCGCTTCGGTCGAGGTCAGGGCCGCAATTTCGCCTTCCAGGTTCTGCGCATCCGTTTGCGCCTGTTCGATGTCGAATTTGCTGCCGGCACCGGTCGCGGCAAGCTCCTGAAACTGCTCGACGCGTTTGCGCGCGAGTGCCCATTTGGCGGTGATCGCTTGCTTCCTGTTGGACGCGACCTCCAATTGCTGTTGAATGACCCGAATGTTGCTCTCGATGGTTTTCGCTTCCAACTCAAAGGGCGTCGGGTCTATTTTGAACAGCACTTCGCCCTTTTTGATCGGCCGGTTCGGTTCGATGGGCACCTCGGTGACCATGCCTGCGACGCGGGGATTGATGGGCACGACATAGTTGATCACCCGCACGTCGGACGAGGAGGGCGCCACGATATTCAGGAACAGGATCAGCACCGTCAGGCCGATGATCGGGATGGTGGCGGCGATGACCTGGGTGACGATGTTCCACGGCAGCCACTTGAACTTGATGAAGATCAGCCAGACGAAAAACGCGTAGATTCCGAGCAGCAGGACTTCCATAGGTCAGACCCCTCCTTCCTTTGCGGCCGAATTGCCGGTTGGATTGCTTTCGCGTTTGACGACGTGTTGGCCATGCTGCTCGATTTCGTCCGCTTTGTCCCTGTCCGTCGTCGCTTGGTCCTCTTCGTGGCCGTAAGGAACCTTGTCGGTGCCGTAAGCCATCCTGTAGAGGACAGGCTTGGTGTAGGCCCAAAGCCAGGCGAACGGCCAGAGCAGGCCGCCGAAAACCAGCGAAAGCAGACACAAGGTCTGGATGGCCTTGGTCTGCGGGTGTTGTTTCTTCTCGGCAATCTTCTCCGGCAGGATGTGAACGAGCCAGAAGACCGCGATCCCCACGATCGGCACGATGACCAGCACGACCCAGGCAAGCACGTCCGCCGCCTTGTCAAGCGTATCGCCCTTGAAGAACGACGCGTGGGCGGAAGCGGGGGCAGACACCAGAAGCGCGAGTAGCGAGCCGGGACCCAACCGGGCAAACGTCAGCTGCATCCGGGATGACGAGAGTTTTGCGATCGGTTTTAACCGGGATCGATTCATGGGCAATGCATGTTTCACGTTGCTGACTCCTCGTACGGGTTGGGTTCGGCGTGCCGAATCTCTTTTGCATAATCCGCGATGGTGCGGTTGCTGAAGAACGCCCGGGAGATGAGCTACCCGATGTCCTTGTTCGCATCGAACAAATAGTTGTGCGCCAGCGAAAGCATCCCTCCCGATACCGTTTTGGCTTTGAATCCTTCCTGCACAAGCATCCGTGTCGCAATGTAGGCGCGCTGTCCGGAACGGCAGATAACGTGGATCTCACGGTCGCGGGGGAGTTCGGCCAGGCGCGCGCGGAGCTTTCCAATCGGGATGTTGAGCGTTCCCGACACATTCTCCACGGCGAGCTCCATCGGTTCGCGCACATCCAGAAGGTACCCGGTCCTTGCTGAATTCCAGTGACTGAGAGGCATATCGCCCCTGAGGACATCGGCTGCAATCATCCCTGCAAAGTTCACCGGGTCCTTGGCGCTTCCAAACGGGGGCGCATAGCAAAGCTCAGCTTCCTCGAGATCGTATATGGTCGCGCCCAATTGGAGCATGGCCGCAAAAGCGCTGATCCGCTTGTCCACGTTATCCTCGCCGAGCGCCTGTGCGCCGAGGAGACGGCCGTTGGATTTCCGGAAAAGGACCTTCATCGCGATCGGCTTGGCCCCCGGGTAATACCCCGCGTGTGAATTCGGGTAGAGGTATATCTTCTCGTAATCGGTATCGCCGATCCGGTTCAGCGTTTTTTCGCTGACGCCCGTCCACGCAATGGCCGCACCAAACAGCCCGATGATGGAGGTGCCCTGGGTGCCCCGGAACCGCGAGTCGCGCCCGGCGATCACATCGGCCACGATCCGGCCCTGGCGGTTGGCCGGCC
>CAZUBX010000094.1:4611-10906 GCA_964619035.1 uncultured Syntrophaceae bacterium | reverse complement strand
CTCAAAGAACAAAAAATCACTCAAATATCACTTGACGAGACAGTTGCTACCCCCTCGTCCCTGGTCCCTGAGTAAGAAACCCTTTGCCCCCCTGCACCCCTTTCTGCT
This sequence comes from uncultured Syntrophaceae bacterium, assembly GCA_964619035.1. GTDB lineage: Bacteria > Desulfobacterota > Syntrophia > Syntrophales > UBA2192 > UBA2192. The sequence continues at coordinate 10,798 of CAZUBX010000094.1, read as the reverse complement.
ACATCATCATGAAATCCCTCCGAGAGGTTCGCCATGCGTCACACCGGCACGTTTGCTAAGCGGGTTCATCGGATCCTTGTCCTCTCCCTGCCCTTTTTCATCCTGATTGCACTCACCCCTGCCCTCGCCCGAGAAGTTCAGGCAACTGTGCAGATCGAGCACTTCTCGCCGCAGGGCACCGTCAAGGAAATCCGGCAGGTGACGGCGCGGTTTTCGGAGCCCATGGTCTCCTTCGGCGACCCGCGGCTTGCGGACCCCTTCGACATCCGCTGCGCCGAGAAAGGCCAGGGGCGATGGATCGATGCCCGGACCTGGTCCTATGATTTCGACCGGGATCTTCCCGGCGGCGTTGCCTGCAGCTTCACCCTGAAGGCCGGCGTAAAGACGCTGGCGGGAGCCCCTGTGGCGGCCGATGCGGGCTTCTCCTTCTCCACGGGCGGCCCGTCCATTCTGCGGTCGAACCCCTACGAGGGGGACACGGACATCGACGAGAAACAAATCTTTGTCCTTTACCTGGATGCGGAACCCACACAGGAGTCTCTCCTGAAGAACGTCTGGTTCTCCGTGAGCGGCGTCGGCGAGCGGGTGGGCGCAACGATGGTATCGGGAAAAGAACGCGAGCAGGTCCTCAAGGCCCTGCGCTACCGGAAAGACGAGGGAAGGGTCGTGACCCTCCGGGCGAAACAGGCCTTCCCGCCCTCTGTTAAGATCCGGCTCGTCTGGGGCAAGGGCGTTGCCGCAAAGAGCGGTGTGGCGACGGAGGAGGACCAGGTTCTCGAATTCCAGGCCCGCGCACCCTTCCGTGCGGAGTTCTCCTGCCCGCGCGAGAAGAAGGGAGGCGCGTGCATCCCCGTTCTGCCTATGCGCCTGACCTTCTCGGCACCGACGCCCTGGAGCCTGGCCCGAGACATTACCCTCCGGAGCGAAAACGGCAAGACGTGGAAACCGAAGACGACGGACGATGGGAGCCGCACACATACCCAGGCGATTACCTTCACGGGACCCTTTCCCGAAAAGGCTGCCTTCTCGATCGAGATGCCGAAGGGGATGAAGGATGACGCGGGGCGGCCGCTGGCCAACACCAACCGGTTCCCGCTGGCGGTGAGGACGGAAGCTTATCCGCCGCTGGCGAAGTTTTCCGCCCGCTTCGGGATCCTCGAGGCGGCAAACCCGCTTCTGCCCGTGACGGTACGAAACATCGAAGCGGAGCTGAAGAACCACCTGCTTTCCGTCGAGGGAGAGGCCGAGGAGATCCTCCCCGAGGCCCCGGAGACCCCGGCTGCGGGAGGCAGACAGGCTCAGACGGAGGCTGCCGGGAAAACACCGGCCGTCACCCAGCAGGTAAAGGGCAAGGTCCAGAAAGTGAATCTCGACCGGGAGGAGCGGGTCATTCACTGGCTGCGAAACATCGCCGCAGCCGCCCGCGAGAAGTCCGTCTTCGCAGGACAGGCGGGCGGAAAGGAATTCAAGCTGCCGGTGCCTGAAGGCGGAAAAGCCTTCGAGGTGGTCGGCATCCCCCTCGGGAAGCCCGGCTTCTACGTCGTGGAGCTCGAGAGCCGCATCCTGGGCACCCACCTCCTGGGAAAGCCCGCCCCCCTGTACGTGCCGACGACGGCGCTTGTGACGAACCTGGCGGCTCATCTCAAATGGGGCCGAGAGTCCTCGCTCGTCTGGGTCACGGCCCTCGACACGGCAGGCCCCGTTTCCGGCGCCGACGTGTCCATCCGGGACTGCAGCGGCAAGCGCATCTGGCAGGGAAAAACGGACGAGCGGGGCGTCGCCCTGATCCAGGGCACCCTCCCCTCCCAGGACACACAGGCCCGCTGCAACTGGCATGTCAACTACTACGAGGCCACGGGCATGCTGGGCGGCATGAGCTCCGGCCTCTTCGTCTTCGCTCGGTCGGGCGATGATGCAACCTTCACCCACTCGAGCTGGGAGGACGGCATCGAGCCCTGGCGTTTCCAGCTTCCCTCAGCCGACTACCGCGGCCTTGACGATGTCGTCGCCCACACGGTCTTCGACCGCACGCTCCTGCGGGCAGGCGAGACGGTCCACATGAAACACATCCTGCGGATCCCCACGACGAGCGGTTTCACCCTGCCCGATGAAAAGACACGATTCGACGAAGTGCTGATCCGCCACGGCGGGAGCGGGCAGGAATACCGGATGCCGGTTTCCTGGAAAGGCAACGGCAGCGCCGGGACGGACTGGAAGATCCCCGAAGGGGCACGGCTCGGCGCCTATGAGGTGGCCCTCGCACGCAAGGGAGGCAAAAAAGGAGCGGCAACACTGAGCACCGGATCCTTCCAGGTGGAGGAGTTCCGAATCCCGCTGATGAAGGCGCTCGTCCAGGGGCCTGCCGGGACGCCCGTGCAGCCCAGCGAGGTCGGCATCGATCTGGCCGTCTCCTACTTCTCGGGCGGAGGCGCGGGAAGGCTCCCGGTGAAGCTCCGCGGTGAGATCCGTCCGCGAACGGTCGCCTTCAGGGGCTATGACGAGTACACCTTCTCGGGCGAGCGCCTGAAGGAGGGCACCCGGAAGTTCTCGCCGGAGGATGAACTCGGCATCGACGAGGAAGCCGCACCCGGCCGCGAGAAGCCCCGCCGGCTCCCCACGCAGGAGTTGAAACTCGACGACGCGGGGTCAGCACGGACGAAATTCGCAAAGCTGCCGAAGATCGACACGCCGAAGTCGCTCCACGCAGAGCTCGAGTACCGCGACCCCAACGGCGAGGTCCAGACGGCGGCAACGAACATCCCGCTTGCCCCCTCGAAGCGCGCCGTGGGCCTGCGGCCCGACTCCTGGGCCGCCTCGGCCGATGCCCTTCGCTACCGCGTCGTCGTCCTCGATCTTGTCGGAAACCCTGTTGCCGACAGCGAGGTCTCCGTGGATCTCTACCAGCGCAAGACCTACTCGCACCGCAGGCGGATCGCAGGCGGGTTCTACTCCTACGAGAACCTCACCGAGATCAAGCGCATCGCCTTGCCCTGCCAGGCTAAATCGGACGACGCCGGGATGGCGACCTGCGAGACCGGCCCGCACTGCAAGGGAAAGACGGACGCATCGGGCACCCTGCTGTGCGAAGCGCCCTCGCCCGTCTCGGGCGGTGTCATCCTCCAGGCCGAGACGAAAGACGAGGACGGAAATGCCGCCCTGGCCAACTTCAACCTCTGGGTGGCCGGCAAGGACGAATGGTGGTTCGAGGCCCGCAACGACGACCGCATCGACGTCATCGCCGAGAAGAAGCGCTACGAGCCCGGCGAGAAGGCCCGCCTCCAGGTCCGGATGCCCTTCCGCGAGGCCACGGCCCTCGTCACGGTGGAACGCGAGGGGATCCTCGACGTCTCCATCCAGAAGCTCTCGGGCAAGAGCCCCGTCGTGGAGATCCCCGTGAAGCGCAACTACGCGCCCAACGCCTTCGTCTCGGTCCTTGCCGTCAGGGGCAGGACCGCCGAGGCGGCGCCCACGGCGACCTTCGACCCGGCAAAGCCGGCTTACAAGCTCGGCATCGGCGAGATCCGCGTGGGATGGAAGGCCCACGAGCTTGCCGTGGAGGTCATACCCGAGAGGCCCGTCTACCGGGTGCGCCAGGAGGTCGATGTGCTCTTCCGGGTCCGCACGGCCGACGGGCGCAAGCTGCCGGATACGACGGAGCTGGCCGTGGCCGCCGTGGACAAGGGGCTTCTCGCCCTGCGGCCGAACGGGAGCTGGGGGCTCCTCGAGTCGATGATGCGCCAGCGCCCCTACGAGATCTTCACCTCGACGGCCCAGATGATGGTCATCGGCAAGCGCCACTTCGGGCTCAAGGCACTCCCGCAGGGCGGCGGCGGCGGCAAGCAGATCACTCGCGAGCTTTTCGACACGCTGCTCATCTGGAAGGCGACGGTGCCGCTCGATGAAAAGGGCGAAGCCCGCCTGAAGATCCCGCTTACGGACAGCCTCACGGAATACCGGATCGTCGCCGTCGCCACGGGCGGGGCGGACTTCTTCGGCACGGGGCACTCCGACGTGCGAACGACACAGGATCTCATGCTGCTCCCGGGCATCGCGCCGCTCGCCCGCGAAGGGGATTTCCTGAGAGCGGGCGTCACTCTTCGCAACACGACGCAGAAACCCCTGAACGTGGAGGCAAAGCTCTCCGTCACGGCCGGGACGGAGAAAACCGATTACGAAACCCTACGCGCAGGGCTCTCGCCGGGCGAGGCAAAGGAGATCGGCTGGGACATCCGGATTCCTTCCGGTGTCGAGAAGCTCGACTACGAGATCTCCGCGCTGGAGCGTGACGGGAAGACCTCGGACCGTGTCAAAGTCTCCCAGAAGGTGGTACCGGCCGTTCCCGTCCGGACCTGGCAGGCCACCCTTGCACAGGTTCGGGACAAGGTCGAGATCCCCGTGGAGCGCCCCGCCGGTGCCGTTGCCGGCAAAGGCGGGATCGTAGTGCGGCTGCAGCCGCGGATCGGCGACGGGCTGGCCGGCGTGCGCGAGTATATGTCGCGCTACCCCTACGGCTGCCTCGAGCAGAAAATCTCAAAGGCCGTGGCCCTGAGGGACAAGGCTCTCTGGCAGGAGCGGATACGCGAGCTGCCGGCCTACCTCGACGACGAGGGGCTGCTGAAGTACTTCCCCCTGATGCGCACGGGAAGCGACGTGCTTACCTCCTACGTGCTCGCCGTTGCCCACGAGGCGGCATTCGAGATCCCGGCCTCCCCCCGGGAGCAGATGGAGGCGGGACTGACGGGATTTGTGGAGGGGCGCGTGAGGCGCTCAGGGGATCTCGCCACGGCGGATCTCGCCATCCGCAAGGTGGCCTCCGTGGAGGCCCTCTCCCGCTACGGAAAGGCGAAGGCGGCCCTGCTGGGCTCCGTGGCCATTGAGCCCAATCTCTGGCCCACCTCGGCCGTGATAGACTGGATCGGCGTGCTCAAGCGGGTGGGCGACATTTCCGAGCGGGCAAAGAAGCTCACCTCGGCCCAGCAGATCCTGCGCTCCCGACTCAACCTGCAGGGAAGCACCATGGGTTTCTCCACGGAGCGGACCGACGGCCTGTGGTGGCTCATGGTGACCCCCGATGTGAACGCGGCGCGAACGCTGCTTGCCGTGGTCGATCTCGACGCCTGGAAGGAGGACGCCCCGCGGATCGCGAAAGGCGCCCTCGGCCGTATGAAGCAAGGGCACTGGGACACGACGACGGCGAATGCCTGGGGAGTGCTTGCCTTCGAGAAGTTCTCGGCGAACTTTGAAAAGGAAGAGCTGTCGGGAAAAACCACGGCCGCGCTGGGACCGAAAACCTCGACGGTGAACTGGGGCTTCTGGGAGACGCCCCAGGGAGGCACGGCCCGTTTCGACTGGCCCGAAGGAAAGCAAAACCTGACAATCCTCCACGAGGGCAAAGGCGCCCCCTGGGCAACCATCCAGGGCCTCGCGGCCGTCCCGCTCAAGAGACCCTTCTCGAGCGGTTACCGGATCAAGAAGACGGTGACGCCCGTGGAGAAAAAGGTGAAGACCTTCTGGAGCCGCGGAGACGTGGTGAGGGTCCTCCTCGAGGTCGAAGCCCAATCCGACATGACCTGGGTCGTCCTGAGCGACCCCATCCCGGCGGGCTCGGCCATCCTCACGGTAGGTCTCGAACCGGGGGCGGACAAAAACGCGGGGCACGCGCACGAGGCCTACACCGAGCGCGCCTTCGAGGCCTGCCGGTTCTATTACAGCTACGTCCCGAAGGGGACCTGGAAGACGGGCTACACGCTGCGTCTCAACAACCAGGGAACCTTTCAGCTTCCACCGACGCGGGCCGAGGCACTCTACGCGCCGGAGATGTTCGGGGAGATCCCCAACGCGTCGCTGTCGGTCAATCCTTGACGGAGCTGCAAGGCAAAAGAAGTGACTGAGTGTCTAAGTGTGAAAGTGTCTGAGTGAAGAGAAAGATTCGGACTCTAGAGCTGCATCGCTTTTCTTAATCTTCACTCAAGCACTCAGACACTCATACACTTTCTTCCACTGCCGCTCACAGGCATGAGGGAGTTGATTCATGATTCGCATGTCATTACGGGGCTGGAAGTATATCGCTGCGGCCGTCTTAGTGAGCGGCCTGGCCTTCCTGTGCACGCTGGCGGCCGGGCTTTATCTCTTCGGGCCGTTGCTGCCATCCTTTGAAGAGGTGCGCGCTTCGCGCCGCCTCTCCGAT
>CAZUBX010000094.1:0-4601 GCA_964619035.1 uncultured Syntrophaceae bacterium | reverse complement strand
GTCATGGCAGCGTCATCCACGAGATGCGCGTGGACCCGACGGGGCGGCGCCTGGAGTGGGTTGCGCTCACCGACATCTCGCCTGCACTCGCCCATACCGTCGTTGCGGCCGAAGACAGGCGATTCCACGATCATGCCGGCGTCGACTGGCAGGCCCTCGGTGCCTCGCTTGTGCGCCATGTCGCCTCGGGCGGGTCCCGCGGCGCAAGCACCATCGCCATGCAGCTTGCCTCGCGCCTCGACCAAACCGCTACGCCCCGCGGCGCAAAGAGAACCTGGAAAGAGAAGCTGCGCCAGATCTCGGCCGCCCTGGCGCTGGGGCGGGCCTGGTCCAAGGGCGAGATCCTCGAGGCCTATCTGAACCTCATTACGTTCCGGGGGGAGCTGCAGGGGATCGCCGCCGCATCGCGCGGGCTCTTCGACAAGGACCCCTCGGGTCTCAACGAGGCGGAGTCGCTCATCCTGGCATCGCTCATCCCTTCCTCAAGGACGGCGGCGGAAGCCGTGGCGCGCAGGGCCTTGCGGCTTGCCGCCCGGACGGGATCGGAGGCGACCGCCGAAGAGATCGCAGCACTCACCGCTCAGGCGCTCGGACGCCCCTACCGGATCCGTCCCCAGGTGGCGCTCGCCCCCCACGTGGCACGGATGCTGCTGAGGGGCGAAGGGGAGCGGATCCGATGCACCCTTGACGGGGAGCACCAGATCTTCGCCCTCGAGGCCCTCAATCACCAGCTCGCACAGCTGAGGGAGAGAAATGTGAACGACGGCGCTGTCCTCGTCGTCGACAACGCCTCGGGAGAGATCCTTGCCTATGCGGCCAACCAGGGCAGAGCTTCGAGCGCGCCCCACGTGGACGGCATCCGTGCCCTCCGGCAGGCGGGCTCCACGCTGAAGCCCTTCCTCTACGGCCTGGCCATCGAGAAAGAGTTCCTTACGGCCGCCTCCATCCTGGAGGATTCGCCCCTGCAGATCCCCACGACGGGCGGGCTCTACGTCCCGGAGAATTACGACCGGGAATTTCTCGGCCCCGTAAGCCTGCGGACGGCCCTTTCGGCCTCACTCAACATCCCCGCCGTCCGGACCCTCATGCTCATCACCCCCGATGCCTTCGTGGAGAGGCTCCGGGCCCTCGGGATGACGAGCCTGGAGCACGAGGCGGACTACTATGGTTTCTCGCTTGCGCTGGGCTCGGCCGACGTGACCCTCTATGAGCTGGTGAACGCATACAGAACGCTGGCAAACCGCGGCCGCTGGGGTGCGCTGAGGATTGCGGCGGGCGAGGCCCCGGAGGCACTTGTACCCGTTATGGACGGGCGGGCGGCCTTCATCGTCTCGGCCATCCTCTCGGACCGCGAGGCCCGGAGTGCGACCTTCGGGCTGGAGAACCCGCTGGCCACCCGCTTCTGGACGGCCGTGAAGACGGGCACGAGCAAGGACATGCGCGACAACTGGTGCGTGGGCTACTCGGAGCGTTACACCGTCGGCGTCTGGGTGGGAAACTTCTCCGGCGAGCCCATGTGGAACGTCTCCGGAATGGCGGGCGCTGCACCGGTCTGGCTCGACGTCATGAATCACCTTCACAGGCGCTCTGCCTCGAAAGCGCCCAAAGCCGCACCCGGGATCGTGGCAAAACAGGTGGCCTTCCGCGCAAACCTGGAGCCCCCGCGGACCGAATGGTTCATCGCGGGAACGGAGCCGCAGGAGGCAATCGCCCGGGAGACCCGGCATGAGATCGCCCGGATCGTCTACCCGCAGCCCGCGACAATCATCACCCTCGACCCGGACATCCCCGCAGAGCTGCAGCGGGTCTCCTTCGTCGGCCGGTTTGCCGGCGACACCCACGAGTGGCGCCTCGATGAGAACACCATCGGTACGTCGGCCTCGCTGCTCTGGAAGCCCGAGCGCGGCAGGCACGTGCTCTCGCTCGTCGACGGCGAAAACCGCGTGGCCGACTCGGTCACCTTCATCGTAAAATAACCCCCTCCTTCTTATCCACAGCCCGCAACCTGCGTACCCGGCTAATACTTTTTTCGTAGATTTCCTAAGAAACTCTACCGAGGGAAAAATCACCCGTGCGCCGTATTGTCTTTATTCCTCCAGGTCGATATGGTTGCCGTAAGACAAGGGCCGGGCTGTTGCCCGGAGAGAGTTGCGGCCAACCGGAGGGGGTTTAAGGAGGAGCATTCGTGGAGGGGATTTTTCTATTGTTACTTTTTACCGGCCTGGCCTTTGTCTATACTTTAGTCTTCCCGACGCGGAAGGATAAAAGCGAAAGAGAGACTCGTTGAGAGGCCTGTCGGCCCTATCGTAAAATGCCGTTCTCGCCCCGGGTTCGTCCCGGGCCATCCCCTGGGGAATCTCCCTTTTTTCGTGGAAGGAGGGGGGGGAGGTTCCCCTTTTTTATTATGAGGGACCCTCCGGGCCTGGAGGCAAAATGTCTCGAGCTTCGCCGTGATGATCTGCGGAAAGGGGCTCCCGTCAATGAGGCGGCCCACGTCCTCGAGGCGGGGGGGAAGGAGGCCCCCCTGGTGTTTCATCACCGTCTGGCGCGGCGCGAGCTGCAGCCATTGACGCACGGTGATGTCGTCGGCCGTCATCCGGTTGGCGTAGCACCAGTCAGTGTAGTAGATCCACTCCATGGTGCTCGAGACCTTCACGACAAACCCTTCCTCGGCCGGGCTCTAGCCGCGAAGCGGCCTGACAAGCTTTTCCCCTCGCCCCGCTACCCTCTACCCTCGCTTCCGAAAATTTCTTTACCTCTATATGCAAGGTGTGTATATCAATCCGCCGGGAGATAAACCCCATGGAATCATCCACAGGAAAAGATCAGTTGGACAAGCGGCCAGGGGCCATCCGGCCCCTTTTCAACCGGATGGCGGCGACCTATGACCGGGGCAACCGCACGCTGTCGCTCCTGATCGACCAGATCTGGCGGCGCAGAACCGTGAGCGCCCTCGGAATCCGCGACGGCGAGTACGTCCTCGACATCGCCACGGGAACGGCCGACATGGCCATCGAGGCCGCCCGCCAGGCCGACTGCCGGGTTGCCGGCATCGATCTGTCCGAGGAAATGCTTCACGTGGCCCTGAAAAAGAAGGCCCAGAGCGCCCATCCCGGCCGCTGTCTCTTTCTGCAGGGCGACGGCACCCAAACACCCTTCCGGGAGGGCAGCTTTCACCACGCCATGATCAGCTTCGGCGTTCGCAACGTCCAGGACATGGACAGCCTCTTCCGGGAAACATTGCGGGTGCTCAAGCCCGGCGGCCGCTTCGCCATCCTGGAGTTTTCCCTTCCCGAGACGCCCGTCATCCGTGAAGTCTACCTCTTCTATTTCAAGAGGATCCTGCCTTTCATCGGCGCCGCCGTGGCCGGGAAGAAAGAGCCCTACTTCTACCTGCGCGATTCCGTCCTGGACTTCGAGCCGCCCAGAGCGCTCGAGCAGCGGATCCTGAAAAACGGCTTCCTCCTCGCCCTCTCAAAACCCTTCACCTTCGGTATCTGCCACCTCTACGTGGCGGAAAAACCCAGTCTAGGGCAGTAATCGGGTATTGGGTATTGGGTATTGGAAAATCCCGAAGTCCGAGTCCAGGATCCCTTCTTCTCTTTATCTTCACTCAGACACTTAGACACTCATGCACTCAGACACTTCTCTTTCGCCCCTGTACCCTGTCATTAATCTGATATTGCTTTTCCGTTCCGAAACCGTTACCCTTCGCGACAAGCGGGAGTCCAAAACCGCAACATATGGTCCCGGGTGCAATTTAGGACCCCCATATATGGTATGTTTTTTTGACGCTTTGAGGGACACCGTCAAAAAAGATGAAAATAGCCCCGAGAGGGCCTCCCGGAGAGCTTATCAGGTCCGACGCCCTCTTTAACTCCGTCAAAATTCAGGCACTTACCCGGAAATGACACTCTGTGGCACCCTCAAAATATTTTTCACCATCTGGCCGGAGAGGCGGGATCTCAGCGTGAAATCGCAAACAATATCAGGAAGTTGATCCAACCAGAAACCCAAAAAAGAAATTTGTAATTTTTTCTTGACTAGATGTGGTGTTTGCATCAAAATTGCACCACTATATCTTGTGCGACACGGACACTTTGCGTAGAGGGGACGCAAACCTACTCCTGTCAATCTCATTCTCACTCTCGCGTTCTATAAAATCTAAGCAAAGGGGGAACCGAATGTTCAGTCAAATTCGGAAGCGGGATGGTCGTGTTGTCAAATTTGACTCAGACAAGATCATCAGCGCCATCACAAAAGCCGGTGCAGCAACAGAGGAATACGACTCAGGCACTGCCAAGCGCCTGACGATCAAGGTGCTCACGCTGTCCGAGCAGCTCCTGGGCGACCGGATTCCAAGCGTCGAAGAAATCCAGGACATCGTCGAGGAGACCCTGCTCCAGTCTCCATACCGCAAAACCGCCAAGGCCTACATCATCTACCGCGACCAGCACGCCCGGTTGAGGGAAGTCATCAACAAGATGGAAGTCGACCTGGTGGACCAGTACCTTTCCAAGGCGGACTGGAAGATCAACGAAAACAGCAACATGGACTACTCCCTCCAGGGGCTCAACAACTACATCTCCTCGGAGGTGAGC
>CAZUBX010000093.1:6307-10959 GCA_964619035.1 uncultured Syntrophaceae bacterium | reverse complement strand
TGTCGACACCGCCGATGACGATGGTCCCGGTATCGACCTTGTCGATCCCGGCGATCAGGTTCAGCAGTGTGCTCTTGCCCGACCCCGAGGGGCCCATCAGCGCGAGAAACTCGCCCTCGCGAATGTCGAAGTTGATCTCCTGGAGAACGGGAATGATGTGGCTGCCGCGCAGGTAGGCCTTGTTGACGTTTCTCACCTCGGCGATGACGGGCTGGTTCTCCAGCACGGAGGAAGGCCCGTGCTCATCGCAGGTGGTTACGGGATCGGTCATGGCCTTGCTCAGGGAAGAAGTTGAGAAGGTGAGAGGTTGAGAAGGTTGGAAAATCGGAGGTAAATTGTTTGCTATCAGCTGCTCCGACCTTCTTACCCTCGAACCCTCTTACCCTCTATATTTATTTTTCGGCCTGCTTGACGCGGCTTCCGCTCTTGAGGCCCTTGGGCGGGTTCAGGACCACCCGGTCGCCCGCCTTGACGCCGCCCGTCACGACAAGCAGATCGCCCAGCTTCTCGCCCGTCGTGATCTCCTGCTCCTCCACCTGGCCTCCCTTGATGACGAATGCCGTCGATTTGCTGTTCCGGCTCACCACGGCGGCGGGGTTGATCGTGGTGCGGGACTTCTCCTCCTCGGGGCTGACGGCTTTCGACAGGAAGGCGACCTTGGCGCTCATCTCGGGAAGGATCCGGGGGTCCTTGTCGATGAAGCCAACTTTGACCATGACGGTGGCCTTGGTGCGGTCCGCCGTGGGAATGACCATGTGGACCTCTCCGCGGAAACGCTTCTCCGGCAGGGCGTCGAGCTGGATCTCGCAGGGTTGTCCTTTCTTCACCAGCTCGAGGTTCGACTCCGACACGTCAGCCTCCACCTGCAACGAGTTCATGTCGGCGATGGTCACAACGGCCGCCTTGGCGTTGGCGGCGGCGCCCAGGGGGGTCACGATGTCTCCGATGTCGGCATTTTTCGTGAGAACGACCGCATCAAAGGGCGCCCGAAGGAGTGTGTACTCCACATTCACCTTTGCCCCCTCGAGGGCTGCCTCGGCGGCCTTCACGGCGGACTCGGCGCCGGATACGCCGGCAACGGCCTTCTTGTAGCGGGCCTCGGCGCCATCAAAGGAAGCCTTTGTCGTGTACTCCTGACTGAGAAGCCCCTTCTCCCGCTCGTAGGAGCTCTTTGCATCCTCCTGCTCCGCGCGGGCCTGGGTGAGGCTGTAGCGAGAAACGCTCAGGTTCGCCTGGGCCTGGTCCCGGGCTGCCTTGGCGTCATCGCCCTCCAGCCTCGCAATGATGTCCCCCTTTTTCACGCGGCTCCCCTCCTCGACAGAAAGCTCCATGAGCCGGGAGGTGATCTTCGAGGCGACGGCGGCCTTTCGCTGGGCCACCACATAGCCGCTGGCATTGAGAAGCGTGAACGACTGGGAGGGGTAAGTCTGGCTCACCGTGGCCACCTCCACCGACTGGGCGGGGGTAAAAACCCCCATCCAGTAAAGGACGGCCGCCAGCACCACGATCCCTGCGCCACCGATGATGAGCATCGGCCGCTTTCGCAGGCTGGTCTTCACGGTTTTCGCGGTCTTGTCGATCTTGAGTCGGGAGAGGTCGTCAGCTGCCATAGGGTCACTCTTTCATCGCATGGATATGAAAAAAACCGGTTGAAACCGGTCTTGCACCCCTGGACGGATCGCCGAGCCGATCCATGCATCATCCTTTTATAAAATACCTTCTCGCCCCGATTTGTCAACAGAATTGAGCAGGTCCGCCGATCGGCCGGTGATAGTTTTTCGTTGAAGTTCGGGCTTATCGATACTATGATGAAAACCGAAGCGTTGGAAATCCAAGAGAGGAGGCGTGGACATGCTCGTCAAAGTGCTTATCAAACGCAAGGTCACGCAGGAAAAGGAAGCGGCTCTTCTGGATCTCATCACGCAACTCAGGACGCTGGCCTCGAGGCAGCCGGGCTACATCTCCGGTGAGACGCTTCGCAGCGCCGACAACCCCGAAGAGTATCTCGTCATCAGCACCTGGCAGGGAATGGACGACTGGAAAAAGTGGTTCGGGAGCAAGGAGCGCTCGACACTCCAGGACAAGATCGACAAAATCCTGGGCAAGAAAACCGACTACGAGGTTTTTCAGTATCCCGAGAAATCAGTCTCCCTTCGCAGCTACAAAGGCTACGAGGGGGGTTGATCTCCGGGCCATGGGACGTCCATCGCAAGAGAGAGCGGCAATCTTCCCCGAACGTCTGGCTGAGGGGCTCTGGGTCCTGGGCAATTCCTTTTTCAACCTCTATCTCGTCCGGGGAAAGACGGCTTCGGCCCTTGTTGAGACGGGGATATCCGCCACGGCCGACGAGGCCATCGGCCAGTTGGAGTCGCTCGGGATAACTCCCGACACCCTCATCGTCACCCACCCGCACGGAGACCACATCAACGGCCTGCCCGCCCTGCGGCAGCGTTATCCCGAAGCCCGCGTCGTCATCGGGGCCGGCGCACGGGAGTTCCTGTCCCACCCCAAGACAGCGGCGGCCCTCGTGGCCGAGGACCGCTTCATGTCGGAGTTTCTCAAGTCGCAGGGTTACCGGCCGGGGCGCCCCCCCATCGAACGCCCCCCCTCCGTGGACGGCGCCAGGGTTGCCGTCGACAACGAGACGCTGGACCTGGGGGGAGTGACACTCCGTTTTCTTCACGTCGGGGGGCACGCCATTGGCAACATCCTGGTCCATGTCCCGGGTCTGGGTGCCCTGATGGTTTCCGACAGCCTGGGTTTCCGCATCCCCAGCATCGGGTTTTTCCCCATCTTCTTCACGGGGTATGGGGACTACATGGCCACGATCGACCGCCTGGAAGCCCTCGAACCCCGAATCCTCTGCCTGGCTCACCAGGGACCGCTGATGGGGCAGGACGCCCGGAAAGCGTTCAGGGATACCCGCGAGGCCACCCGGTCCCTCTTCGAGGAAATCCGCAACGACCCTCGTGACGAGGACGCGGTGATCCAAGACCTGTACCCGCGGTTCTACCGCGACGAACTGGCCCTCTACACACCCGAAAACATCATCGGCTGCTGCCGCCTGGTGATCCGGCGCAGCCGGGCGTAAAACTGGTCTATTCGGTCTATCTGGTCTGTTCCGTCTATCTGGTCTCGCCGCTGTGCGGCAGTCAGCTCAATCCTGATTCTCAGTCAACGAATCAACCAATTTCCCAGTTACTGTTTTTTGAAAAAAGGTCCCCCCGGGTGGTGCGGCCCAGGGGGAGAAGGAAGAAAGGAGAAGATAGAAACGCTGTCAGCCGGATCAAGGGTTGAAGCGGGCCAGGTCCGTCCGGAAGGGAAAATCCCGTTGGCCCGTGACCGCCCGGCGCCGGTTTCAGCCAGTGTCCTTGATAACCCTATCGGCATTCCATCGCTGAACTTAAGAGGGAATGATCGCTAGCCTGTTCGCGAAACCAGTGCAAAGGAGGGAAAGGGCCATGCTCAAGGCCAGGGACATGATGACGAAGGTCGTGGTCACGGTCACACCCGACACGGAGATCACGCAGGCGGCAAAGCTCCTCCTGGAAAACCACTTCAACGGACTGCCCGTCGTTGACGACAGGGGCAGGCTCATCGGGATCATCTGCCAGGACGATCTCATCGTCCAGCAGAAAAAGCTCCCCCTGCCCTCGCTGTTCACCTTTTTCGACGGCATCATCCCCCTGACATCCTACCGGAGCATGGAGAAGGAAGTGGACAAAATCCTCGCCTCGAAGGTCTCCCAGGCCATGACCCTTGACCCGATTACCATCGACCCCGACGCGAGCCTGGAGGACATCGCGACACTCATGGTCAACAACAACATCCACACGCTTCCGGTCCTGGAGGGCGGTTGCCTCGTCGGCATCATCGGCAAGGAAGACATCCTGCGGACTCTCATGCCGGCATAGAGCCAGGGCTGATCGAGGAATCACCTGTCGCGGTTTTTTCTTGCTTTTTCGAAAATCAGACCGTATATTGTATGCAAGATGTTCCGCATAGAGGAACATTTTTCCATTTTGTAAGACAAATTCGGGCATTTTCACAGGAGTTTATCCGATAGGAAAATCAGAGTTGCTCCGATATACCCATGCTTCTTCCTCGTGTATAAACCAAGTGAAAAAGCAAAGGGAACCGAAAGGGGCAACATATGTTGAATACAAGAAAGGCATCCACGGTAAACTTCAGGTTCTGGTTTGACCGGCAGGTCCGCAACGCAAGAAAACCGAGAGGTTCTTCCGGCGCCACGGAAGGCAGACTCTATTTCGAGAAACTGCTCGGCAAGACGAAAGCGGAAGGTCGGGATTAGATAAAACGGCCCTCGGGCACACATAGAATTCTCTCTGTCATCTACCTCTCTCCTATTCATTCATGGGGGGGTCAACGACGATCCCCCCATGAACGAATACAAACGGACAGCGGGAACGGCGAAGCGCAGGGCGGCTCACTAGAAAACAACGTTCTCCGGAACGATAACGAACTCTCTCTGTCATCTACCTCTCTCCTATTCATTCATGGAGGGAAGCAACGGCGCTTTCCTCCATGAATGAATACAAACGGACAGCGGGAACGGCGCCGCGCAGGGCGGCCCACAAGAAAACAACGTTCTCCGGAACGATAACGAACTCTCTCTGTCATCTACCTCTCTC
>CAZUBX010000093.1:0-6207 GCA_964619035.1 uncultured Syntrophaceae bacterium | reverse complement strand
CAACGTTCTCCGGAACGATAACGAACTCTCTCTGTCATCTACCTCTCTCCTATTCGTTCATGGAGGGGATCAACGATGCTCTCCTCCATGAATGAATACATTTTCAGGAAACCCAAAGGCTAAACCCCTTTCAAGGGCTTGTCTCGGAAGAGGCAAGCCTTTTATATTCTCCCACCCTTTAACCCCTTGAATGGATTTCAAAACTGCGTTATCGTGCCCTTGTTGCATCTGCCCGGTTGGAGGGTTCCCTTCGCCCGGCCCGAAGAGGGACCGGCAGGGAAGCGGCATGGATAACCCGAGCTTTCCCGGCGGGAAGGTTCATGGCGAGATCAGGGGGATTCCCATGGAAGAACGAAATCCGGAAGAACTCCGAAACTATCTCCAGCCGACGTTCTATATCGACTCCGACTCCCCGGTGGTGATCGACTTCGCGAAAACCCATGCAAGTGGTGAAACGCCGAGGGAAAAAGCCATCAGCCTTTTCCGGGCCGTCCGAGACGAGATTCTCTATGATCCATACAACATCCGGCTTGCCCCGGCGGAGTTCAAGGCAAGCGTCATTATCGGCAAGCGCAAAGGGTATTGCGTGGCAAAGGCCATTGCCCTGGCCGCAGTGGCCCGTGCGTCGGGGATTCCGTCACGGGTCGGGTTTGCCGACGTAAAAAACCATCTGAGTACAGAGCGGCTCCGGAAGCTCATGAAAACGGACGTTTTCGTCTTCCACGGATACGCGGAACTGTCCCTGGAAGGCCGCTGGCTCAAGGTCACGCCAACCTTCAACATGAGCCTCTGCGAAAAATTCGGCGTCAGGCCCCTTGAATTCGACGGCAAATCGGATTGCCTCTTTCACGAGTTCGACGGGCAGGGGAACCGGCACATGCAATACCTGCACGACCACGGGGCCTTCGCGGATGTGCCTTTCGAGAGAATCGTCTCCGAGCTGCAACGGCATTACCCCGAGTTCTTCCCCAGGGACGGGGCCATCGTCGGAGGCGATTTCGCCGGGGAAGCCGCAAGAGAAGCAGACGCAGACCGTTGAGGTCAAGGCACAGCGACAGCCGGCATCAGGCGGAGGGCAAGGATTTACAGCGACATGTTATCCGTTATCTTCTACTTTCAGTTCCACCTCCCTTTCCTGCTCCATCCCGAACGGGACAAGTTCCTGCAGGATGAGCGAAACCGGGAGGTCTTCACGGAAAAGGCGGGGCAGTGCTACCTTCCCGCCATCCGGACACTGACGTCCCTTGTCGGGAAACAACGCGACTTCAAGCTTACGGTGGGTCTGTCGGGCACGTTTCTGGATCAGGCGGAGCTCTACCAGAGCGAGGTCATCAAGGCACTCCAGGATCTCCTCGATGCCGGCCGGGAAGGCGAGCGCGTCGAGTTTCTCGACGAGACGCACTATCACTCCCTGGCAAGCCTCTTCGAGGATCCACGCAAGCAGGAATTCCGGGACCAGGTCTCCTTTCACCGGGACCGGCTGGCCAAGCACTTCGGGACCCGCTCCACATCCTTTCGCAACACGGACCTCATCTTCAACAACGACATCGCCGCCGTTGTCACCGACATGGGATACACGGCGATGCTCTGCGAGACGGCAAAGCCCGGTGCCGCAAGCGGGACGGTGTACCGGGCACTGGCAACGGATCTGCTCGTCATCCCTCGAAACCGGGAGCTGAGCGACGACATCCAGATCCGGTTCGCGCAGAGCCCCCTTGCGCCCCGCCGGTACCTGGAGCGAATCGCGAAGGGCGCAGAAGGAGTCGTGCTCCTGGGAACCAACGTGGAGCACATGGCCGCACCGGGCCCGGAAAGCACCGCGATCCATGACTTCTGGAAAGGTCTTGCCGAGGCGCTCCCGGAGTTTCCGGGCATCGAGGCGTCCACTCCGGCGGAGCTGGCCCGGCGCTTCCGGAATATCGATTGCCCGGTACTGGACATCCCCGCACCGGCCAGTACCGACCGGGCCGGGATGGAACGGCAGACGGGCGGCTGGCTCGACGACCCGGCACAGTTCGACCTCTTCCACGACATCGAGAAGATGGAGGAAATCGCCCGCAAGGCCGGGGGCGAGCTCCTGACCCACTGGCGGCACCTCACGGCATCGGATCACCTCTACGCCATCCACAAGCGGACCGGCAGGGAGCCCTCGCTGTGCACCTGCGAAAACCCCTACGGGGAATCGCTGGCCAGCGCCGTTCACATCCTGACGCGGAAAATCGACATCCTCACGGTCACCATCTTCCGCTTCGAGATCCTCAAGCGCAAAGAGAAGCCCGCCGTTCTCATCATCACGCCGGAAACGGGCCGGCTTCCCGAGGATCTGGGGGGGCTTGCCAAGTACATCTCCGGCAAGAGCGGCGGCCAGGGCGAGGTCATCTCGGCGCTGTGCGAGGGGCTCACCGAGCGGGGCGTTGACGTTCACCTCGCCGTTCTCAACCTCAAAAAGCGCTTCCAGAGGGAGTCCAAGCTCAGCGCCCAGCAGTGGCGGGAGGTCCGCTACAAGATCGACCCCGAAAAGATCCACCTGGTCAGCTCGGGGGTATTTTCTGATCTTTTAAGCGCCTACGGGGGAAACCCGCTGCTCAACGCCGCTGAATTCCAGCGCGAGATCGTCAACAACGTCATCAAGGGCGTGAGCGCCCGCCATGGCGGAAGGCTCATCGTCCACACCCACGACTGGATGGCGGGGGGGATCATCAACGCCTACCTGAAGGCCCGGGGGGTCCCCGTCCTGCACACGGTCCACAATGTCTTCACGGGTCACGTCCCGCTCGACATGCTCTTCGGCGTGGATATGGAGGACTTCTCCGAGAACCTCTACTACTCCGAGGAATCCGGCAGGCGCTGCATCGACAGCCAGGCCACGGCCATCAAGAACGCGAGCCTGATCAATTTCGTGGGCGAGCAGTTCCTCAAGGAGGTGGTCTACGACTACTTCATAGACCGGCCCCTCGTGCCGCCCGGCGTGAGGATGGAGGTCAAGGCCAAGTACTTCCACGGGACGGCCATCTCCATCATCAATGCGCCACCGCCCTATATGTACCCGGAGCGATGCGATTTCTGCGTCGAGAAATTCGGTCCCGACGACGACGTCCTGGAAGCCAAACGCATCAACCGCGTCGAGTTCCAGAAGCGCATGGGGCTCAACGTCGACGCCGACGCGATCCTTCTGTTCTGGCCCTCGCGCCTCGACCCCACGCAGAAAGGCGTGGACTTGCTGGAGCAGGTGGCGGGGCCCTTCGCCGTCGATCACCCCGATGTCCAGATCGCCATCGTGGGCGACGGGGTGGGCAGCGACCGGACCCACGTGGAGGTCCTCGGGCGGATCGCCTACGCCTCGGGCGGGCGGATCGGTTACCAGCCCTTCAGCGAGGAGCTCTGCATGCTGGGCTACGCCGCGGCAAGCGACGTCTTCGGGGCTTCGCTCTACGAGCCCTGCGGCCAGATCGACCAGGTGGGAAACATCTTTGGCGCCACGGCCACCAATCGCGACACGGGGGGCTATCACGACAAGATCCGGGAGCTTCGCCTGAAGAGCGCAGGCGCGCCCCAGGATGTGGGAAACGGCTTTTTGTTCCGGGACTACGACGCCCGGGGGCTGTGGTACGGTCTCGAGAACAGTGTAAGGTTCCACCGGCGCCCGCCGGAGATCCGTGAGCCCCAGATCAGGCGGATCATGCTCGAGACCCGCCAGCGCTACAGGCTCGAGAACATGATCGCCGCCTACATCCGCGCCTACGAGCGAATCAACGACGGGGAACCGATTGTCTGAAAGACAGTGACCGGTGGCTAGTGACCAGTGAGGGAAAAGAAAAATCCTCTTACCCTTCGGAAATGCAGTGCGTGAGTGAAGAAAAGGAGGGGACATGAAAAGAGCAACTCTACCCGTTGTTGTTTCGATGGTGCCGGTACTTGTCTTCTTCGTGATCATTGCCTCCATAAACGGCTGCACCAGTGTTGCGAAGAAGAAAGAGGCGTATTGGAACTCTCAAATCGGTCAAGCCAGGTATAATGATGTCGTCGCTCAGCTTGGGCCGCCTGCAGCGAAAGAAACGTTGTCCGACGGAAGCATGGTGGCCAAATGGGTCAGAACATCCTATGGGACAACGCGATCATCTGCCAGTTCTGATAATTGGACCGAAGAACTTGTTTTAACGTTTTCACCCGGCGGCATACTCGCACAATCGTCGCTGCATGAGTATTGAGCCCCTCATCGCATCAAGTTGTCCGCGACCGCTTCGGCAAGACAAAAATGCATCTGACCTTCTTTAACCAAGACGGAGGGTACCTGACCATGAATATTCTGGCAAAGACTGGCTGCACCGTGACGGCCGCGATCCTGCTTCTTACCGGTTCGCCTGCTGCAGCGGCCGAGAAAGCAAAGACCCCTGTGACCCAGTACTGGGTGAGCGTCGCAACACAGAACATGAGCATACCGGGCATGCCCCAGGAAGGGATGTCAGGCCTGCAGGGAATGATCATCGGAAAGATGGCGGGAGTGGGGCCGAAAAAAAGCCTTCTTTTGCAGCTCAATTCGCCGAGCGCATTGCCGTCAGGCCCTGATGCGACCCACGACATCCCCCCCGGCCTGAGCATGGGCAAGACCCTGCCCCTGCTGATCCCCGAGCGTGCAAAGCCTGTGCGCGGCGGGGAAGAGCCGGAACGAAAGGCGGAAAAGCCGAAGGTGCGCATGCTCTTTTACTGGGGATGCGGTGAGACGGTGCGGCGGGGCCAGCCCAAGGTGCTCGATACCGAAAAGATGAGTATGCCGGAATTCGGGAAAGCCATGTCAGGACGCACCGGTTCCGGACAGACTCCCCCGTCACAGAGGGCAGGATGGGCCTTTGCGGAATGGCCCAACCAGAAAGACCACCAGGATGTACCGAAAAGCAGCTCCCTGATGGGAGAGCACTTCGTTCACGGCAACTACACGCCGGATATCAAATTCGCCGTCGGCGAGAGGCATGACTTCATGGCGCCCGTCGAGTTTACCTCCGTCACGGGAGGGCTGACGGACAGCATCCAGTTCCAATGGAAGAAGATCCCGACAGCGATCGGCTATTTTGCCATGGCCATCGGCCATAACGACAAGACCGGCGAGACGATTCTCTGGTCATCGAGCGATGCTCAGGACCCGGGATACGGCCTGATGAACTATCTTCCCCCGGCAGATGTCAACCGATTCATCCGGGATAAGGTGGTCATGGGGCCCGAGGTGACAAGCTGTTCGGTTCCGGGGGGTATCTTCAGGGATGCAAAAGGGGCGATGCTGCAGTTCATCGGTTACGGCGATGAGTTGAACATCGCTTATCCGCCGAAACCCAAGGACTCGACAAAGCCGCACGAATATCTCTGGGCCGTGAAACTGAGGAACAAGTCCACCGGAATGCACCCGATTGGAATGGATGAAGGAAAGGCGGAGCGCAGGACAAAGGAAAGCAGCCAGAAGCCGGATGAGCAGCCCGCAAAAGAGAAGCCCGCAGAGTCCCCCGACCCCGTCAAAGACACACTGAACAAAATGAAGGGCATCCTCGGGTACTGATGGCTCGAGCTTTCTCTGTCACGGTGCACTTTTTCTAAACCGAGCAAAACGCAAAAAAGGGGTAACACTGGCCAGGAGGTTACGCCTGCCCTTTGAACACGAGAAACCGGCTCATTCACCCGACGACAGACATCCACACCACATATTTTGCGGACAACATTGCCTTGACTTGCAAAACCGAAAGTTCTTATACTTCCCCCGGAATATATGATTTAAAAGATACGAAGACAATTTAAGAAACGGAGGCATAAACATGGCAGAAGAAAAAGGATTGAATAAACCGGTAAAATTGAAGGCGGACTTGGCGGCATTCTTGGGCGCTAGCTCACTTCCTCGTACTGAGATAACCAAAAAGTTGTGGGATTACATCAAGGCAAACAAACTACAAACTAAGACAATCAATGGTAAACCAGAAAATGCCGGCAAAAATATTGTGGCTGATGCTAAATTGATTAAAATATTCAACAACACCAAGACGACAAGCAAGACCGGCAAATTAACTGATTTTACAAAGTTAAAAGAAGGTCAGACGATCGATATGATGCAAATGGCATCTGTTGTGAGTGCCAATATCGAATAGACGAAAAGACCCCCATCCCGGCATTTTCGGGATGGGGGTCTTTTTTTATTCAGGAGGACCTGTCTGCTTGAAGAGTAACTGG
>CAZUBX010000092.1:0-11419 GCA_964619035.1 uncultured Syntrophaceae bacterium | reverse complement strand
TCCGCTCGAGGCAACAGGCTACAGGCGACAGGCCTCAGGGCCAGAGAAATCCCCCTCTTTCCCCCTTTGCAAAAGGGGGAAAGAGGGGGATTTTAACGTCCCGCGGATGTGGAAGATGAATAAGTGACCTTTGATTGACAGCCCCCGAACAAGCTGTTAAAAAGGTTGCCTTCGTCTGAAAGGAAAACACGTGGCTGCAAAGGAAACGACCGACATTACCCTGTTCGTCCGGACCTCCGACGAGGAGATCGTCCGCTGGGACCGCAAGAGGATTGTCGATGCCCTCATGCTGGAGACCTATGTCGATCTCGACACGGCCGAGGCCATCAGCCTCGATGTCGAGAGACAGATCATGGCCTCGGGCCTCGCCCACCTCACGGCCCCTCTCATCCGTGAACTCGTCGACGCGAAACTCATGGAGCGCGGTCTCGAGCAGGCACGGCGGATGCACACCCGCCTCGGGTTCCCGCTCTACGATGTCAGCCAGCTCATCCTTCACCAGAACAAGGAAAACGCCAACCTTCCCCACGGCCCCGAGGCGTCGAACCTGATCCTCGCCGAGGGCATCAAGAAGGAGTACGCCCTGCACGGTGTCTTCTCCCATGATGTGGGGGACGCCCACGTGCGCGGAGATCTGCACCTGCACGACCTGGGCTACGTCGACAGGCCCTACAGCTCGAGCCAGACCCTGGAGTTCGTCAAGAAGTTCGGCCTCAACCTTCCCAACACCTTCTCGGCCTCGAAGCCGGCCAGGCACGCGGAGGTGCTGCTGGCCCACATGGTCCGCTACAGCGCCGTCCTGCAGGGGTACTTCTCGGGAACCATCGGCTGGGACGCCGTGAATGTCTTTTTCGCCCCCTACCTGGCAAAGCTCTCGGACCGGGAGATCGAGCAGATCGCACAGATGCTCGTCTTCGAGTTCTCCCAGCTTGCCGTCTCGCGCGGCGGCCAGGCCATTTTCACCGAGATCGGCATAACCTGGGAGATCCCGCGGCACCTGCGCGAGGTGCCCGCCATCGGCCCCGGAGGGGAGCTGACGGGCAAGACCTACGGGCACTACGCAAAAGACGCGCAGCGCTTTGCCCGGGCCCTCTTCGAAATCTACCGGGAGGGCGATGCCCTGGGCAGCCCCTTTTTCTTCCCGAAGCCGCTGCTGCGGATGACGGAGGAATTCTTCGAGACACCCGGCCACGAGGATTTTCTTTTGCAGGTCTGCGGGGTGGCCGCCGAGAAGGGGAACCCCCATTTCATCTTCGACCGCAACCGGACTCACAAGGTCCTGCGATGCTTGAGCCTCGACTTCGAAAGCGACGGCCAGGCCCGCAAAGAAGCCCAAAAGCCCTGGGAGATGCGCTATGCCTCCATCCAGAACGTGACGCTCAATCTCCCGAGGCTGGGATACCTTGCCGAGGGCAATGACGCGCACCTCTTTTCCCTCATCTCGGAGCGCATGGAGATTGTCGCCAGGGCCCACGCCCAGAAGAGGCAGTTCATCGAGAGGCTCCTCGCCATCGGTGACGGAGGCCCCCTGGCCCTGCTGTCCATGGACTGCGCAGGGTCGGCTTATCTGAAACTGGACCGGGCCACCTATCTCATCGGGATGGTGGGGCTCAACGAGCTCGTGCAGCTCCACCGGGGAGCACAGCTTCATGAGGACGAAAAGGCTTTGAAGTTCGGGCTCAAGATCCTCGGTCACATCCAGAAGATGGCGGCCAGGCTGGGACGGCAGCACGGCATGCGGTTCATCCTCGAGCAGACCCCTGCCGAGAGCACCGCCTACCGGTTCGCCAGGCTCGATCTCAAGTACCACTCCCCCCGGTCGGGACATCTTGTCCGGGGCGACATCGCCCGGGGCGAGATGTACTACACGAACTCGACGCAGCTCAACATCGCCGCCAAAACGGACCCCTTCAGCCGGGTCCGGAGCGAGGGCATCTTCCACCCCCTCATTGGCGGCAATGCCATCACGTCGATCTGGCTTGGGGAGTCCAAACCTTCCGCCGAGGCACTGGCCCGATTCACCACGAGGGCTTTTCGCGAAACTACGAGCAGCCAGATCGTCTTCTCGCCCGAGTTCACGGTCTGTTTGGCCTGCCGGCAGACGGTGCGCGGCCTCAAGACGGCCTGCCCCGGTTGCGGCTCCACTCGAATAGAGGGGGTCAGCCGCGTCGGCGGGTACCTCACCCACACCTCGCGCCTGAACCGGGGAAAGGTTGCCGAGCTTCGCGACACTCACCGGCAAGATATTTCTTGATGCCCGAGGGAAGCAATCCCGCACCTTTTATTGACGCCGCGGACGCGCTGCTTTTCTCCGTCTGCCACGATCCTCGATCCTTAAATCTGCTTTTATCTTCCCGGGTTCCCTTGACATCACCCCGACGGATGCCTAAATTTGACATCGAGGATGCCGGAAGCACCCGGCGCCCAGAAAAAACCCCGATTAAATCAGCCAGTTGGAAGTGCAACCCCCGCGAGGGACGTGAGCAGACGCTGTTATCTTTGCAGAGGGGCCCCGATGGAGAAAATTGACGACATCATCAAGCGGATCTTCCGTGAAAGCAGCCAGATCAAAGAGGCCTTCCTGCGGGATAACCTGGAAAAGATCATCCGGGCCGTCGATGTCATCACGGAAGCCCTGAAGAAAGGCAACAAGGTCCTGCTGTTCGGCAACGGCGGCAGCGCTGCCGACGCGCAGCACATCGCCGGGGAGTTTGTGAACCGGTTTCTCATCGAGCGGCCGCCCCTGCCGGCCATTGCATTGACGACGGACACCTCGGTCCTCACGAGCATCGGGAACGACTACGATTTCTCGGAAATCTTCTCCAAGCAGATCAGGGCCCTCGGTCAGGAAGGGGACATCGCCTGGGGGTTCAGCACGAGCGGCGGCTCCGTCAATGTCGTGAAGGCCCTGGAGGCGGCAAAGAAAATGGGGCTTGTGACGATCGGGTTCACGGGGCGCGATGGCGGGGCGGTTGGAATGATCTCGGATCACCATCTCAATGTGCCTTCCAACGTAACCCCCCGGGTCCAGGAAGTGCACATCGTTGTTTCGCACGCCATCTGCGAACTCGTGGACTGGCGGCTGTTCCAGCGGACCGACGCCCGATAACGAGAAAAGGAAGAGAACCCGGACGGACATGGGCAGCAAAGCGAAACACAAAAAGGATCACGAAGCCCCTCCCCAGCAGCAACCTCAGGAGGCGGCACAGACCGGAATGCACGCGGAAGGGGATGCAACCCAGACCGGTCAGGCGGCGGATCTGCACGCAAGCCTGGACGCGAAGGAAAAGGAAGCCTCGGAGAATTACGACCGGTACCTGCGGGCCATGGCGGAGTTGGACAACTACCGCAAGAGGGCGGCCAGGGACAAGGAAGACGCGATCAAATACGGCAACGAGAAGCTGATCAAGGACATCCTGCCCATCATGGACAGCCTCGACCGGGCCCTCCACCAGGCATCGGAGGTGTCGGTCCGGAACAACTTCGAGGCCTTCCAGCAGGGACTCGAACTCATCCACTCCCAGATCCTGGGGTGCCTGGAGCGGCACGGGGTGGCAAAGATCGCGGCAAAAGGGGAAGAATTCGACCCGGACAGGCATCAGGCCCTCATGCAGGTGGAGACACCGGAGATGGGGGGCAACCGGGTTGTAGACGAATACGAGAGCGGATACACGCTGAACGGTCGGCTTCTGCGGCCCTCCAAGGTTTCCGTTTCGAAAAGCGTCCCGAAAGAGGATGAGGGGAAATAACCAAGCACTTCGAGCAGTACGGGAGGTTTGAGCATCATGGGAAAAGTGATCGGAATCGATTTGGGCACGACAAACTCCTGCGTGGCCATCATGGAAGGGGGCGACCCCGTTGTCATCGCAAACCAGGAGGGAATCCGGACCACGCCGTCGATGGTTGCCTTCACCGATAAAGGGGAGCGGCTCGTAGGTCAGTCGGCCAAGCGCCAGGCCGTCACGAACCCCGAGAACACCGTCTACGCCATCAAGCGGATGATCGGACGGAAGTTCACCTCCCGGGAGGTCCAGTACGACAAGGGAATCGTGGCCTACAAGATCACCGAGGCCCCCAACGGAGATGGCCAGGTCACCGTCAGGGACCGCAGCTACAGCCCGGCAGAGATCTCGGCTTTCATTCTCATGAAGATGAAGCAGACCGCCGAGGAATACCTGGGCGAGAAGGTGACCGACGCCGTCATCACCGTGCCGGCATACTTCGACGACTCGCAGCGCCAGGCGACCAAAGACGCCGGAAAAGTGGCGGGGCTCAACGTCCTGCGCATCATCAACGAGCCGACGGCGGCCTCGCTGGCCTACGGGCTCGACAAGAAGAAGGACGAGAAGATCGCCGTCTTCGATCTGGGCGGCGGGACCTTTGACATCTCCGTGCTCGAGCTGGGCGAAGGCGTCTTCGAAGTGAAGTCCACAAACGGCGACACGCACCTCGGCGGCGAGGACTTCGACCAGCGCCTGATGGACTACATCTGCGAGGAGTTCCAGAAGGGCCAGGGCATCGACCTGCGCAAGGACCGCATGGCGCTGCAGCGAATCAAGGAAGCCGCCGAGAAGGCCAAGATGGAACTTTCGACGGCCATGGAGACGGACATCAACCTGCCCTTCATCACGGCGGACGCCTCCGGGCCCAAGCACCTGCTGATGAAACTGACCCGGGCAAAGCTCGAGGCCCTCGTGGAGGAGCTTATCCAGAAACTCGTCGCGCCCTGCCAGACGGCCCTGAAGGACGCCGGGCTCTCCCCGAAGGACATCAACGAGGTCATTCTCGTGGGCGGCATGACCCGCATGCCCCGCGTCCAGCAGAAGGTGCGCGAGATCTTCGGCAAGGAGCCCCACAAGGGCGTCAACCCCGATGAGGTGGTGGCCATGGGCGCCGCCATCCAGGCAGGCGTGCTCTCCGGAGAGGTGAAGGACGTGCTGCTTCTCGATGTCACCCCGCTTTCTCTCGGGATCGAGACGCTGGGCGGTGTGCTCACGAAGCTTATCGAAAAGAACACGACCATACCCACCCGCAAGAGCCAGATCTTTTCCACGGCGGCGGACAACCAGCCGGCCGTGAGCATCCACGTGATCCAGGGCGAGCGGGCCATGGCGGGGGACAACAAGACGCTCGGCCGTTTCGAACTCGTGGGGATCCCCACCGCGCCGCGCGGCGTGCCGCAGATCGAGGTCGCCTTCGACATCGACGCCAACGGCATCGTGCATGTCTCCGCCAAGGACCTCGGGACCGGCAAGGAGCAGAGCATCCGGATCACCGCCTCGAGCGGCCTCTCCAGGGACGAGATCGACAAGCTCGTGCGCGAGGCCGAATCCCACGTGGAAGACGACAAGCGCAAGAAGGACCTCATCGAGGCCCGCAACCAGGCAGACGCACTCGTCTACCAGATCGAGAAGAACATCAAGGAGTTCGGCGACAAGATCGACGCCTCGGAGAAGGCGACGATCGAAGACCATGTCACCAGGGTCAAGAAGGCCTTGGAAGGCGACGACGCGGCGGCCATCCGCAGCGCCCAGGAAGAGCTTGCCAAGGCCTCCCACAAACTCGCCGAGGCCATGTACGCCAAGACGTCGGGCCAGCAGCCCGGGGCGGGCCCCGGTACCGGACCCGAGGCGGGGCCGAAGGCCGCCGGCGGCAAGAAGGACGACAACGTCGTCGATGCCGAGTTCGAAGAAAACAAATAACACATTTTCGACAAAAAGCCTGACTCCCCCATAGGGGGCAGTCAGGCTTTTTTTGTTGAAGCGGGCATCAGGCTTCAGGCGGCAGGCATCGGGAAGGGAACCCTGAGAATCATGGAATGACGAGTCCGGTGGATTCGGTGAACGGCCTGAGGCGGGAAGGACCTGTTGAAATATCCACGCGAAAGGGTATATAGGAACAAAAGATGATAAAAAAACCCTTCCAGCTTCTTTCGCTTGCATCGGCGATACTGCTTCTCGTCGCGGGGATCGCCATGGCGGCCGAGGAGCGGCCCGTGATCGGGGCCCTGCTTCCTCTCTCAGGGAAACATGCAGCCCTGGGAAACCGTGTCCTCGACGGGCTTATTGCCGGGTTTGGTCTTTTCGACAGGAGGCGGCCGGCACCCATTGAGCTTCGCATCGAGAACTACGAAAGCGACCCCGCCGCCATCCATCGGGCCGTCGCAAAGCTTGTGGACGAATATCGCGTTCTCGCCATCATCGGTCCCCCGGAATTCGAAGCGGCAAGGGTTGCTGCTAAAGCGGCCCAGTCGGCGCAGGTGCCCCTGCTTGCCTTGAGCCCCGTCGCCCCGACCGAGGGGCCAGGGGATTTTGTGTTCAGCGACCAGCGTTCCGACGAGCGGGAGGCCCGGACCATGGCCTCTTATGCCGTCAAGGACCTCGGCCTGTCCCGCATGGTCATCTTCTACCCCGAGAACGCCTACGGAACGGCCATGATGAGCGCCTTCCGGGAGGAGGTCCAGCGCCTGGGCGGGAAGATCCGCCGTGTTCAGTCCTACAAGCCGGACCAGACGGATTTCTCCGGTGAGATCAAAAAACTGGCAGCCATCAGGGCGCCGCGGCCCTCAACGAAAAAGAAGGGAGCCGAGGCGGTAAAAACCCCGCTCCCTGTCCTCGACTTTGACGCCCTCTATCTGCCGGATGCATTCCGGCGCGTGAGGATGATCCTCCCCCAGCTTGCCTTTCACGACGTGAGGGGCGTCCAGCTTCTCGGCACCTCCCAGTGGTACGTCCCCGAAGGGATTCGCAAGGAGATGGACTATTTCGAGGGCTCCGTTTTGACGGCACCCTTCTTCGCGGAAAGCAGCAAACGGCTGGTGATAGACTTCACGGACACCCTCTTCGGAGCCACGGGGCGGGAACCGGATTACCGCGAAGCGCTGGCCTATGACACGGCAAGGATGCTCCTGGAGGCCCTGCGCGACAAGAGCGTCACGGACCGCAGATCGCTGAGGGACCGCCTGCAGCGGATCGAGGCCTTCGAGGGCGTGACAGGCTGGGTGAGCATGACGAAGACGGGGGAAATGCAGCGGGGGTCCTTCATCCTGAAGGTGGAAGGGAAAACCATCGTAGACGTTACGCCCACTTACTGATGAGTCGATGCTCCGCGATCACCGATATTCTTTGCCGGCAGGCTTCAAGATATCAGGTGACAGGTAACAGAAAAGAAAGGACTCGACATACAACCCATGAGATTTTTGCTGACGAACGATGACGGAATTTATGCCAAGGGGCTGGGGGCTCTGTACCAGGAGCTGTCGAAGGATGCCGAATGCATCGTGGTGGCCCCCGAAGTGGAGCAGAGCGCCGTGGGGCACGCCATTACCATCTCTCGGCCTCTCATGGTGCGCCCCGCAAGAAAAAACGGCCAGTTCATGGGCTGGGCCGTGGCGGGGACGCCTGCAGACTGCGTCAAGATCGGGCTGCGTGAACTTACGGACAAACCTGTCGACCTGGTCGTGTCGGGGATCAACCTCGGGGCCAACGTGGGAATCAACGTCCTTTATTCCGGGACCGTCTCCGCCGCGACAGAGGGTGCGATCCTGGGGGTGCCCTCTATCGCCATCTCGCTCGGGACGCATAGCCGCGATGCCGATTTCGGCTTCGCCGCCCGCTTTGCCCGGAAAGTGGCGCAATTCATGCTCCATCACAACCCGAACCGGCACATCCCGCTTAACGTGAACGTCCCCGCCATCCCGGAGGACCAGATCAAGGGGGTGGCCGTCACCCGCCAGGGACAGGCCCGGCTCATGGAGCAGTTCGAACGGCGCACAGATCCCCGGGAGAACGTCTATTACTGGCTTGCCGGCGAAACGCAGATCACCGAATCGGATGCTGACGGGACAGATTTCCTGGCCCTGCAAAACGGCAGGATCTCCATCACGCCCATCTACTACGACATGACGCGCTACGACGCGCTGGAGGCACTCAAGGGATCAATCGATAGACTCAGGCTGGACGAGGATAAAGGTCAAAGGACAAAGGATAAAGGGTAAGACCCCTTCTCTTCTTGAACCTTTAACCTTTAACCTTTAACCTTTAACCTTTTGCCTTTATCCTGCTGCGCACGCAGCGCTAGCGCGTGAGCAGCACCGGGATGCGGCTCTTGCGGATGACGTGGGAGGTGGTGCTCCCGAGAAGGAGCTCCTTGAACCGGCTGTGCCCGCGGGCCCCCATCAGCAGAAGCTCTACGGCCCCCTCTTCGATGAACCGGAGGATTTCCTTTTCCTCTTTCCCCCCCAGGACGATGATGTCGCTGTCGATGGCATAATCCTCGAGGGCGCTCTCCACTCTCTGGCTGAGATCGGCCGAGAGTTTCACGTTGTCCGTCACGATGAGCACCGTGAGCGGCCATCGGATCTTGTCGGAGAGTTCGGCGGCGATCTTGAGGGCGTGATCGGCGGGCGGGCTTCCGTCGTAGGCAAGGCCCATGCTCTCGATCTCGATGAAGGAGACGGGGGTCACCAGGACGGGCTTGCCGGACTTTCGCACCACCGCCTCGGCCGTGGAGCCCAGCAGCACGCTGCGGCTCAGAGGATAGTGCTCGCCCCGCTGCGCAAGCACGATGAGGTCCGCGTTTTTCCCCTCGTGGATGATCTCTTCGTCGATGATCCCCGCGGTTTTCTTCACCTCGGGCTTGAGCCCTTCCTTTTCGCAGCTCTCCCGGAATTCTCGCAGGATGCTGTCGGCCCTCGCCTCGAGGGCCTTTTCGATGACGGAGAAAAATTCCGGGCCCGGGGAGAGGCTCGCAGAGCTGCAGATGTCATTGAGGACGGGGCTCTGGAGCACCTTGATATCGATGACATGAAGACCCGTGAGACGGGCGTCGAGTTTTCTGGCGATGCTTATGCCATACTGGAGGGCCGTCCTGCTGTAATCGGAGCCATCCGTGGGAAGGAGGATGTTCTGGAACATCAGTCTTCCTCCTCGTCATCTTCTTGATCTTTGACCTTGATCGTCTCGGCTTGATCTTCGACCTTCTTCTCGAAGTCGCCCAGCTTCCTGAGCATCCGGTCGAACTCGTTCTCGTCGAGGTCCTCGTCTCCCTGTCCGTCGTAAGCGGCCGCCGCCGCGCCGCCGAGCAGCGCGAAGGCCCCGATCAGTTTTCCGTTCTTGAAATTTGCCCGCTCCAGGACCTGTCCGTTGCGGTCATGGGCCACGTAGGGCCCTTCCCGCTTGTCATTGCGAAAACTCCCTTTCTCCCGGATCTGCCCGTTGCGGTAGTAGGAGACGTAATCCCCGTCGAATTTCCCGTCCTGGAAGCTTTCCTGTTCCTTCAGCTGGCCGTTGCGGTAATAGAGGAGGTACTCGCCCTCGAGTTTTCCGTCCCGGTTGTAATTCTCTTTCTCCCGAAGCTGCCCCGTCTCATAGTAGGAGGTGTACTCGCCGATGAGCCTGTCCTTCTCGAAGGTGCACTTTTCCCGGATCTTGCCGTCGCGGTAATGGGAGACCGCCACCCCATGCCTCTGCCCGTCCTTATAGGACATTCTCACGATGAGCTGCCCGTTTTCGTAATACGATTCGTACGTGCCGTTGAGCTTCCCTCCGAGGCTGTTGCGCTTTTCCCGGAGCTGCCCCTTTCCATAGCGGGAGACATGCTCCCCATCCTTCCTTTTCGGGGCAAAGAGATCCCAGTTCATGGATACCCGGTTCTTTTTCGTTGAGGATTTTAAATAGGGTCGGATTCGAGACGCCGTTGAACGCAAGAAGTTAGGAAGCGCGGAAGAGCAGAAGAGCGGGGTGGATATCTTTCTTTCGTGTTGATCCGCTCTTCCTCACTTCTGTTCTTCCGATCTTCGCCGGCTTGGAGCTTGAAGACCCCCCTCTTGCTGCAGGAAGGATGCGCCCCCCGGTCACGAGCCTTTTGTCACAGGCCCAGTTCCTTGCGCACCTTCTCCACCGGGAAAAAGATTGCGTCCGGGCCTTTGAGTCCCCTGCGCAGGGCGCGCTCGTTCTGGTTCTCGAAATCCTTCAGAAGGTCGATCAACCGTCTTTTCCCCTCGGGGGTTTTGACGGCTTCCCGCGGGGTGATGTTGCCGATGGCCGCGATTTTCTCGTCGATCCAGTTGTCGAACGGGCGCAAGGCCGTCTCCCGGCCGATCGCACCCCCTTCAACGGAATCGGGAGATCCTTCCGACGGAGCTTTTTCGGCCCGCTTCTCGACGCTCTTGTGGATCGTCGTCCGGTAGGTGATGATCGTGCCGAACATCTTTTCGAGGATGGCGCGCAGGGTTTCCGCCCGCTTTGCCGACGAACACTGGGCCACGAGGGAATCCCGCTTGAGAAAGAGGATGCCCGGGGCATTCTTGAGAGGCCCCTTCATCCCTTCCTTGTGGAGCCAGTAGAAGCGAAGCACCTTCGCCGGCGCGCTCGCTCCCGGTTTCCGCAACTCGGAAGCCTTGAAGACCGGCGACTTTTCGATGGTCTTCAGAAAGGCGTCGCAGTCCCCCACTCGGAAGAGGAGGCTGGTCTGGGAAAATGTGTCCGCCTCGGGGTCGGCGGGTGTCTCAGGCCGCTCGGCGTTGCGGACGGCATTCTCGACGAGGGCACAGATCTCCGCAGAGGCCCGTTTCATGTAGTCGCGAAAATTCCGGTAGTTCTCCCGCTCCTCGTGGTAGATTTCATTGAGGTTCTGCTCGGTGAAACCCCGGAGCCTCTGGGGGATGATGGTGAGCGGCATGCCGCCCAGGAGGTGATGCCCGAGGATCTCGATGAGACCGCCATAAAACAGATCCCACTTACAGAGAGTCTTCGCGGCGGCCGGGTCGACAATGCTGCAGACCCGGTCGGCAAAGATATCCCGAACCTCGACGCCCTTGCCCGGATCGACACGCTGGACCTCGTAGACGCTCAGCTCGGAGCGGGCATAGCTCTGCAGAATCTCACGCTCCAGCGCGGAGAGCTGATTCTTCCTGCGCTCCAGGTAGATCTCCGGAAAGGTTTTGTCGTACTCGTCGGTGACGAAGTGCAGCGAGTACCACGTGAGGAACTTGGAGAACTCTTCCTCGCTCTGGAAATTGTCGTAAAGCTCGTCTTCGTCTTCGCCGTAAACGCCGCGCCCCTCGAAATACTCGTAAAGGGCGAGTTCGTATTCCTCGTAAAACCGGTCGGAATTGGAAAAACGGGCAAGCCTATAATGGAGATCGGAAATGATCTTCCTGCAGCGGGCAAGCTCGAAATCGATGATCTGGGCCGCCCGGTTCTCGGGAGAGCTGCCCTGCCCGGCGGAAGAACCGCCGCGATCAACCGTTGACATTTTTTAGTAACCTCCTGTCCAAGTGGAACATAAAGCCTTTGAGTTACAGGCTGTTGAAAATCGCAGCCTGAATAGAAGGAATCCAGCAAGCCTCCTATATATAATATAAGGTGTGAGAATGTTGACCGTTGTTTACAGTTTTTCGGGATAAAAGTATTCGATC
>CAZUBX010000091.1:0-11475 GCA_964619035.1 uncultured Syntrophaceae bacterium | reverse complement strand
CGAGGAAACTCAGGTGGTAAGTCTCCGCCTTGACCGGCGGAGGCGCCCCCGCTCAGCCCTCTCCCTCGCCTTCGGGAATCACGAAAGGCTTGCAGGTCTTCTTGAGCAGGGCCTCGTCGGTGTGGCAGGTCACGCAGCTGCTGGGGTTATTGGCGGTGCTCGATGAGGACACGAACAGAAGGAGAGGCGCGATGAGCAGGCTGATCAGGATTGTAAGCCGAGCCTTCATAGGTCCTCATGGATGGCAGTTACGATGCATCATAATTTGCACGGTGCCGCGATAATTGTCAACCCGTTTTACAAGGCGGGCCGGGAATACCCCGGTGGCGTATCTTCGAAGGCAGGCCGCATTCTACGGCGCGGGAAGAGAAAAAATCGCTAAAGGAAAGTGCGGCGTGAGCCGATAGAGATAACGAAGCCTTCAGACCGAGCCGCTTTACAACATATTCCTTCACGTGCTGTGCGATCTGCGCGGACCGGAGGCTTGTACCTGGAAAGGGCAAACCGCCCGAAAGGGCGGGACGCAAAGCCACCGGCCTACGTCCGGGCATCCGGATAGGGCGGCGGGGTTGCCGGGTGAGCGGTGCATCTCCATGGACGGTTGTCCCGCACGCCCCATAAAAAAAGGAGGTGTCTGCTATGGATCCGTCCGATGGGCATTCCGCGTGGAGGTTTCAGTATTCCCACCCTGCCAACACAGCAGCGAAAGTAAAAAGGGTGTCCCTGCTGTCCTGGTTGGCCAACTTCATCTTTCTTTCCGGGACCCTGCTTTTCGCATATCAGCTTTACGGCTGGATCGGGCATGACGAGTGGACGAGGTATCCCTCCATCGCCCTGGTGAAGAATCTCCCGGCCGGCTATTTCAGCTTTCTCAACAAGGTCGTCGTCGTCAAGGAGTTCCTTCTTTGGCTTCTCGACCGGGCGGACCTCTCCGTGCTGCTGATCCTCTTGGGGTTCTTCATCACGAAGTTCTTCGTCGATTCGGAATGATCGACCGGAGGGAATGACACAGACAAAGCATAACGGATGCGACGGAGCTGTTTGCCGGGCAAGAAAATCCTCTCGCCAGGCACACAACCAGCCCGTTGCATGGCCGGTGTTGAGGCGCCCTTCATAAACGGGGCGCTTTTTTTTCAGCTGTAAAAGACCGCGTTCGGGTTTATCCTGGCATCCTTGACGCAGAGAAGGCAGTAATAAGCCGGGATAACGGTGCCGCATCCGGAGCCGATCAGTTCGAAACAGGCACACTCCTGACAGAGGGGTATCTCACATCCGGTACAATTGATGAACGACAGTCTCTTTCCGCAGTGCCCGCAGACTTCCCGCTCCGTGTGATCACGGGACTCCATCTCGTCCTCTTTCCTCTCTCCTCAACCGTCGATGGGGAATGTCGACTGGCCCGTCCGTAAAGAGAACTGTTTTTTTGTGCATGGTGCACATATCAGAAAACAGAAATAATTTCAATATCTAGCTTTACCTGTGATATCCGATTCTTAGCTTCAGCCCCAGCTGCCGGCACGGTTTCGGTGGCGACGGGGGCTGAACTGTGTTATAGAGGCGCCGGGTCTAAAAAGGGTCAGTCAGGGTTCCCTGTTTCCCGGTTTGTCAGGGCCGGGCAGGGAAGCCGTCGGTGGTCATGTCGATCTTCCACTGAGGGTGAAGACTATGCGCGAATTTGGGTTTCCCCGTTATCCAAGGTGATACGGGGTTTTTTTGTGCCCGGACCGCGACACTGTTATAAGGAGGGAGGTCATGCTCGCACTAGAGGGGATCAAGATTCTCGATCTGTCCAATTATGTTCCAGGTGCGCTGTGCACCATGATCCTGGCCGATTTCGGTGCCGAGGTCATCAAGGTGGAACCTGCCAAGGCTTTTCCCATGGGCGATATGGGCTATTCGCCCGGGGGCAAAGACAAGGAGCGCGAGGCCGCATACTTTGCGCTCAACCGCAACAAGAAGTGCATCGGCCTGAATCTGCGCTCCGACGAGGGGCGCCGGATTTTTCATCGGATGGCGAAGGAAGCCGACGTCGTCATAGAGGGTTACCGGCCCGGTGTCGTGGAGAGGCTCGGAGTCGATTACAAGACGGTGAGCGGGATCAACCCCCGTATCGTGTACTGCTCGCTTTCGGGCTACGGCCAGGACGGGCCCTACCGCCTGTTCTCGGGTCACGACATCAATTACATCTCTCTGGCAGGGGTTCTGGGTCTCATCGGCCCGAAAGATGGCCCCCCGTCCATCCCGCTCAACATCATTGCAGACTTCGCTGGCGTCTCCCTCTACGGGGCCGTCGGGATCCTCCTGGCCCTCATGGCGAGGGGAAAGTCCGGCAAGGGCCAGTACATCGATCACACCTACATGGAAGGGGCGCTGCACCTCATCACATGGTTTACCCACCGGTTTTTCATGGACGGGACAGTGATGAAACGTGGGGAGTCGTGGGCCATGGGGACCTACCCGCACTATGGCGTCTACGGGACAAAAGACGGGAAATACCTCAGCGTCGGCTGCCTGGAGCCGCATTTCTGGGACAACCTCTGCAAGGCGATCGGAAAGGAGGAATTCATGCCGGTCAAATGGACCATGGAGATGACTTTCCAGGCGCCAGACGAAAAGCTCAATGCGATCCGATCCAGCCTGGAGCAGGTCTTCCTGACGAAGACCCGCGACGAGTGGTTTGACCTGCTGTCGCCGCAGGACATTCCCGTCGGGAAGGTGTACGATATGGGGGAGGTCTTCAGCGACCCCCAGGTGATCCACCGGAAGATGGTGATCGAGCTGGAGCACCCGAAACTGGGAAAGGTGAAGCAGGTGGGGATTCTGCCAAAGCTTTCGGAAACGCCGGGCCAGGTCAGAAGTTTTGCGCCGGTCCACGGCGAGCACACGGACGAGATCCTGTCTGCCCTCGGCTTGAGCGCCGATGAGATAGGGAAGCTTCGCAAGGAAGGGACGGTAGGCTGAGGGCAGGGTATAGGGTAGAGGGTAGAGAAAAAATCCCCCGTACATCCCCCTTTTCTAAAGGGGGGAAGAGGGGGATTTTTATTGCAGTTTCGCCCTTGACACTGCGGGGTTGCACTCTTACTATTTAAGCGTACAATGCAGATCACGTATACGTTCATAACGGAGCCCACGCCGGCGCAAGTACAGGGTGTACTCGAGCTCTACCGGCTTCAGGGCTGGTGGGGAGAGCCGGGGGCCCATGGCCCTGGCTTGGCCGGGGCCATCATCCGCGGCAGCCACTGCTTCTACATCGCCTCCCGTGAGGGGCGCGTCGTCGGGATGGGTCGAGCGATCAGCGACAAGGCGTCCGATGCCTACATACAGGATCTCACCGTTCACCCCGAGTTCAGGGGCAAGGGAATCGGCACCAGGATGGTGCAGGAACTCGTCGGGCGGCTGCAGAGAGACGGGCTGGGCTGGATCGGGCTTGTGGCCGAAGCCGGGACGTGGGATTTCTACCGCCGCATCGGTTTCGCCGATATGCCCGGATCGATCCTGATGCTGAAAAAGAATCCATGAATTTCAAAAAGCTGGAAATCACCGACTACCCGTTTTTGAAACGGTTTTTTGTCGATATCCCCTACCGCCTGAGCATCTATTCCCTGCCTTCGCTCATCGCCTGGAGCAACTGCGTTTTCGAGGCCCGGTATGCCGTTGACGGCGATCTGCTCGTGATTGCCAACGAATCCGAAGTCCGGCCGGAAGAACGGCACCTCATCCTGCCCCTGTCCCTCTCTGGCGATGTCTTGCCTGAAAAGCTCCACGACATTGCCGTCAGCCTGGGCTTCCGCGGTTACTGTTGCATCCCCGGGGATTACGTCGAGCGGTATCGGCAGAGACTGGAGCTTCTCTTTGTCATGGAAGAGCAGGAAGAGTTCGAGGACTACGTCTACCTTGCGGAAGATCTGGCGAGCCTGAAGGGAAACCGTTTCGTCCGCAAGCGCAACCTCATCCACCAGTTCCAGCGGGAGTTCATGAACAACGGGGTCCGTGTCCATATAGAGCCCATCACGGCAGGGAGCGCTCCGGAGTGTCTTGCCTTTCTCGAGGCATGGTGCGAGCAGCGGGATTGCGACGTCGATGGGGATGTCGACCTGGCCTGCGAGCGAAGGGCCGTGATCACTTCACTGGAGAACCTCGAGGCCCTCGAACTCCAGGGTATTCAAATCCGGGTTGACGGGACCGTGAACGCCTTCGGGATCGCCTCTCGCCTCAACGACGAGATGGGGATCCTCAATTACGAGAAAGCCTTTTCGGATGTGAAGGGGCTATATCAATATCTGGACAACGAGTGCGCCAAACGGCTTTTCGCGGGTTACCGCTTTATCAACAAAGAGAGCGACATGAGCCTCCCCAACCTCGCCCGCATGAAGAGGTCCTACCGCCCGGTGATGAGGGTCAAGTCCTACAAGCTCACAATCCGCTGAGAAAAGTTGAATGGTTGATGAGTTGATTAGTTGATAAGGGTTATACCCCAATCACCTGGTCAACTTATTACCTTGTCAACTATTTACTGATCTTTTCGGGTACGGGCTTGCCGGCGAGCCAGTCCGTCATCACGCGGACAACGGACTGCTCCACTCCATAAAATCCATGATTGCTCAGGGCGTCGCAGGGCCCGGATGCGGGGGGAATCCCACCGGCCACCCCGACGAGATCCACCTTCGGGTTTTCCGTCAGGCGTTGTTTCAACTCTATGGCCCCTTGAAACGGGGTGACGCGGCATTGGTCGTAGACGTGGTGGACAATGAGAACGGGGTCATCGATCTCGGTGAAGTCGATACTGCCCATATCCGCGGGAGGATAGACGGCTGTCAGGATTACGCCCCCGATCGATGGATCATCGATCACCGATGCCAGGTGCGCCGCCGAGATCGTTCCCCTGCTTGTGCCCACAAAATAAAGGGAAGTTACGCGGTGTTTTTCCTTCAGGTAGGCGATGATCTTCCGGGTATCCTTCGCATGCTGGGGCGAGGTCCGGAACTGATCCGACATGCCATAGCTCTGGTCAGAAGGGGCGTCCACCGCCACGACAAGATAGCCGGCAGTGGCAAGATCCCTGGCTGAGCGCATAAGGAAATTCTTGCTGACCCAGAACCGGCCGTCCTTCTCGCCGAAGTGCTTCGTGCCGTCCGCTCCCGGGAAGAGGATCAGAGCGGTGGAAGGTTTGGAGTTCGTCTTGATGACCAGCAGCCGCACCGTCACATCGGGCCTGGTCGGCACGATTTCAATGGCCTCGTAACCCGCCGCAATCGCTGACGATGTCAGCGTCCATGAAAGCAGCCACACGGCAACAATGAGATATATTTTTGAAATGCGGTGATTCATGCTGGGCTGTCCATTCATCTATGTTTCTTCACTCTTGCCGCTGTGCGGCAAGACCACTGGTCACCGGTCACTATTCTTCGATTGCCATCAGTGACTGCCACCTCACCCATTCGGTATCGACAGGGAGTCCCCTCTTCTTGAGAATCTCGATGAGTTTCGGGTCGTTGAACCGCATGTAGGGATTCACCTTGAACTCATCGCGAAGCAACGAACGGACACAGTCGGGCTCATAGTTGCTCATGTAGGCATCCACGTCCCTGTTTTCTGGCTCCAGGTACCGTGCAAACGCGATGGCCAGCTCCACGTAGTCGTGGCCGGGGAAGACGACCGTATCTTCCGGAAGGGTCATGAGCCGGGCGATGGATTCATAGAAGGCCCGGAGGTTGCCCGAAAAGCAGTTGCCGATCGTCCCGTTGAAAAGCGTATCGCCCGAGAGCAGGTACCGCCCTGTATGAAAGCATATCGAGTCGATGGAATGGCCGGGCGTACGATACACATGGACAGGCTCCCCGTCAAGTGCGATCACGGAGTCGTCCTGAAGCTCATGGGAGCCGAGAAGTCGCGCCCCCGATGCCTCGAGGAGCTGTTCGCTGCCCTCGATGTGATCGTGATGGCGGTGGGTGTGGGTCACGTAGCGCAGTTTCAGGCTGTGCCCGCTCACGAATTCCAGGATCTCCTGCCAGGCTCCCCCGTCGACGGCCATGGCCTCGGTCCCGCCGAAGATGAGATACGCCAGGTTGTCGTGCCCGTATCGGAATTGTTCGACGTGCAGGGGCATGTCAGCGCTCCTCTTTCCCGGGCAGCGGCTCGCCGTCAAGCGATGCGGCAAGTGCAAGCAGCAGCTCGAGGTCCCGTTTCAGGGCGGGCAGGGAAAAGGGGTCGTCCCCCTGCTTGCGCAGCACCAGGCCGGGACCGCCCGAGCCGGCAAGACCGCCGAGAAACCGGCTGAAAAATGGGGCTTTCCGCGACAGGGCCCTCAGGCTCCGGAATCCCGGCAGCTGATGGATCGCGCCGACGTCCTGCGGCAGCTCCCGCACGGGTCGTGCAACCTCGTCGCCAGCCTCCACGAGGAAATCCTTACTGACCGGGTATTCGAGGAAGAGCTGACACAGTGCCCACTCATCGTGCCCGAGAAGGGAGAAATGAAACCGGCGGCCGGTGACCGACCCGGAGAGCGTGTGATGATAAGGGTAATGCCGGACAGACCAGCTCCCGGGGTCGCACAGGGTTTGTGCCAGGGAGGCGAATGCACCTCTCAGCGATCGGAATTTTGTGAAAAGGGAGTACACGTAGTACGCGAAGGAGAGGACGAGGGCGCCAAGAATAATCAGGGCGATGATCCTGTACCCGAAATAATCCAGCACGATCATGGTCGGGATGGCGATTGGAAACAGCAGGAAGAACCAGGGACTCGTTCGTTTCATTTAGTTTATTTCGTTCGTTTCGTTTCTTTCGTCCTGCCTCGCCTATGAGTCGTGCCGTGGGGTGGCGATGGCAGTTGATTCGTTGACAAGGAATTCGTTAATTAGGGAAATTGCCAGGTCAACGTATCAACCATTCAACTATTTACTCCGGCCGTCGGCCGCAACCATAGTACAGCTTGGGATTTAGTTCAAGTATTCGGTTCGGGGCTAAAGTATTTTCCACCCGTGCCGATGAAATAACAGGTTACCTCTTATTTACCACCATCAAGCAAGGAAACCTGAAAAAGGCAAACCGCCCCAAAGGGCGGGACGCAAAGCCACTGGCCTACGTCCGGGCAAGACCCGGATAGGGAAGCAGGGCTGCCAGGCGACTCCGTCATCTTCTTCTTCCGCGCGGGGGCGCCACCATGCCATTGATACCACATGGGGGTGATTCCTGCATGCTCAGCGCTAACACATCGCTATCCCTTCCTGTCAGGCTGCTCCTCGCAGCGCTCCTGATGGTCCTGTTGATTTCAACCGGGTACGCAGGACCGCCGATGTGAACGAGAATCCCTTCAGATCAGGAAATCCATTTTTTAACCATACTGCCGATTTCCCCGGCTGAAACCCGCTCCGGCTGTCACACCGGAGGAGGCCAGGGGTATCATCGAGGCCGGCGGAAACCATTTCCTGGCGGCATGCGGAAGAACCGTTGGCCGGAAGGACCTTCTTGACATTTCCCCTTCATCTTCTATAGTAACAGCACATCAAACTGTAAGGAGGGTTCTTATGAAGCGCATCATCATTGCCTTTGCCATCGTGTTCCTGTTCGTATCCATCGCCATGGCCGCAGGTCCCAAGACCTACCAGGTCACAGGTCCCGTGCTGGAGAACAAGGACGGTGTGATCACGGTCCAGAAGGGGAAGGACAAGTGGGAAATCGCCACGACGAAAGACACGAAGATCAAGGGCGACCCGAAGGTCGGCTCCAAGGTCACCATCGAGTACACGATGACGGCCGCGAGCGTCGATGTCAAGGAGGACAAGAAGGCCGCCGAGAAGAAACCCGCCGCAGCGGCCCCTGCGAAAAAGTAACGCAACGGATTAGCCCTGCCTGAGACGATGGCGGCCTTACCGGCAGGTCGGGCCGCCATCTCATTTATCCCCGACCCGTAATGAAACCATGGAGGATCTATGGCCACGCAACCCGCTCCCATCCTCGTTGCCAAAAGCACGGAAGAGATTTACCTCTACCCGAAAATGGCCAACCGCCACGGCCTGATTGCCGGCGCGACCGGCACCGGAAAAACGGTCACGCTGAGGGTGCTTGCCGAGCAGTTCAGCGCAATGGGCGTGCCCGTCTTCATGGCCGACGTGAAGGGGGATCTCTCGGGGCTTGCGAAGGCCGGGGGCGACAGCCCCAGGATCGCCGAGCGAATCAAGGAACTGAAACTGGAGGGGTTTGTCTATGAGCCCTATCCCGCCGCCTTCTGGGATGTCTTCGGCGAGAAGGGCCACCCGATCCGGACGACGGTCTCCGAGATGGGGCCCCTCCTTCTCTCCCGCATCCTCAACCTGAACGAGACCCAGGCCGGCGTTCTCAGCATCGCCTTCAAGATCGCCGACGACAACGGACTGCTGCTCCTCGATCTCAAGGACCTCCGGTCCATGGCGCAGTATGTGGGGGACAACGCGGACCAGTTCAAGGTCAAGTACGGAAACATCTCCAAGGCCAGTGTCGGGGCGATCCAGCGCAATCTGCTCGTCATCGAGGAGCAGGGCGGCGAAAAGTTTTTCGGCGAGCCCGCCCTCGACATCAACGATCTCATGCAGGCCGACGCAAAGGGCAGGGGGATCATCAACATCCTCATGGCCGACAGGCTGATGCAGTCGCCCAAGGTCTACGCCACTCTCCTGCTCTGGCTCCTCTCGGAGCTCTTCGAGCAGCTTCCCGAAGTGGGTGATCTGCCGAAGCCGAAACTCGTCTTCTTCTTCGACGAGGCGCACCTGCTCTTCGAAGACATTCCGAAGGCCCTCGAGGACAAGATCGAACAGGTCGTGCGGCTCATTCGCTCCAAGGGGGTCGGCGTCTACTTCATTACGCAAAACCCCCTCGATATCCCCGACGTCGTCCTGGGTCAGCTCGGAAACCGTGTCCAGCACGCATTGCGGGCCTTCACTCCGCGTGACCAGAAGGCCGTGAAAGCTGCCGCCGAGACCTTCCGGGCAAACCCCAAGCTCGACACGACCAAGGCCATCCTGGAGCTCGGCGTGGGCGAGGCCCTCGTGTCCATGCAGGACGAGAAGGGCGTTCCCGCCATGGTGGAGCGGGCCTGGGTGGTGCCCCCGCACAGCAGCCTCACACCCCTTCAGCCCGCCGATATAGCGGGCATTGTCAAGGGGTCGGTAATTTTTGGGACCTACGAGAAGACCGTCGATCGAGAGTCGGCCTACGAGAAGCTCACGGCGAAGGCGGAGAAGGCTGCTGCCGAGGCCCCTGCCGCCCCCGGGAAGAAGGAGTCCAAGTCCGATACGGAAGTGCTCGTGGGAGCACTGGCCAAAAGCGCCGCCCACGCGATCGGAAGCCAGATCGGCCGGCAGATCATGCGCGGCGTGCTGGGATCGCTCTTCGGCAAGAAATGACAGGTGCCGGTACCGGTACCCCAGTCGAAATAAAAAGGCAGGGAGAAACCCCTGCCTTTTTATTGTTCCCGCCGGCCGTTTTTATCCTCCCGTCCTGTAAACCGTTCCCGTGGTGCTTCGTTATATCTATCTGAACGGCGCAAGAATCAATCAGGAGGGGAAGAAACATGAAAAACCGGCTCACGGTTGCGTTACCGGTTGTGCTGGCAGCAGTTATCTTTCT
Source organism: uncultured Syntrophaceae bacterium (assembly GCA_964619035.1). Lineage (GTDB taxonomy): Bacteria > Desulfobacterota > Syntrophia > Syntrophales > UBA2192 > UBA2192. The sequence goes on along the minus strand of CAZUBX010000091.1, from coordinate 1,875 downwards.
GACAGGCGCAGGTTACGCCCAGTCCTACGGGTCTTCAAGCCCGCTTTATTTCGGGGTATTCGGCGGGTATGTCGCCCCGCAAGACATGACCTGGACTTCGAAAATGACGGGGGTATCGGCCGATCTGGCCCTTGACTCAAGCGGGATGATGGGGCTCAAGATGGGTTACATCCTGCCGCAGGCCAGGGCGCTGGCCTTCGAGCTGGAATGGAACTACATGTTCAATCAGACCATTCCCTCCCAGGTCGTCTCCGGGGTGAGGGAGTCAGGAGAGGTAGCCCTGAACAATTTCCTCGTCAACGTGATCCTGCGTTACCCCGAAGGGAAAATCCATCCATACGTGGGCGGCGGGATCGGGGCCTCCTCAATGAATATCCAGAATACGGAAGTCAGTCGCAACATTGTTTATGTCAATGACGAGACGGCCACGGGTTTTGCCTGGCAATTCCTGGCCGGGGTCAACGTCGACCTGGCGCCGAATCTCTCAGCCGACCTGACCTACCGATACTTCGGCACGAACCCGGGATTTTCTCTGATCGATGTGGACTACCGGACGCAGGCTATCACGTTCGGCCTCAATTTCCACTTTTAACAGGGTATCGGGTATAGGGGCCAGGGTATAAGGGTGGGGAATAAGGCTGTTCTATTAATTACACTGTACCCTGAACCCTGTACCCTTGACCCTGTTTTACGCCGGTTTTAAGACCTGGATCGAGACACCCTTCATGACGTCCTTGACCCGCTCGCGGTACTCCAGGAAATGGGGCTGAGTGAGGTGGGCCTTCAGGGCCTCCAGGCTCTCCCATCTCTCGATGAGCGTAACGACGTTTTCACGCTGGGGCATCTGGATGGGGATGCCCGTGGGCACGTCCACCGTGGGTCCGTACTCGAGGCAGCCCTTCTCCTTGTGAACCATGGGCGTGACCCGCTTCAGCTCCGCCAGGTATTTCTCCTTCCCGCCCTGATTCAATTCAACCGTTGCAATCACGTAGATCATCTCAGCTGTCCTCCCGGTATTGGCTTATGCCGTTTCCTCTTTTCATCTTTCGATGCCCGATAATACTACAACAAGTCAGAGCGGGTACTCAAGGCGGATCACATGCCGGCTTGAATTTTTGGAGTGGCACTTCATCGGGTCTTTGGAACGCTCAATGAGGTAGCCGTTGCAAAGGTCAGAAAAATAGTGTAGAAGGATAAAAACACTGACCGGCGGTCAGTTCCAGTTGGCTCATATCGGCTGATAATCAATTTAAATCAAATGCTTGAGACGTAATGGAGGGGGAATTTATGCTGTTCAATCCGAAGAAATACGCAAGCGACTATCCCTGTGAAAAATCGAAGGAGATGATGAAGAAGACGATCGACTTCTTCGAGACCAAGGGGAAACAGCGCATCAAGGCCGATGATCAGTGGTGCGTCTGGTACGATGATTTCATCCAGTTCCTGAAGGACAACAAGATCTTCGCGACCCTGCTCACGCCCTCGAAATACGGCGACGCCGACTGCCGCTGGGACACGTGGCGCAACTGCGAGATGAACGAGATCCTCGCCTTCTACAGCCTGTCGTACTGGTATGCCTGGCAGGTAAGCATTCTCGGCCTGGGCCCCGTCTGGATGAGCAAAAACGAAGACGTCAAGAAGAAGACCGCCCAGCACCTGCAGTACGGAAGGATCTTCGCCTTCGGCCTCTCCGAGCGGGAGCACGGCGCCGACATCTACTCCACGGACATGATGCTCAAGCCGCAAACCGGCGGCCCATACCTTGCCGAGGGCGACAAGTACTACATCGGAAACGCCAACCAGGCCGTCATCGTCCCCACCTTCGGGAAGATCCCCGGCACGGGCGCGTTCGTCTTCTTCCCCGTCGCCTCCCAC
>CAZUBX010000090.1:0-11491 GCA_964619035.1 uncultured Syntrophaceae bacterium | reverse complement strand
CATCAAGAAGAACCTCGCCCGCGAGGTGGAGAAGGGCAAGCGCACCCAGGCCGACATGGACGCCCTGCTCGGCCGGATCAAGCCCACCGTCGATTTGAAAGAGGCCGCCGCGGATGCCGACGTGATCGTCGAGGTCATCATCGAGCTCATGGAGATCAAGAAGAAGGTCTACCAGGAACTCGAGACGATCGTGAAGCCCGAGTGCCTCTTCTTCACGAACACCTCGGGGATCAGCATCACGGCCATGGCCGCCGTGACCAAGCGCCCCGATCGCTTCATCGGCACCCACTTCTTCAACCCCGTGCCCGTGATGAAGCTTTTGGAGATCATCAAGGGCTACGAGACCTCCGATGAGACCCTCAAGATCGCACTCGAGTGGGGCAAGAGCCTCGGCAAGGAGACAATCGTCGTCAACGAGGCGCCGGCCTTTGCCGTCAACCGGATTTTGTGCCCCATGCTCAACGAGGCCTTCTTCGTGCTGGGCGAGGGGGTGGCAAGCGCAAAGGACATCGACACGGGGATGGTTCTGGGCTGCAATCACCCGATCGGCCCGCTGGCCCTATCGGATCTGGTGGGGCTCGACACGCTGCTGCACGTGCAGGAGAACCTGCACCGGGAGCTGGGCGACAAGTACAGGCCAGCGCCGATGCTGGTGAAGCTGGTGCGCGCGGGGCGCTTCGGCCGCAAATCCGGCAAGGGCGTGTTTGATTACACAAAAAAATAGGGGTTCGGGTCTCGGGGCTCGGGTATCGGGTAAAAGATCAAGACGAGTTTCACTCTTTTTCCGCCCCTATACCCTATACCCTGAACCCTATACCCTGAATTTTTGAGGAGGAAAGAAATGAATATCCGATTGTCAGAAGAGCTGAAGATGCTGAAAGAGATGGCCTACAAGTTTGCCGTGGCGGAGTTTACACCCCATATCCGCGAGTGCGACGAGCACGAGAAGTACACGCCCGAGATCCGCAAGAAGGCCGCACAGAACGGCCTCGTGGGGGCATGGATCCCCGACACGTACGGAGGCGCAGGTGCCGGCATCCTGGGCAATGCCGTCATCACGGAGGAACTCTCCAAGATCGACATGGGAATCGGGCTCAACGTTGTGGCAGCCTGTTTCGGCTGCGAGTCGATCTTCCAGTACGGCTCGGAGGAGCAGAAGAAAAAATGGCTCCCTCCCGTCTGCGCAGGCGACTGGGTGAGCGCCGGGGCCTTTACGGAGCCCAACGCGGGCACCGACGTGTCCGGCTACAAGACGAGGGCCGTCAAACAGGGTGATCAGTACGTCATCAACGGCAACAAGATGTTCATCACCAACGGCACCGTGTGCAACTTCATGGTGGCCCAGTGCATCACCAACCCCGAGGAAAAGAAGCACAACAGCTTCAGCCTCATCATCGTCCCGGCCGACGCGCCGGGTGTGACGCGAAACAAGATCCGGGGCAAGATGGGCATCCGCTCCAGCGACACGGCCGAGATCGCCTTCGAGGACGTGAAGGTCCCCCTGACGAATCTCGTCGGCAAGGAAGGCAAGGGCTTCTACGAGCTCATGCACTTTTTCGACACGACACGGGTCATGGTCTCGGCCCAGGGCCTGGGCCTCTCCGAGGCCTGCCTGGAGGCGTCTGTAAAGTATTGCAAGGAGCGCACGGCCTTCGGCGCGCCCCTGGGCTCCTACCAGCTCACACAGAAGAAGCTTGCCGAGATGGCCATCATGATCGAGGCGCTGAGGGGGCTCGTCTACCAGTCAGCTGCGCTCATCGACGAGGGCACGCCGGACTACACGCTGGCCGCCATGGCGAAGTTCTACAGCGGACAGACGGCCGTCTTTTGCGCCAACTACGCCGTCGAGCTCCACGGGGGCTACGGCTACATCGACGAGTATGCCTGCCAGAAGTGGTACCGCGACGCCAAGATCCTCGAGCTCTACGAGGGGACGAAGGAGGCGGAGATCATGACGATCGGAAGGTTCCTGCAGGCGAAGTAGCGTCTTCGACGCAGCACGACCGCGGGGTCCTCGACTCCCCGGGGGATGGTGGACGGATCATCCCCCGGGACCTTTTCATGAACCCCTGACGAGAATGGAGGGATTTCTCATCATGGCAGATTCCTGGAAGCCTCTGAAAAAGGAGGAGATGAAGAGCTACGATGTCATCAACAAGAAGAACCTCGAATTCCTGATGAACCGCTACAACAAGGTCAACCGGTGGGTCATCGCCGACATGATCCGCCGCAGCGCCTACCGCTACCCAGACAAGACGGCCCTGATCTTCAAGGACCGTTCGCTCACCTACTCACAGCTCGAAGATGACTGCAACCGGGTGGCCAACGCGCTTGCGGATTTCGGCGTCAAGAAATACGACCGCGTGGCCATCCTCGCCCACAACACGATGGATCACGTCCTGACCTGGATCGGCTGCGCAAAGATCGGGGCGGTCTACCTCGCCATCAACTACCTGCTGCGGGGCAAGGACATCGCCTACTGCGTCAACCACTCGGAGAGCACGGTGTTCATCGTCGAGGATTCTCTTTTCGAGCTGGTAAAAGATGTCCTGGACGACATGCCCACGGTGAAGACCTGGATCTGGTCGAAGCAGGGAGCGGGCCGGATGCAGGAAGACAGCCGCTTTCTCGACTTCGAGAGCTGGTACCAGGGATACCCGGCCACGGAACCGGACACGATCCTGCACATCGAGGAGCCCTGCCAGATGACCTACACGAGCGGAACCGAGTCGCTCCCCAAGGGGGTCATCATCTCGAACCAGGCCCTCATGGCCCAGTACATGGGCTGTATCGTCGACGGACAGTACGACGAGACGGACATTAACGTCAACGCCCTGCCCATCTACCACTGCGCCCAGCGAGACGTGTTCATGAACCCCGTCTTCTGGGTCGGCGGCACCAACATCCTCATCATGCCCGACATCGGGCAGATCCTGAAGAGCCTGGCTGACTACAAGGCCACCATGTTCTTTGCGCCGCCCACGGTGTGGATCGGTATGCTGAGGCACCCGGACCTGAAGAAGTACGATCTGTCGCACTTGAAGAAGTGCTACTACGGGGCTTCCATCATGCCTGTGGAGATCTTGAAGGAGATCATGGAGAAATTCCCCGGGACCGGAATCTGGAACTACTACGGCCAGACGGAACTGGCGCCCTACCACACGGTCCTCAAGGCCAAGGACGCCCTCTCCAAGCTCGGCTCGGCCGGCATGGGCGGCCTCAACATGGAGACGCGTCTCGAGGACGACGAGTACAAACCCATCACCCAGCCCGGCATCCCCGGCGAAATCTGCGGCAAGGGCGCCCACGCCCTCATCATGTATTTCAAGGACCCCGTGAAGACCGAGGAGGCCATGAAGGGCGGCTGGTTCCACTCGGGCGACATCGGGGTCATGGACGATGACCGCTACATCACGGTTGCCGACCGCAAAAAAGACATGATCAAGACGGGCGGCGAGAACGTCCCCACGCGAGAGGTGGAGGAGGCCATCTACCTCGATCCGCGCGTCCAGGAGGTCGCCGTCGTCGGCCTTCCCGACCCCAAGTGGGTCGAGAAGGTGACGGCCGTCATCGTGACCAAGGCCGGCCAGAAGATCACCGAGGAGGAGGTCTTCGCCCACTGCCGCAAGGAGCTGGCAGCCTTCAAGTGCCCGAAGAAGGTCATCTTCGTAGACGCCCTGCCGAAAACGCCCACGGGAAAGATCCTCAAGCGGGAGCTGCGGCAGATGTACAAATAAAAGACAGGGTCTCGGGTTCAGGGGCCAGGGTACAGGGTGAAGACGCTTTATCATTTTTCTTCCCTGGACCCTGGACCCGAGACCCTGAACCCTAAACTGCGTCTGGCGCTTCGCGCCACGGAGGGAGGAATCATGAAAGACGTTGTCATCGTATCGGCCTGCCGGACGGCCATCGGCGTATTCGGCGGCACCTTGAAAGACTCGAACTGCGCCGCGCTGGCAAGCGTGGTGATGAAGGAAGCGATCAGGCGGGCAGGCATCGACGCGGCCGCGATCAATGACATCCGCTTCGGCAACTGCATGGAACCCCCCGACGCGCTGAACGTGGCCCGCATCGGGGCGCTCCTGGCGGGGCTGCCGGACACGGTGCCGGCGGTCACCATCAACCGGGTCTGCATCTCCGGGATGGAGGCGGCCGTCTCCGGCGCGGCCATGATCAAGGCGGAGATGGCGGACATCATTCTCGCCGGCGGAACCGAGCACATGTCGGGCTGCTCCTACTCCGTCCCGAATGCGCGATGGGGCTGCCGGCTCCAGGACGCTGTCTTCCAGGACGACATGATCCACCGCCTCCACGGCGGCTCCTTCCTCGTGCCGGGGCCCGAGAGCGGCCCCGTCAAGGACGGCCCCATCATCGATCGATACCGGGGCAAGCCCTACATCATGGGCATCACGGCGGAGCTGGTGGCCCAGATGTACAACATCAGCAGGCTGGAGATGGACGAGGTGGCCCTGCGCAGCCACAACAACGTGGAGAGGGCCACCCTGGAGGGGGACTTCAAGGAAGAGATCGTCCCCGTCGAGATCCCTCAGAAGAAGGGCAAGCCCCCCCTGATCTTCGACAAGGACGAGCATTTCCGCCCGAAGCTGACCATGGAGGAGCTTGCGAACCTGCCGCCGGGCTTCCTGCCCAAGATCGGCAAGGTAACGGCGGGAAACGCCTCGGGGATCAACGACGGGGCGAGCGCCATGGTCCTCATGTCCGCCGAGAAGGCGAAAGAGCTGGGGTTGAAGCCCATCGCGAAGATCAAGGCCGTGGGCTACGGCGGCTGTCACCCCTCCGTCATGGGCCTGAGCCCCGTGCCGGCCGTGCGTGACCTCATGAAGCGCTCGGGACTCAAACTAGCCGACTTCGAGTTGATGGAGGTCAACGAGGCCTTTGCAGGCCAGTATCTCGGAGTGGAGAAGGAGCTTGGCCTGAACCGCGAGATCACCAACGTGAACGGCTCCGGTATCGGTTTAGGGCACCCCGTGGGGGCGACGGGCTGCCGGATCATGGTCACATTGATTCACGCCATGAAGAAGCGGGGAAAGACGCTGGGCCTGGCTACGCTCTGCGGCGGGGGCGGTGTGGCCCTGGCGACAGCCATCGAGATGTTGTAGAAGAAAAAAGGCCCCCCGCTGATTCGTCCGCGGGGGGCCTTTCTGTTGATACGGGAACTCCCTTTGCCGGGCGTGGGCGCCCGAGGGGCACTTCGGGATTGCGGCTGCTTCAGGCCTTCGGGCAGGCCCAGAATCCCACGCTGGTCCAGACCACCTTCATGGTGTGATCCAGATCGCGGGAGGCTTCCTGGATATTGTCCAGGTTGCCGCAGATGATCTCTTTCTTCGTTGCCTTCTTCGCTTTGCTTTTCATGTCCTTTGCCTTCATGTCTATCTCCTTTACTGCTGAAGACAGACCCCTTGACCGTCTCTTTTCTATCACAACATGCGGCCGGCAGCTTTAGGAGCAACTCTCTTTTTTTCATCAGACAATGTCCTATGCAATGCACGGATCGCCTTCGACAACAAGCACCCTTGACTCTGCGGTCCCCCCGTACTAAGTGTGTTCTCGTAACACGAGAGGGAAACAATCCATGGGCGGCTTCTTCGATTTCGGGAAAACCCTGATCCTCATCGGACTTGTCATCGCCATCGTGGGGATCCTGCTGGTCATGGGCGGGAAGATCCCCTGGATCGGCCGCCTGCCCGGCGACTTCACCATCAGGGGCGAGAAGTTCACCTTCTACTTCCCGATCGCCACGAGCATCCTCATCAGTGTCGTCCTGTCGCTGATCTTCTGGTTCATCGGAAAAAAATAAGGGGCGAGGGACGCGGGTCGCGGGTAGAGTCGAAAAAAAGAAAACGGATAGGTGAAGTGCTTCCCGATCCGTTTTTTCTTTGTCTCTGATGGGTCCCGACCCTCTACCCTGTACCCTAGCCCCAGAGCACAAGTCCCACCTCCTGCTTCGACGCGAGGTTGCGGCTGTAGGGCAGCACGCGCACTCCATAGAGATGGGGGCCGTTTTCCTTCACGATGTAGACGCCCGTGAAGTTGAGGATGCCGGCGGCGTCCTTGCCCATCATCGTGAGGGGCACGCAGTCGGGCTCTCCGATGAACTCGCAGCCGTCGCGCCGGCCGATGACGAGCTCGGCCATCACCTCCTCGGGATCGAGCTTTCCCGGGTCGATCTTCACGCTCACCACGAAGGGGTTGCCCACGAAGACACAGTCGCCCGTGACCCCCTCGACGCTCACCTCCAGAAGGCGCGTGGAGGAGAATCGCATCGGAACCTTTCGCTTCCAGTCGGCCACCTCTTTGGCAAGCCGGTAGCCGTCCCGGGCGAGGTCCTGCTCCCGCTCGGCCGCGGGGATGTACATGTTGGCATAGTATTCCAAGAGCATGCGCTCCGTGTTGAACTGGGGCACCAGCGTCTCCATGGAGCGCTTGGCCATGTGGATCCATTTCTGCGGGATTCCCGAGGGGTCCCTGTCGTAGAACAGCGGCACCACGGATTCCTCCAGCAGGGCGAAGAGGGAGTGGCCGTCGGCCTCGTCGGAGACGGGGATCTCCTCCACCAGGTCCTTCACGACGGGGCCGATGTTCCAACCGTTCGTCCCGTCGTATCCTTCGGCCCACCAGCCGTCGGAGACACTCATGTTGAGCGCCCCGTTGATGGCCACCTTCATGCCGCTCGTGCCGCTGGCCTCCAGGGGCCTGCGGGGATTGTTGAGCCAGACGTCCACGCCATGGACAAGGGCTCGCGCCGACGCAATGCCATAGTCCTCGATGAAAAAGACCTTCCCCCGGAAACGCTCGTCGCGGGTCATCTCGACGACCTTGTGAACCAGGTCCTTCCCCATCTGGTCGTTGGGGTGGGCCTTGCCGGCAAAGACGATGTGGACGGGCCGCGTCTCGTGGTTCAGGATTCGGCTCAGGCGCTCCAGGTCGGAGAAAAGCAGGTCGGCCCGCTTGTAGGGGGCAAAGCGCCTCGCGAAGCCGATCCAGAGCGCCGAGGGGTTCATCCCCCCCAGGACATCCTCGCGCCAGGTCTTGGAGTAGCCGTAGACCGCCCGGTGCCGCGAGATGAGTTCGCGCAGGGCATTGATCAGGTTCTGCTTGAGCTCGTAGCGCACGCGCCAGAAGACGGGGTCGGGAATGTTGTAGACGCGCTTCCAGCGATTCGGGTCGCCGATGTTCTTCTCCCAGTCGAGCCCCAGGTACGTGTCGAGAACCTCCTTCATCCGCGGCGCGACCCAGGACAGCATGTGAACGCCGTTGGTGACGTCGAGGATGGGGATGTCGGAGTCGTGGAAGCCCTTCCAGACGTCGCGCCACATGCGCCGGGCCACGCTGCGGTGGATGCGGCTCACCGCATTGCTGCGGTGGGCGAGCTTGAGGGCGAGGTTCGTCATGAAGAAGGGGCGATCCTCGCCGATCTCCTTGCGGCCCAGGTTCGAGAACTGCGACCAGGTGATGCCCATGCGCTTGACGAAGCCCGCGAAGTAATACTCCATGAGGTCCTTGCTGAATCGCTCGTTTCCGGCCTCGACGGGGGTGTGCGTCGTGAAGACGGTGCTGCCGCGGACGACCTCCTCGGCCTCGTCGAAGGAAAGGCCGTCTTCAGCCATGAGCTTGCTCATCCGCTCGAAGAGCAGGAAGGCCGAGTGCCCTTCGTTGATGTGCCAGACGCGGGCCTTGATCCCGAGCTTCTCCAAAAGCCTCACGCCCCCCATCCCGAGCAGGATCTCCTGCTCGATGCGGGTACGCTGATCGGCCGTGTAGAGCCGGTCCGTGATCTTGCGGTCCTGGGCGGTGTTTCGCGCAATGTCGGTGTCGAGCAGGTACAGCGAGATCCTCCCGATCTTCAACTCCCAGATGCTGGCGTAGAGGGTCCGGCCGGGCAGCTCGATGGAGATCTGCACCTCGTTGCCCCGGTCGTCCTGGACGATCTGGACGGGCATGTTGGAGAAGTCGCTCTCGACGTACTCGGCCTGCTGGATGCCGTCCTTGTCGATGACCTGTCTGAAGTAGCCGCACTTGTAGAGAAGCCCCACGCCCACCGTGGGGATGTTGAGGTCGCTCGCGGTCTTCAGGGTGTCGCCCGAGAGCACGCCGAGCCCACCCGAATAGATGGGGAGGCACTCGTGGATGCCGTATTCCGTGGAGAAGTAGGCCACCGGCGCCGACCACTTGATGTTGTTGAGACCGGCCGCCGCCTTGGCGAGCCCCCGCTCCCCCATGTAGTCGTCGAAGCGCTGCAGGACCTGGGAGTAGAGGTTTGTATAGCTCTCGGTCTCGGCCGCCTCGGAGAGCCGCTCGGGGCTCACCGTCTCGAGCATGAGGACGGGGTTGTTTCCCATTCCCTCCCAGAGCTTGGGGTCGAGAAGCGAGAAGAGATCCAGGGCCTGGGGGTTCCAGGACCACCAGAGATTGTAGGCAAGCTCTCTGAGGCGGATGATCTTCTGCGGCAGGTTCACGACGGCCGTGAAGGTCCGGAAGTGAGGCTGGCTCGAGCCCGTGCTGGAAAAAACGTGGCGCATCTCGCCGCGGGTCTCGCCGAGCCTGGAGGCGCGCGACAGGGCGCCGGCCAGCGCCTTCTCGAAGGCCCGCAGATATTCGGGGAAGAAGGTCTCCCAGCTTGCCTTCACGGCGATGCGCCGGGCTTCGCGCCGCTGATTCAGGATCTCCTCGTCGGCAAGGCCCGTGAAGTCGTTGAGAATGCTGTAGAGGCCCTCGACGATGGATGCCATGTCCTTCCCGCGCCGCTTGAGGACCGTGATGGCCCGATTCTCGCCCGCTGTGGCGAGCACCCAGGATCCGAAACCCGCCTGGTCCACCGTGACGGTGGGCACCGTGTAGGCGGCGCTCTCGTGGGGCGAGTACCCCCAGGGTTCGTAGTAGGAGGGGAACACCCCCAGGTCACAGCCCGACAAAATCTCACAGTAGGTCATGTCGAACAGTCCGTCGTGACCGTTCAGGTAGGCGGGATTGAAAATGACGCTCACGCGGTTCTGGGGGCTGTTCTTGAGCCCCTGGCGGCTGCAGGTCTCCAGGATCGGGTCCGAGGCCTCGTAGCTCAGGCGGTGCGTCGCGATGGGCACGGGGCCGCCTTCGGGCTTTGCGGCGCCGGCCTGCAGGACCGGGATGAGGTCCATGTGGCCCCCGATGAGGCAGAGCAGTGCAAGCACGCTGCGGGGGCCCGTCATTTCCTTCTCCATGCGACCCAGGGCCTGCAGCAAAACGTCCACGCCCTTGTTGTGGAACTCGTATCGGCCGGAGATCATCAGGATCTTCGTGTCGGCGGGCAGCGGCCGGCGCAGGAACTTCGCGGCGGCGGCAAGGATCTGCTCGCGGGCTTTCGGCGCAGGGCCGCGCGACTCGGACAGGTCGGGTATGCTCGCCACGTCGAGGCCGTTGGGTGTGACCACCTCGGGGGAGCGGCCGAGGAAATTCTTCGCCTCGAGGGCCGTGATGTCGCTCACCGTCGTGAGGCAATCGGCCTCGCGGGCACAGGCCGCCTCCAGGGAATACTGAGCGGTGCAGTTGTGGGCACCGGCCTCGCGCTGGGGCGAGAGGTGATCCATCTCGGAGTAGATGTCCATGCCCGAGGAGGCAAGGGTCCGGCCCAGAACGGTCGAGTGAAGCGTGAGAACCGTCCCGACCTCGGGGACCATCTTCTTCACGAAGAGAAGCCCCGCCCCGCTCACCACATCGTGGAACTGGGCGACGGCGTTGAGCCCCTTCGGCTTCACCTTGAGGTTGTGGATCGTCTCGATGACCTCGCCGCAGGCGTATCCGAACATGACCCGCTCGATGTAGTCCCAGCCGCCCGAGATGGAGTCGATGCCGTAATCCTCCCAGAGCTGGAACAGGAGCTGATCCTTGTTGTACTTCTTCGTGAAGTTCACCAGGATGACCCTCGGCTCGCCCGGGACCTTCCAGCGGCCGAAGCGGCAGGGCAGGTCCTTGATGGCCGTGTTTTCCCGGATGGCCGTCCAGAAGTCCTCCTCGCTCTCCTCGAACTCGAGGTTGTTCTTCAGGTCCGGCCCCAGCAGGATGTATTGGTCCCCGAAGGCGCGGGCCGCGCTGGGGATCTTGCTGCGGATGGCCGAGTAGACCTCGCCCACCTGGTTGCAGACTTCCCAGCTCACTTCGAAAAGATAATCTTTGCGATCAGCACTCATGGACGGACTCCCGTCTTCCCCGCGATTCGGCCGGAGAAGTCTTTCAGAATGTTCATATAGTGGATGTAGGCGTCGTACGGGGAGGCAAAGGGATTGGAGGCGACCTGACCCGCCCCGCTCGCCAGGTTCTCTGTGCTCATGTGGCAAAAATAGTCCGACGCCTGAAGGTTGCGCCAGGCGCCGATGTGCTTGCGGTTCGTCGTCGCCCGGACCCGCTCTTCGAGACCGTAGAGGGTCCTGGCGGCATCGATCTGCAGGTGATTTCCCAGGCAGGCCGAACCGTCCCTTTCGGAGCCGGTCCGGAAGATCTGACCGGGCACGTCGATTTCAGCTGCCGACTCGTGCTCCGCCGCCGCGCCGGAAGGCGTCGAAAACCGCCAGTTGCGCCGCTTCAGCAAGACCCCGGGGAGAGTTTCCAGGAAACCGGGAATACCCGTCTTGCCTGGGTCGTGCCCGCCGAAAGTCTCGTAGCCCATGAAAAGATTGATGATCTCATCGGCGTGATAACTCTCGGCCAGCCTCCGGACGAATTCATCGGCGGCCAGGGCCTGCCCCTCTGCCCCCGAAAGGATCAAGGCAAGCTCATCGGAGAGCCGATCGTGCCGGAAAAGAACCTTGAGCTTCCTGCATCCCGCCGGCCGGTGGAGGGCCTCTGCGTCGCAGTCGGGCAGCTTGCCGGCGCCGCCGGCAAGGATCACCCGGAAGCCCATCGACTCGGCAATGCGGGCCACGTCGTTTCCGTAGATGAGCTCCGTGTTCCGGAAGGCCCGCGGCACCTGCCCGAAGAGCGCCCGGATCTTGCGCCTGCCAAGGACGATCTGCCCCCGGAGTTCCTCCTCGGAAAAGAGCGAAGCCAGGGAGTGGTGCCAGGGCCCGCTCAGAAACTCTGCGCAGCCCGTGTCGGCAAGCCTCTGAAAGCTCTCCAGGAAAGGCTTTCGCCCATTTTCCAGTTGTTCAAGAAGCATGCCAGAGACGGAGCAGGAAACCCTGAAGCCGCCACGGTGGCGCCGGATGAGCTTGAGCAAGGCCGCGTTGGCCGGCAGGTAGCACTCCAACGCCCGGCGCTCGAGGACCCGGCGGCTCTCATCCTCGTCGAAATAATCCTGCGAATGCCCGATATCGAAGAAGCTGTACTTCTTCAATCGAAGCGGCAGGTGGGCATGGAGGCAAAGCACGACAGATGGCACGATCTATTCCCCGACCGATTGCTTTCGACTTTGATCTTAACATACGCTATCATCGCGTGACATGTTACAGGTGTCCGGTGACGGGAAAATAGTTGCTGGTAATGGGGTGCTGTTACCTGT
>CAZUBX010000089.1:0-11752 GCA_964619035.1 uncultured Syntrophaceae bacterium | reverse complement strand
GTTCAGGGTGTCCGGGCTAGGTCGCCGGGGGTGAAGGTTGGTCTTGTGTGGTTGCTACTCAGCAGTGATTCGTTGGCTAGGTGGTTTGTGGGCTACGGGCTTCGGGCTTCGGGAAGAAACGAGCCGACAGCCTACAGCAGACAGCCGACAGTGAGCAAAGAAAAAGCCGCAAGGCAGGGCTGCTGCACGGCAGTATGCGAGTTATATTTTCGTCCCGTCCGCGAGGATCTTCAGATAGTCGTCGTATACGTACCGCTTGTCTCGCTTCCTTCCCGTCACTTCCTTGAGGATACCCGCTTTTTCCAGTTGGTTCACGAGCGTCGAGGCGGCCTGATAGGAAACGCCGAACTGTTTAGCTGTTTCGTTGATGGATACGGCGGGCGTATAAAAAAGCCTCTCCAGAATGCCCACCGCGATCGGAGAGGAGATCTTCTTTTCCCACAGAAGCTTGCGATGGGTGGATTGCAGCTCGAGAATTTTTCTGGCTGTCTCAATGGCAGCCCCGCTTGTCTCGATGATCCCTCGCAGGAAGAATTCGACCCATTGCTCGAAGTTGCCGGTATTTCTCACCATGTTCAGCCGGTCGTAATACTCCTGGCGATTGCTCTTGAAATAATAGCTGAGATAGAGAAGCGGCTTGTGCAGGCAGCCCTTCCAGTAAAGGAAGAAGGTAATCAATAGACGGCCCATGCGGCCGTTGCCGTCCAGGAAGGGGTGTATCGTCTCGAACTGATAATGAAGCAGGGCACAATCAATCAGCGGGGGCAGCTTGGCCTTATCGTGCATGTACCTTTCGAGATCTCCCATGGCCTGCATCGCTTCGTGAGGCGACGGAGGGATGAAGGTCGCTTCATTGAGGGTCGCCGCGGGCGGTCCGATCCAGTTCTGGGTTTTCTTGAACTCGCCAGGCCGCCTCGCACTTCCCCGGGTTCCCTTCAACAACAATGCATGGATTTCCTTGATGAGCCTCAGACTCATGGGCAGATCAGCCAGCCGTTCGATCCCGTGATTCAACGCTTTGATATAGTTAACGACATCCGTCACGTCATTGACATTGTCAAGTCTCTCTCCGCTTTCGAACTCAAACAGGTCCTCGAGCGACGCCTGGGTCCCCTCGATCTGAGAGCTGAGCAGTGCTTCCTTCTTCACGAACATGGCGATAAAAAGATCGACGTTGGGCAGGATCTCCGCCATGCCGTCCAGGCGGGCCAGTGCCCTGTCTGCCTTTGAAAGAAGGTTCTGCAGGTCACCCTCGATTTTCAGCCTGGGATGAGGCGGCAACGGCTTTGGCATGAACGCCCTGTAACCGGTGGGTTGCATCACGTAATTGCCGCTTCGGTTCATCACAGCCCCCTTGTTCAAGAATTGTTGAATACCGTACCACCAAATCGTCTGCTATTCAAGTATTATTGAATAAGAGGGCATGGCGGCCGTGATTGTTCAATGTTCATTGAATGACTTTTATCTGTGGATCGGTACCTGCAGGGTATTGCGAGGCGGCTGCGATGCAGCAGCGATAAAGAAGTGACTGAGCGATTGAGTGTCTAAGTGTCTGAGTGAAGAGGAAGAAGGGGCGAGGGACAGGGCTTCGGGCTGCCAAGGTTCTGGGGCTCCGGTTCAGCGACCGGTTTCAGCCGTAGAGCTTCTTCATCATCCAAGCGATTTTTTGACCCAGGGTCTTTGCCATCTGGATGCCTTCCTCATCTTTTTCCACATCTCCCATGTCTCTGGCAACGCTCACTGCCCGACCGGCGATGATCAGCTCGTTGCTAAAAAAGAAATGGTTCATGGTCTCAACGGTATGCATCCCTCCGGTGCGACGAAAACAGGACAGGGAAGCCCCAACTTTGTTCTTGTACATCCTCCCATTGGCCAATCCGACGAAGCCCGCCCGGTCGATCAGGGCCTTCATCTCAGCGGTTACATCCTGAAAATAGGAGGGAGATCCCAAAACGATACCCTGCGCCGTTGTCATCTTTTCGATATACTCGTTCGCCGCATCGTTCTTAACGGCGCACCGCTGGTCCTGATTCTCGAAACACTTGTAGCAGGCAATGCAGCCGTGAATCGCCTTTGTCGAGAGCTGAGCGAGTTCCGTTTCAATACCCTCTTTCTCGATCTCCCGCAAGAGATAGCCCATCAACAGGTTGGTATTGCCGTCTTTCCGTGGACTGCCGTTGAAGCCGATAACCTTCATCTCCGTCCTCCCTGCACTTCAAACGGGCAAAGCTATAGTACAGATCTCCACACCGTGATTTCTATCAAGGCCTTCTTGTTGGCTGCTTTTCAAACTTATCTTTTGACTTTTGTTTCTGTTTTTCGTCGTGCTGTTTCTGACTCTTTTCCTTATCTTTCTTGCCGCCCTTGTCTCCCATCACGTCTCTCCTTTTCCTGTTGTCCAAAACATCTTCTCGCAGCGTGGTTGCCGTTGTAACCAGAGTGGGCCATCACTATGAATTATAACCTTACACACTTTTCAAAATCCGTCAAATTATCGCGTTCGGGAAGCAGTGATACCCGTGGAAGAAATGCAGATAATACTGCGGGAACAACATCTGTTGTGCGGAAGGTGGGGGATGCGTATAATGTGGAGGTGTTGAAACGATAGCTAAAAAAAGAGAAAGGCTCTCGCAACTCAATGAGTGGGGAGCCTCGAGGCTCAATCGATGTCAAGAGAATTGGAAAAACGGACGATTTTCTTCATTTCCGGCAACACGGCCATTACGGCGGAGACCATGGGTATGGGCCTCTTGAGCCAGTTCGACCAAATCCGTTTCGATCGGATTACGATGCCGTTTGTGAATACCCTTGAGAAAGCAAAAAAGACGGTGAGGCAGATCAACAAGGTTTCCCGGGAAACGGGGAGGCTTCCGGTAGTTTTCAGCACCTTGGTAGACGACGCGGTGCGCAAGCTGATCATGGGTTCCGATTGTGAATTCATCGACTTTTTTGACGCATTTCTCGGGCCCCTGGAGAAGATCCTCGGCAAGCGTTCCGCCCATGCCGTCGGCCGTTATCACGGGCTGGAGGATTTCGACGAATACGATTCGCGTATTGAAGCAATCAGCTTTGCCCTTGGAAGCGATGACGGCATCTCGACCAAGAAATACGATGAGGCCGATGTCATTCTGCTCGGCGTTTCCCGTACTGGCAAAACGCCGGTTTGCCTTTATCTTGCCTTCCATTACGGCGTGCACGCTGCCAATTATCCGCTAACTGAAGAGAACCTGGAGGCGATACACGGCGAAGCGCCACCCGTACTGGTGCCGTACCGCAAGAAGCTCTGCGGGCTGACTATCAATCCGGAGCGCCTCGAGCAGATCCGCGCACGCCGTCGGCCGGGCAGCCGATATGCCTCCTTCGGGCAGTGCCGGACCGAAGTCGTCCGCGCCGAAGCCATTTTTACAGCCTTGAAGCTCCCGTTCTTCAACGTGACCAGCATGTCTATGGAGGAAGTCGCAGTGGCCGTACTGGACACGATGCACCTTCCCCGCCGGTGAGTTTTTTGCACATTGAGCCTGCGGAAGGGCTGATGCGCGGTTCTTGGTCTATTCGGTCTATCCGGTCTGTCCCGTCCAGCTACTGCGCAGCAGTAACTCGTTGATTGGGGGGACAGGGCTTCAGGCTTCGGAGTCTATACAAATATGATCCGCCGGATGACGTCGTGGAAAAATTCCCGTGACCAGACTTTCAGCGTCTCGGGGTCTTTCACGAAGGGCTCCACCTCTCTCCTTGCCTGGTTCACATCGAGTCGCTCGATGGCCTTTGCCGCAATTGCAGAAAACGCCTCCGGGTTCAGGTGTTCCGTCTTTTTCAGATGCCCGCTCTGGATCATCCTCTGCTCCAGATGTCCCAGATGGAGCTGCGGATGGTTGGCGGCATACCAGACCAGGTCGTACCAGTCGCGGCCCTTCACCCGGCTCTTCCATCCCCTGCACAGCACCGCATGCATCTTGCCGGCAAACATGTCGGGCAGTGAAAAGGCCCTGACCGAAAAGGGAATGGGCTGCAGCAGGAACCGGGTCTCGGTGTCGAAGCCCGGCGGGGGATCGGTGTCGATCTCGATTTTGATCTTCAACACCTGGCCGCGCGGGATCGCCCGGGCGATTTCCTCGGCGGTTTCAATGACCAAAAGATGCTGCAGGGTGTTCACCTTCAGAAATGCAGATTGGACGGGGCTTTGGGTGTTTTTCTCCCTCTTGGTCACGGTGGCCTCGAAGCCGAAGGATCGGATCTCCTTCTGAAGCGCATCGCTGTAGCGGGAGAGGTCGAAGTTCGCTGCGGGCTTCAGCAGCGAGAAATCCAGATCTTCCGAGTAGCGGTCCATCCCGTAGAGGATCCGAAGCGCCGTGCCCCCGTAAAATGCTGCCCGCTCGAAAAACCGGCTTCGCCAAAGACCCAGCAGGGCGATTTCCTGCAGGATCTCACGCAGCGCCCTCACGTTGTCCTCTACCCTGCGGCGCTCGTATCGGGCCAGCATGCGGGTAATCGCTTCATTCATGACGTTCCCCCTCTTCCCTGAAACGGCTGACAACATCGCTCAACAGGCGGAGCTTACGGGATCGGTAGCGCTCGGCAAGGATGACGATGGTGTCGACATTGAGCTTCCCAAGGTTTTCTGCGTCGATGCGCAAGCTCTCCAGCAGATACCGCCGCATCTCGCTTTGACTGCGGATGCCGGTCCCCCGATCGTCATGGATCTTGTCGGCCAGGGCCTTCTCCGGCACAGCCATCAGGAAGGAGCGGCCACCCTCGAGCTGCACCTGGTCGATGCCCACGGGATACGCCCCCATGGAAACCGTGCGGTAGATGAAAAGTCCGACGGGGGTCGAAAAGCGCCGTCCCCGGCCGCTGGTGACCGACGTGACGGCTTCGACCCCTTCCGGGATTAAACCATGGTAATGCAGAGCATAATCGAGCGATACGCAAGAGGGCCCGTAGCTCATGTTTGCCAGGATTTCCCGGGAAAACGGCCGTCGGGCATACTTTTGCCCGAATATATAGATGCCCTTCTTGACGCGAACGATCGCATCCTGGCGGATCAGGCTCGTGATCTTGTCACGAGGCCGCTCGTAGCCCTTCAAGCTGTCGAGGAGGATCTGGTAGTCGAACTCCTCGCCCTCAATGCGTCTTCTCAGTTCCTCGATCATGGCAAACTCCCCCGCATTGGATCACCGGGTCGGCCTTATATAGCATAAATCAACATAGTATGTCGAGAGATAATCGACTTACTACGTTGATATCGACAACGGGCTTTGCATTAGGAAGACAGTCTGCTGCGCGGCTCTCGGTCCATTCAGTCTATTCCGTCTATACGGTCTGTTCCTTCCGGCCGCAATGCGGCAGTGACTGGTTTATTGGTTAATTGGTTGATTAGGAACAGCGGCACTCCAGAGTCGGGCATCAGGATGTAAGACCGCAAGGCGATGGGACAGCAATTGAGTGATTGGGTAACTGGTTAATTGGGAAAAAGGAAACTGAGAGCCGGGAACCGGATTATGCGTTGGTTGGCGGGATCATTTTTTCGAGGTTATCGATCAATGCAGGGATGTGATTTTTCACCACGGCCCAGGGCCTGTCTTGCTTGATCTCACCGTACTCATGGGCAAGGACATTACGCTGTGCGATGATGGATTTCCAGGGAATGGCAGGCTGCCCGGCCTTCGTCCTGTCGGATACTTTGCGCGCAGCTTCTCCAATAATTTCGAGGGCTCTTTCGACAGCCATCTGGACCTTTCGGTCGCGGATATACTGCTCATAGGATATGGCGTCCGTAAAACTCCTGATCGCCTTCGCGGCGTCGAGCATATCCCAGAGATAAGCCTTGTCTCGTTCCTCAGGCTTTATAGATGATCTTTCTGGTGGATAGAATGGCTTCACGCCGGAAGGGATTGCGAAGGGCTTCTTTCTCGACAAGATCGACCGGGCGCCCGAATACGCTGCCCAACTCATCGGCCATGTTTACGAGATCGAACAGGCTCCATCCAGCATCCTCGAAAAAGCTCACAAGGATGTCGACATCACTGTCAGGCCGGAAATCGGTCCGCAATGCGGAGCCAAAGAGGGCAAGCTCTCTGACTTTCCAGTGCCTGCAAAAAGAACTGATTTTGTCGCCCGGAATCTCCATATACATGCTCGCGTTTTTCTCTAAAACTGCTATTACGTTAAATAGCGTGTAATGTCAATTAGTTATTCCGTTTCCCGAAGACCGGGAATCGGGTAATTGGCAGCTTCGCAGCAGTGTAAGAAAAAAGGGATTCCGGCAACGGGCGTCGGGAATCAAGAAAAGACAAGCAACAAAGCTATTAAATCTTCCTCTTCCCATTTTTTACAAAGGGGGAGAAAAGAGAAAAGGGCGCTACCGGATATTCGGCATCAGCAACTGCGGCAGGAAGGTGCTTAGCTGGGGGACATAGGTGATCAGCAAGAGGACGGCTATCGCGATCCAGAAGGGTTTCCAGATCGCCACACTCAACTTTTCGAGAGAGAGCCCGGATATCCCGCAGATGGCAAACAGAACGCCCCCGACGGGAGGGGTAATCAGCCCGAGGACCAGGTTGAAACACACAACGACCCCCAGGTGGACGGGGTCGATTCCCAGTTTGGCTGCCATGGGGGCGATGATCGGCGCCACGATGACGAGGGCCGGGGCCGTTTCAATGGGAATGCCGATAATGAGGAGTACGACATTGATCAGCAAGAGGAGAATATAGGGAGAGGTGCTGACACTGGATATCGCATCGATCATCATCTGGGGAATCTGATCTGCCGCTACGATCCATGCGAAAGGCTCGGAGAGACCCAGCAGCAGCATGATCATGGCGGATTCCAGGCCGGCTGCCAGAAGAACCTTGGGGATATTTTTCAGCTTCAGACGCCTGTATACGACCCCCCCGATGAGTGCTGCGTAAACACAGGTCACGCCTGCAGCTTCCGTCGGGGTAAAGGCCCCCCCGAGGATGCCGCCCATGATGATCACGGGCATGAATAGTGCGGGCAGCGCCTTCCAGCCGCCAATGAGCATCTCTTTGTACGCTGCTTTTTCACGGACCGGGTAATTGCGCTTCCTGGCTTCGTAGGCCATGTAGACCATCAGGCCGATGCCCAGCAGAATACCGGGGAGCACACCGCCGAGAAAGAGCGCACCGATCGAGACATTTGCGATGACCCCGTAGATGATAAAGGGGATGCTCGGCGGAATGATGGGGCCCATGCAGGAAGCGGTCGCCGTTATCGCAGCACCCAGGTCTTCGTCAAACCCTTCCGCTTTCATGGCGGGGATCATGATCATGCCGATGGCTACGGCCGTTGCGACGGCAGCCCCGGAAATGGCTGCAAAGATCGCACAGGCGATGATCGTGGCATGCCCCAGCCCGCCCCGGATATGCCCGATCACCAGCTTGGCGAACGTGACAAGATCCTGTGTCAACCCCCCCTCGTTCATCAGATTGCCCGCCAGCATGAAGAGCGGTATCGCCAGAAGCGGAAAAGATGCCATTCCGCCGAAGATCGTCTGCGGCAGGATGGTGAGCTCGATATCCGGGTTGAATAAAAGATAGACCATGGCAGACCCGCCCAGGCCTATTGCGATGGGGATGCCGAATGACAGGAGGACGACAAAAGCGATCAGGAAAACGACTATCATGCCGTGCTCTCCTTCGGAACCGATAGGCCCAGAAAAACCAGCAACTCCTCGATGGTCAGCATGAACATGATGAAGAACCCGATCGGCAGGCATGCATAGGGGAAGCACATCTTGATGCCCATGGCCGGCGATGTCTGCTCAATATTAATGAGGGTCTGCAGTCCCCCGTACCAGGTCATCGCTGCAAGAAAAAACAGCATGAAGAGGAGTCCGGCACCCTTGAGAGCCTTGCTGATGGAAGGCGGAACGGCCTCGAGCACTGCCGTCATGCTTACCTGATACCCTCTTTTGAGACCCACGGCACCGCCAAGCATGGTGGCCCAGGCGAGCGAATATGTGGATACCTCGCCGGACCATATCGACATGCTTTTGATGACGTATCTTCCAAACACTTCGTAGGGAATGACGATGGAGATCACTCCCATGAAAAATATCGTGCCCCAGCCTGCAACGGTAAGCAGCAACTCATTGACGCTTTGAAGAGCTTTCATGTCAGGATTCCCATTTTAATTGCTGGGGGTGCATTCCCCTACGCTCGCTTCAAATTTGTCATTCCCTCGAAAGAGGGAATCCAGGACGGATTTCTGGATGCCCGTTCCCCGCCTTCGCGAGGACAAGCTTCACGGGCATGACATCTCTTTGATGCCCCCGCAACGCCTGACGTGAGCTTGTCGAACGTTGCCGCGAGGTCGTTCATTGTGCGGTGATCCGGCGTGATGGCAACACGTGCCTGCAGGGGGGAGCGGGGTCCCCCCTGCGGGCAGAGTGCGGGAAACATCCCGTTATTTTTTCTTCGGGGCTGCTTTTGTCGCGGGGGCTTTTGCCGCGGGCGCTTTCGTGTTGACGATCGCTGCGATCTTGTCTTTCCCGAAGTCCTTGTCCCACTCCGCATAGCCCGGCTCCATGGCCTTCGCAAAGGACGCCTTGTCGACGTCGCGGATCACGGTGAGGCCCTTGCCCTCCATTTCCTTCAGCTTCTTCTCTTCGTCGTCGCGGTTCAGTTTGCGCTGAAACGCCGCAACTTCCAGAGCGGTCTTCATGAAAAGTTCCTGGTCCGCCTTCGGCATGGCCTGGAATTTCTTCTTGCTCATCATGAACGGGGCCGGGGAGTATACGTGGTAGGTCATTGAAAAATATTTCTGCACTTCCCAGAATTTAGCGCTGTAGAAAACGGCAACGGGGTTTTCCTGGCCGTCGATGACGCCCTGCTGCAATGCCGGGTACAGTTCACCCCAGGCCATCGGCGTGGGATTCAAACCCGCCGTTTTCCATGCAAGCAGGTGCACCTTGTTCTCCATGACCCGGATCTTGAGGCCCTTGCCCTGCTCGACGGTCTTCACGGCGACCTTGGAGTTCGTCAGGTGGCGAAAGCCATTCTCCCAGAAGGCCATGCCGACGATGCCGTGCTTGTCCATGTCATTGAGGAGCGCCCGGCCGATTGGCCCGTCCAGGACGGTGTCCACGTGGGCGTAATCACGGAAGAGGTAGGGGATGTCGAGGATGTTGATGGAGGGGCTGAACCCGCCCAGCGGCCCTGTGGAGCTCACCACCAGCTCGATGATGCCCTGTTTCATGCTCTCCACCATCTCCCGTTCGCCCTTGCCCAGCTGCGAGCTCGGGTAGAGGTTGATGACGATGCGGCCGTTTGTCCGCTGCTTGATCAGGTCGGAAAACTTCTGTGCGCCCACCATGTAGGGGTGGTCGCTGGGCTGGGTGGAGCCCATCTTCATGGTTGCCTTGAATTCCGCAGCACCGGCCTGCCCGACGGCGAGCAAGACCACCATTGCCATGATTGTGACGATGATACTCTTTTTCATATTCCCTCCTTGTATATGAAAGTCGTTGGAAAAAACGTAATTGCGCGCCCTTCGGAAGGCGCAGGGTGAACTCCGCAACGCAATCTCGTTATAGAATCAACACAGAGATCTCAAATGTAGATCGCCACGCCCGTGACTACCCAATACCTTATTCCTCCTCTCCCCTTCGCGGGAGAGGACTGAGGTGAGGGGGTCCTTCGACAAGCTCAGGATGACAGCTCTGTTCGCCATGGTGAGCAGTCATCGTGAGCCTGACGAACGACGAACCATCACCCTCACCCCTACCCTCTCCCATCAAGAGAGAGGGTGATTAGGGTGCGATCACGGGCAGCATGTCCGGCGCATGGGTGAGCACGGTGATGCGGGCATTGTCCCCTTTTGCCCGCAACGCTGCGACGAGCGCATCCTGGATCGTATCAAAATGGGTAAACCCCAGCTTTTTGGCATCGTCCGGGCCGATGCCGTCGGAGACGATGTACACGGACTCGCGCTCTTTCACCTGGGCCCACGCGATGGCCAGAGCCGCCGCGACTTCGTCCTGCAGCTGCCCGCAGGACACCATCCCGCGAAGGCCGCAGGCGTCGTGATGCGTGACTTCCAGGATATCCTGGTGGGTCATGGCCACACCTTCCGGACACGGCGTGGCGACGATGATGATCCCTCCCGCCTTGACGGCAAGGTCGGAGGGATAGAGGGTCTTGTGCGCCTGCCAGAATTCGATGTCGCAGGGGTGGGAGCTGGACAGAACGATGTCGGCTTCCTCGGGGATCTCGATCGAATAGACTTTTTGGGACAGCTTGACCCCTTCGTTAAACGCATCCACCACATCTCCAAAGAACGCCTCGACGACTTCACCGTAGCGATTCAAGACCGTGTTCAGGATGGTGTTCAGGCCCACTCTTCGGGCAATGGAGTCAATCTCCGCGCGAACGGGATTCTCCGTGACTCCCAGATAGGAGCGCGGGGCGCTGACGCTCAACAGGTGCGTCTCGGCCGTTGTCTGCTCCCCGCAGATGCCCGGCTGCACTATTTTTGCGCCGCCCGCATACCCGGGGATGTGATGCGGCACGATGCTTCCCACGCCGATCTTGAAGTCCGCCTCCCAGGCTTCCCGGTTGATCGTCACATGAGTGCCGTTCGGCGTGGTGCCGAGATCGATCAATGCTGTTTCATTCTTGTAATCGTGGTTCCTGACGGCCACGCGCTTTACGACATCGGCGCCGAATTTTTGCAGGATTTCCTCTGGCGTCATGAACCGGTGGGTGCCCAGGGCGATGATGACGGTAATCTGCGAGTCCCGCACACCGACGGCGTTCATCTCGTCCAGCAGAACGGGAATGATCCTGTCCGTGGGGGTCAGGCGGGTGTTATCGTCGGCGACAATGACCACCTTGCCTGCACCCCGCACCAGCTCGCGCAGGGGTTTGGACCCGATGGGGTTCGCGAGCGCCCGGATCACTTCTTTTTTCACATCGGCAACAGGCCGGACGTCCTTCGGCGAATAGACACCGATCAGGTTTTTTGCGGGCACATCGGCATGGATCGTGCCTTTTCCGTAGGGCAGCTCGACTTTTACGTCCTTCATCTATGCCTCCTCAAAAGGGTTCAAACCGTCCATTACGAAAGCAGCGCAACCCTTTCAAACGCGATCCGCGCTCAGTGAAAGAGATAGTTGGGAACCCACAAAACGAGTCCCTGGAAGAAGATCAGGACATAAAGCAGCACGATCATGTAAATGATATAGGGTATGCTCTCCCTGGCGACATCCAGGATGGTCACCCCGGCAATATAGGCCGACAGCATCATCGTTGTGCCGACGGGCGGCGTGATCAGGCCGATGGCCAGAGCGAAAACCATCATGACCCCGAAGAAGATGGGATCCACCCCGACGGCGGTCACCAGGGGCAGCAGGACCGGCCCGAAAAGCAGGACCGCCGGAGAGACATCCAGCACGCAGCCGACCAGCAGGAAGACCACCCCGAGGACGACCAGCAGTGTCGTCGGCGAGTCGATGACCCCGGCCAGGGAGACCGTCAGCTGCTGCGGGATCATGGAGTATGCCAGGAGCCAGGTCAGAAGGCCGGCCGTCGAAATGACGATCATCACCACGGCCGAAGAGACGGCCGCATTCAACATCGAATCATAGAACCCCTTCCATGTCATCCTCCGGTCGATCAGGCCGACCAGCAGGGCGTACAGGACCGCTGCGACGGAAGCCTCCGTCGGCGTGAAGATGCCGGTCATGATCCCGATCAGGATGATCGCGACCATGATGAAGGCGGGCAACCCC
>CAZUBX010000088.1:0-11923 GCA_964619035.1 uncultured Syntrophaceae bacterium | reverse complement strand
CGTTGAAGATGACGTCATCCATCTTCTTCCCTCGCAGCAGCGACACCCGCTGCTCTCCCATGACCCAGCGGATGGCGTCCACGATGTTGCTCTTTCCGCACCCGTTGGGCCCCACGATGCCGCTGATGCCTGTAGAGAAATCGATGACGGTTCTGTCCCGGAAGGACTTGAATCCGATGATCTCGAGCCGCTTGAGTTTCATTCCATCCCCATGCTTCCGTCGGTCTGATGACACTTCATCCAGATTTTTGTCACTTTATCAAAGCACCCGAACGTTGTAAAGGGCTAAAAACTACTACTAAATGTAGCCTTTCGCCCCTTGACCACTACATGTTGTATTCAATTTCCGTTCCAGAAACCATCTTTCCGGGCTCGTCATCGGCAATTTTCGAAGAAAATGTTTGCTTCGGTAATCGTTTCCGTGCAGCTGCGGAGGCTTATTTTCCTTGACAAAACAAGGGGCAACATATTAAGAGCAATTAGTAAAATCTGTTAGAATTGCTGTGGTCTGTCAAAAAAAATCAACTACAGGAAAGGGGGGAGGCAAACCAAATCAGGGTCGTATCTTTTTTCCTACCGGCTTATTAAGACAACAATAGGACTCGCAAGTAGGTAAAAGACTTATCATTCTCAAGGAGGGAGCAGAATGACGACACCCGTACAGCAGAAAATCCGCGACAAGAAAAGAACCCCGCAACAGATCCTCGACATGGTGAAGTCCGGCGAGTGGATTCAGCCCGGTTCCGTTGGAGGCGACTCCACGGAATGCATGAAGGAGCTCGCGAAGCGCATCGGCCCGGGGCCCGGCCAGCTCAAGGACATCGAAATCTGGAACTACGCGAACTTCTTCCCCCACCCTGAATTCCAGGCTGCAGACCCCAAGCAGGAATACCACTGCTTCCACGAGTACTTCTTCTTCCCCTGGAACCGCAAGGCCCGCGACACCAATGGCGTCACCAGCTGGGCACATTGGGGATGGGCCATGGGCATGTGGTTCTGCCACTATCGGTTCGTGAACGCCGTGAAGGCAAACCGCGGCCTAGACTGGTGGATCAACGCAGCGAGCCCCTGGGACGAGCACGGGTTCGCCAACTTCTCCTACGGCACGAACAACGCCAATATCTTCTCCCAGTGCGCCAAGAAGTCGGTCATCGAGGTTCGCGCCGACTATCCCTGGGCAGAGGGCGGCCGCTTCAACACGATCAACATCGACGACATCGACTACTGGGTCGAGGTGGACTGCGAGAAGTACAAATGGCCCCAGATCAACGAAAAGGCCATCAAGGCGAAACCCGAAGAGGAGGCCATCGCCAATCACGTCATGACCATCATGAGGGACAGGGATATCGTTCAGCTCGGCATCGGCTCGCTCCCCTCCGCCTGCGTCGGCGCCATGGCCAACGCCGGATTCAAGGATCTCGGCATTCACACGGAGATGCTCAATGCCGGTCTCATCAAGCTGATCGAATCGGGCCAGGTCACCAACAAGTACAAGAGCCTTCCCGCCGACCGCGGCAAGAGCGTCTACACCTTCGCCTTCCCCGTGGATGTGAAGTGGTACTATGACACGATCCACCGCAACTCGAACCTGGCCGTCTACGACATCAGCTACACCAACAACCTGCACAACCTGACCCGGCTTGACAACATGATCGCCATCGACAACTGCGTCGCCGTGGATCTCCTGGGACAGCAGTGCTCAGGGTTCTATGAGAAACGACCGATCTCGAGCTCGGGCGGATACTTCCACTTCGTGTCCTTCTGCGCCCAGAGCAAGGGCGGCAGGGGCGTTGCCTCCATGACGTCCCGGAGCAAACACGGGACCTCCCGCATCGTGCCCTTCCTGCCCGAAGGCTCCTCGGTGGATGTCCCCGCTCAGCTCAGCAATTACGTTTGCACCGAGTACGGCATCGTCAACCTTCGCGGCCTCAACGGCTACGAGAGGGCAACGGCGCTCATCTCCATCGCCCACCCCGACGACAGGGAGTGGCTGACGAAGGAAGCCAAGGAAAACGGCCTGCTCGCCCCGAAGTTCGGTGTCAACATGATGGCAGTGGAGGGCAAGTCGAGAAGGTACCCCTCCTACGACGAGAGAAGAAACTACAAGCTTCCGCTGCACGGCGAGGCCTCGGGATTCGATTGGGATCCCTACCAGAACGCAAAGTAATCCATTCGTTCAACCCTTTGCAAAAGAGCCCGGGCTTCGGCCCGGGCTTTTTTATCCGGCCGCAGGCGGCCCGTCTTTGTCTTGACAGTCAGGGCCGATTCCATTATGAAGAGGCATCGCAGCCAAGCACGACACAGGGAATGAAGTTTATGTCAAAAAAGACGGCCCAAAAGACACAACCCCAGCCTCCGCCCGCCCGGGAAGAAAAAGAAAATTTCATCACGATGTTTTCGAAGATCGACTCCAAAGAGAGACACCGGATCCTGGCCTACCTCGTTTGGCTCCTGGGCCTGTTCATCATCTTTTTTGCCTACCGGGCACAGTAAGCGCCATCCCCCTTTCCGGTATCTCTCCTTCACTGCATGCCGTGCTGCCATTATGGACACCTCCTGTTTTTCCGCTTGACAATCCTGTTTCTTGTTTGCTAGGGATGTATGGAAAAAGTTCTTTAAAACCGTGTGCCAGAATTTTAGATCATCTTACCAGATTCAAGGGGGATTTTTTATTACCAGAGCGCCTAAAGCAACGCTCAGTCAACGGCCCGCAATGAGAGGTGGGGCCTGAAAAATCTGAAGGAAAGGAGGTGACGGAGGGAATACTTGGTAAGGTGTGATTTTTTTAATTTATTCTTTTTCACACATTTCATTTTCATAATGGCAAAAAGGAGGATTATTTCATGGCACAGGAACACACCTTTGCATCACCCGGTCCCGCGGGACTGGGAGCCCTCGCAGTAGCGTGCTTCGGTTTCGGCGCAGTATTTCTTGGCTGGGTAAAGCTGGAAGGCCTGCCCATCCTGTTTGCATGGCTTGTTGGTGGCGGCGTTGTTCAGTACACCGTGGCCGTTATGGAATTAAAAGACCATAACCTCACCGGCGGCAACGTCTTTCTGTTCTTCTCGGCTTTCTTCATGTTCGGCGCGTCGCTGAGCGTTCTGTCCAAGTTCCTCATGATCAAGTTTGGCATGACTCCCCATGTCGTCGTCGAGGGATGGACCTGGATGGCCGGGGCCGGCTTCCTCACCGCCGTGACCCCTGCTTACCTGAAGTCCAATAAGCTCCTCTTCCTGCTCGTCATCCTGATCGACATCGTGCTGTGGTGCATCGTCGGTCTGGATCTGGGCAAGATGGATCCCGCAGTCGGCAAGCCGATCGTCGGCTGGCTGCTCATGGTCTCCGGCTGGATCGGCGTGTACGTCGCCGGCGCCGTGGTCGTCAACACGGCCTTCGGTCGCAAGATCTACCCGATTCCGGCACCCTTTGTGAAGTAATTGATGAGCTCATAACCGCTGAGACGGTTAAGGGGGCGGGCCGAAAGGCCCGCCCTTTCTTTTTGCCCGGATCATCTTATCGGATATTGGAAAAGCATTTGTCGCATGTCTGGATTTGTGAGATAAAGACTGGCGTAAGGCTTTGGGCATAGGGCTTAAGGCTGAAGCCTTCGAACGGAAATCGATTGTTTTTTCACCCTAAGCCATAAGCCCTGAGCCATAAGCCATAGTTGTAATCCATGATTCCGATCCGCGACCAGATCCAGTCCAAAAGCTATCCCGTCGTCACCCGGGGCATCATCGGCGTGAACATCCTCGTGTTTTGGTATCAAATGATGCAAGGGGAGGATATCGAGCGCTTTATCTACCTGTACGGCCTCGTCCCTGCGCGCTACTCCGTGCCGGAGGTGGCAGCGCACTTTACCTCCGGGGAACAGGTCTTCGCCCTGTTCTCCTTCATGTTCCTTCACGGCGGGTTCCTGCACATCCTCGGAAACATGTGGTTCCTCCACATCTTCGGCGACAACGTGGAAGACCGCATGGGCCCGATCCGGTTTCTGCTGTTCTACCTCCTGTGCGGCTGGGCCTCGGGGTTTGCCCACCTCTGGGCCAACTGGACATCAACGATGCCGACGATCGGCGCCAGCGGAGCCATAGCAGGTGTCATGGGGGCCTATCTCATCCTCTTCCCGGGGGCCCGCATCATTACGCTGATTCCCATCTTCTTCATCCCCTATTTCATCGAGATCCGCGCTGTCATATTTCTGGGAATCTGGTTTTTGTTCCAGTTCTTTTACGCAACCCTGTCGGGACCCGAGGGCGGAGGCGGCATCGCCTGGTGGGCTCACATCGGGGGGTTTGTGTTCGGGATGATCGCCGTCAAGCTGTTCTCGCATCTTCCCGGCAGCCGTATCGACGAGAAGCTCAGCGAGACCTTCACGCGCAGCTCCACCCCTCGGCTCCAGCGAATCCAGCCCCTGGCGGCAAACGACGACCTGGATCTCCACGGGACGGTCGTGATCACCCCCAAGGAAGCCCGAAACGGCACCCGGAAGATGATCAGCGTCCCCGGTGATGCGGCCCGGCGGACCTTCATGGTCACGATTCCCCCTGGGACGGAAAGCGGGACAAGAATCCGGCTGGCGGGGCTTGGCAGAAAGCAAGGCGATCGATCCGGCGACATCTACCTGAAAATCTCGGTGGAGGGCTGAGCGATGGAAGAGGAAAACTGGCAGGTCATCAGCACCACATCAGGGGTCATCAAGGCCCGCATCATCGAGGGAAGGCTCGAAGCGGAGGGAATACCGGTACGGCTGCAGTATGAGCCGATCGGGGAAATCTATGCCATTACCGTAGACGGGCTGGGCGAGGTGCGGATCCTCGTGCCGGAACAATGGGCGGGGCACGCCCGGCGCGTCCTCGAAGTTCAATACAGCGAAGAGGATATGGACTGGAAAGACAGTGGCCAGTGATCCGTGGCTAGTGTCCAGTGCAAGAGAAAAGGATTCCTATGAAGGCTGTCATTCATGTTGACCTGAACGCAAAGCAGGCCGAAGATGCAAAAAGCATTTTGGAAGACGCCTGCAGAAAGCTTCACGCGGCGGGACTGATCAAAGACTATCGTTTCGAAATCGAGGCACCGGATGGTCCCGTGACGGAGAGGTGCGTTCTCTCGGAGGGGAAGGTTATCGCCTGAAAGGCATGACACTGCCCTCCGGGAGAGGGTATCGGGTATAGGGAAGAAAGGAAAATCATGCAGATTGCGATTCTGTTGTTCGACGACATCACCGTTCTCGATGCGGTGGGCCCCTATGAAGTGCTGTCGAGGATTCCGGGAGCAACGGTGACCTGGGTTGCGTCCACGCCGGGCCTCAAGAAGGCCAAAGGGGGGCTCTCCCTGATGGCGGATCATCATCTCGATGACGCAGCCCGTCCGCAAATCATCCTCGTGCCGGGTGGTTCAGGCGTCGACAAAGTCATGAAGGACCCCTCCGTCATCCAGTGGATCCGGACGGCTCACGAGACATCGCTCTTTACGACGGCTGTCTGCACGGGAACGCTTGTTTTAGGGGCTGCCGGCCTTCTGAGAGGGTTGAAGGCAACGACCCACTGGAACTACAGGGAAAGGCTGGCCGAATTCGGTGCGGAGGCGCTCAATGAGCGGGTGGTTCGCGAAGGAAAGATCGTGACGGCGGCAGGTGTCTCGGCAGGGATCGACATGGCCCTGCGACTTGTCCAGTGGATGGCAGGGGACAAAGCCGCCCAGGCGATTCAGCTCGGCATCGAATACGATCCGGCCCCGCCCTTCGACTCCGGCTCCCCGGAAAAAGCATCGCCCGAAATCATGGAGATGGTGAAACGATCCTACGCGGCCAAAGGCCGCTGAGTCTTCTTTCGCTGCGAAGCAGCGCCACTGGCCACCGGTCACCGATCACTGAATATTCCTGCCACGTCAGTGCCGCAGCGATTGCATTTCGACCCGGTCAGATTGTACCCACGGATGGCATATCCCTGCCGACCGATGAGTAAATTCCTGCAGGAGGAGCAATAGGTGTTGTCGCTTTCGCTTCCCGGGACGTTTCCGCTGTAAACATGCTGGAGGCCGGCCTTGCGGCCGATCTCCAGGGCCCGGTCAATGGTCTTTGCCGGCGTCGGGGGAAGGCCCTGCATGCTGTATCGCGGGAAGAAGCGGCTGACATGCCATGGGACATCCTCGCCGAGTGAGCGGATAAATGCGGCGATCTCCCTCAGCTCGCCCTCGTCGTCATTCAGGGTCGGAATGACGAGCGTCGTTACCTCGACCCAGATCCCCCGCTTTTTCATCGCCCTCAGGGTCTGCAGGACGGGCTCGAGGCGCGCCCCGCAGTGACGCTTGTAGAAATCATCGCGGAAGGATTTGAGATCCACATTCGCCGCGTCCAGCCAAGCGGAAGCCGCATCCAGGGCCTCTTCCGTCATAAACCCGTTCGTGACGAAGATGTTCTTCAGGCCTTCCCCGCGTGCAATCCGCCCGGTGTCCTGAGCAAACTCGAAAAAGATCGTGGGCTCCGTGTAGGTGTAGGAGATCGATTTTGACGAGCTGTCGATGGCCCCCTTGACGACCTCGCGGGGCGTCATCTCGCGGCCGGCGATCCGCCCGCTCTCCCGCGGCATCTGGGAGATCTCGTGGTTCTGGCAGAAGGTGCAGCTGAAGTTGCAGCCCACCGCGGCAATCGAGTAGGATTCAGAGCCGGGATAGACGTGATAGATGGGTTTCTTCTCGATGGGGTCGACGCTTGCGGCAATGACGGGCCCGTAGACCAGCGTGTAGAGCGTCCCTTCCCGGTTTTCCCTCACCCCGCAGACGCCCCGCTTTGAAGAGGCAATCTTGCAGCGATGACTGCAGAGGGCACAGCGTACGCCACCCCCATCGAGCTTTTCGTACAGCATCGCTTCCTTGATCACGGCAGCCTCTCAAACAAGCTCAAACGGCAAATCCCCCTTTCGTCCCCCGAGGCAGCTTCGCTGCAGGAATTGGTTGACTGGATAATTGGTTGACTGGGGAAGAACAGACAACCTGCCCGAGCGTTCCCTTATTCCCTTATCAAACCAGTCAACTAATCACCAGTTACTGCTGCGTAGCAGCTCATTGGGGGAAACAGGGGGATTTTCTTTCACTGGTCACTGGCCACTGGTCACTAATCACTGAGCGCTCCGCGCGCTCACCCGCCAATCGTCGACATCTCCCGCGCACATTTCCTGCGGCTGCAATCCTCGCCGGAGCCATCGGTGTGCTGGCCCCGGGGTTTGCCCATGATGGCCTGGCGGATGAGCTGTTCGAGCTCCTCGTCTTTGCACCCTTTCCTCAGAGGCGTCTTGAGGTCTATTTCCCCGTCGACCATCAGGCAGGCGCGAAGACCGCCGTCCGCCGTGAGCCGCAGCCGGTTGCAGGCGTGGCAGAAATTGTGGCTGATGGGGCTGATGAAGCCGATAACCCCCCGGGCGCCCTCGAGCCGGAAACGCCGGGCCGGCCCGTCGAGGCTCTTCCCCTGCTTGCCGTCCTCGACGGGCAGAAGCCTGCCCACTCCTGCGATGCGCTCCATCAGCTCATCGTTGGAGACGTACTTGTCGGCGTTGTCGTTCTTGCCGCCGATCGGCATGAGCTCGATGAAGCGGATTTCATAGGGTTTTTCCAGGGTGAGTCGGGCGAATTGGATTGCCTCGTCGTCATTGAAGTCCTTCACGGTGACGACGTTGATCTTGATCGGGGAAAAACCGGCCCGATCGGCCTGCTCCAGTCCCCTCAGAACGGCGGCGAGGTCCCCGCCCCGAGTGAGCCGGGTGTATTTCTCCGGATCGAGCGAATCGAGGCTCACGTTGATCCGGCCGACGCCGGCTTTGCGGATCGGATCGGCAAGGGATTCCAGCAGGATGCCGTTCGTGGTGAGGCTGATGTCTTCGAGGCCTATTTTTCCGAGAGCGGCCAGAAACTCGGTGACGCCCCTTCTGACGAGCGGCTCGCCGCCCGTGACCCGAACCTTCACGATCCCGAGCTTTCTGGCGATGCGGATGATGCGAAGCATCTCCTCATAGCTCAGGATATCCTCGTGTCCGATCAGCGACAGGCCCTCCTTCGGCATGCAGTAGACGCAGCGGAGATTGCAGCGGTCGGTGATGGAAACCCGAAGGTAATTGATTTCTCTTTTAAATTTATCGAGCATGGCAATAAGAACGGAGCCACCTCAGGCGGCCCCTTGTGTCACTCTTAGCATGGGGGGGCTCGCGACGCAAGAAGGGAAACAGGGGATAAGCTGCCCCAAAATCTCTTGACAGCTCAGTCATTTGTGTGTAGAAGGAAGGCAAATATCCGTTATTGCCCCAAGGCACTGGCGGATATTTATTTTTTTGCCCGAGGAATCGCCCGGGAGGAGTTTCGATGGAGAAAATGCCCATCACGAAAGCGGGGTTCGAGAAGCTGAAGAAGGAACTGGATCAGCTCAAGAGGGTATTGATCCCCGAGAACATCAAAGCCATCGAGGAGGCGCGGGGGCATGGCGATATCTCGGAAAACGCCGAGTTCCAGTGCGCCAAGGAGCGTCAGTCCTTTCTCCACGGGCGCATGCAGGAAGTCGAGAACAGCCTCGCCACTTCGCAGATTGTGGAATTGAACGGCCTCACCGGCGACCGGGTCGTCTTCGGCACGACCGTTTCCATCGCCGATACCAGCACGGGCGATACGACCCGCTATCAGCTCGTCGGCCCTTACGAATCCGACGTATCGAACAATCGCATTTCCGTCACGTCCCCCATCGGCAAGGCCCTCATCGGCAAGAATGTCGGCGACGCGGTCAGCGTCAAAACACCGGGAGGCGTGCGGGAAGTCGAAATCGTGGACATCGCCATCGAGAAAATCGATTAGCTGCTGACCGTTCTAACGGATGACGGTGACCTCGGCCCCGGTCCGGGCCTTCAGCTCCTGAATATGATCTTCGACGGATCCCTCGAAGAGATGCTTTTCAAAGAAGGTTCGCTCCTCGTGCCCGAGGACAAGCAGATCCGCCTTCTGCTCGCTCATGACCTGCCCGAGCACCTCCAGGACAGTCCCCCTCCGGACAATCTTCTCCGTCTTCACGCCCTCCGAGGCCGCAATCTGTTCGGCCAGGTCCACAATCTGCCTGCCGAGCTTCTCGATGGACTGCGCGATCACATCCTGTGACAGACTCCCCAATTTCCCCCCTTTGAGGAAGGAGAGATCCACGGCATAGACATAGACAAGCTCCGCCCCGTGCTGCTTCGCCAGCCGGGCCGCCTCCAGGGCAGCCTTCTGCGAATGGGCCGACGCCGTCACCCCGCAGACGATTTTCTTATAGGCCATTACTTACCCCCAGTTTGTCTTCATTGTACATGAAAACTCGGCATAAATCATATGCAGCAGCTCCATGGCTGTAGCCTGTAGCCTATATCTCCACAAACAGCAGCCACCCCATGCACAGGATCACCGTAATGATCATGGGGATGAAGGCCGCCTTGAGATAGGTCATGAAGGATATGGGGTAGCCGGCCTTCTCGGACATGCCCACGGTGACCACGTTGGCGCTCGCACCGATCATGGTGCCGTTGCCGCCCAGGCAGGCCCCCAGCGACAGGGCCCACCACAATACGCCGCTATCGGCCCCCGGGATGACCTGGGTGAGATAGGCCACGATGGGCAGCATCGTCGCCGTGAAGGGGATGTTGTCGATGATGGCCGAGGCGAGGGCCGAGACCCAGAGGATCATGATAATCGCCACGACGAGATTGCCCCGCGAGATATCCCGCACCCAGTCCGCGATCATCTGGATGAGGCCCGTGTGCTCGGCGGCGGCCACGACGATGAAGAGCATCATGAAGAAGATGAGCGTGGGCCACTCGATCTCCTTCTCGAGCATCTCGACGATGTTCTCCCGGCTGATCACCATGAGGATCGCCGAGCCGACGAGGGCCGCGATGCTGGGCTCCATCTTCAGGGGGCCGTGAATGATGAAGAGAAAGATCGTCACGGCGAGCAC
Organism: uncultured Syntrophaceae bacterium; assembly: GCA_964619035.1. Classification (GTDB taxonomy): domain Bacteria; phylum Desulfobacterota; class Syntrophia; order Syntrophales; family UBA2192; genus UBA2192. The sequence goes on along the minus strand of CAZUBX010000088.1, from coordinate 1,959 downwards.
GGCGAGGCACTGGATCAGGAGTTTCTTGTTGGTGATCGTGTACTCCTCGCGCAGTTTCGCCACCATGCCCCGGTAGTCCTCCACCTTGGCACCGGCATAGTCTTTCCGGTACCACCATACGAAGTAGATCACCGTGGCGACGAGGCAGATGATGCAGATGACCGTGAGGTTATTTACGAAATCCACGAAGGTGAGCTTGGCATAGGAGCCGATCATGATGTTCGGGGGATCCCCGATGAGGGTCGCCGTCCCGCCCACGTTGGAGGCGAAGGCCTCGGGAAGGAGGAAGGCCACGGGGTTGACCCGCAGGGTGAGCGCAATCTCGATCGTAACAGGAATCATGAGGAGCATCGTCGTCACGTTGTCCAGGAAGGCCGAAACGACGGCTGTCACGGTCATGAGGATTGCCGCCAGGATAAAGACGTTTCCCTTCGCGATTTCATAGGACTTGTAGGCTAGCCACTGGAAGACGCCGGTCTTTTTCATGACCCCCACGATGATCATCATGGCCATGAGCAGGAAGATGACGTTCATGTCGATGGCGTGCATGGCGTCTTCGAAGCTGATGATCCTGTACTCCGGGAAGAAGGTCCCCGCCGTGTAGGTCACCGCCAGCACCAGGGACGCCCCCAGGAAGGCCGCCAGCGTCCGGTGCATCAGCTCGAAGGCAATGAGGCCGTAGACGGCCAGCAGCACCAGCGTGGCCACCCAGAAGCCCGAAGTGACGGCCCGGGCCATCTGGACGCTCATGTGCGCAAGGTAGACGGCGGAACCCTGCCCGTCGTCCTTTTCCTTCACGATACTGCCCAGGGCGAGACGTCCCGAGTTCCGGAAGGATGCCTTTTCCGCCTCGACCTCCACTACGGCCCCGGAAAGAGACCCCGCCGGCAGGTGGATTTCGACCTCGTAGGCGCCGTTCTTGCCTGTGACAATCTCCGCGGCCGGTTCAATCTTCTTTCCGCCGACGTAAAAGCTCAGTTCGACGTCCTTGATGGGTTTCTTCTGGGCATCGCTGATGACGCCGGAGACGACGAGAAGATCCCCGGGCCCGCCGGCCTTGGGATCTTCCGCTGCCGAAACCGGCACGGTCAGCATCAGGATCAGCAGGGTGGACAGGACGAGCGAAACCCTTTTCTGCATGTGATTTCTCCCTTTCAGTGAGTACCCTGGACAAGATATCCTATAAAAAACAAGCCGGGGCGTCAATTCCCCGGCCTGTTATTCAACTGTTTTATGTTTGCTGTTTAATGCTAACCGGCGATCTTGATCCGGAGCTCGGCCCGTTCGAGGGCGATCTTGGCCTTCTCGAACTCCGGGTCCTCCTTGGCGAACTTCGCCATCTTCTGCTCGGAGACTTCCTTGGCCCGCTTGGCGCGCTCCACGTCGATCTGATCGGCCCGCTCGGCCGTTTCGACGAGGATCGTCACCTTGCTTCCCGTCACCTCGGCATAGCCCGTGTTGACGGCGTAGCTTGTCCGCTTTCCGTCCTTCAGGTAGCTCAACTCCCCGAACTTGATGGCCGAAAGCAACGACGCATGGCCCCTCAGGACGCCGAATTCCCCTTCGCTCCCGGGACAGGTCACTTCATCGATCGAGCCGCTGAAGGCCAGCTTCTCCGGGGTTACGATTTCCAGCAAGAGTTCCTCTGCCATTCGAATCTCCTCCGGCCCGGTTATTCGGCCAGCCTCCTGGCCTTTTCAACGGCTTCCTCGATACCGCCCACCATGTAGAAGGCCTGCTCGGGCAGCTCATCGTGTTTTCCATCGAGGATTTCCTTGAACCCGCGCACCGTGTCTTTCACGGTCACGAACTTGCCTTCGGTGCCCGTGAACTGGGCCGCGACGAAGAAGGGCTGGGACAGGAAGCGCTGGATCTTGCGGGCGCGACCGACCGTCAGTTTGTCTTCTTCGGAGAGCTCGTCCATGCCGAGGATGGCGATGATGTCCTGGAGGTCCTTGT
>CAZUBX010000087.1:0-12528 GCA_964619035.1 uncultured Syntrophaceae bacterium | reverse complement strand
ACGACCTCGTCTGATTACCCCGAAAATGTAAACAACGCTAGCTTAACTCACATATAAGGCTTTACATCCTGATATGACAGACCCCCTTTCGTGTTTGTTTCATATCATGAATGATGGGAGATTATCGCATTTCGAGGGGCCTGTCGAGGAAAAAAAGACCGGCCATATATCTCGAAATAACTATTACTTAGACCGCGAAGGGGGGTGGATTTCATGCGAACCCGAACCATGGGCTCGGCCGACAAAAAAACGGGAGATCGGGACGGCCCTTTCTCCCGTTTTCAGAGCGATATCTGTTCAATCCTTCCTTTCAGGAAAATCATTGCGAGAGGGCTGTATGGGTAACGGAAAATAGAAGAACCGCCATGAGCATCAGCCAGGAAAACCAGTATATGGTTTTTCTCATTCGAGAAACTCCTCTTCGACGTACATAAGGTTGCTCACCTCTTCCAGGCCGCCAGGAAGAACGGTTAGCTTCCATTCATATATCGGATTTCCCGCGCGAACCTTAAGGACGAATGCATTGAGAAAGGGGGTCGGATGAACGGACCACGCCATGATCATGGATCGGTAATCCGTTGACGGGGGGGACGATTGTGCCGCCTCGAGAAGGAGAAGCGGGGGATGCCTTGTGGCGTGGGGTTTTATTTCCCCCGATAGCGTTTGTACTTCATGTCCACCCCTGTCGGGGTGGTGAGGGTCAGATCCCCCTTTGTAACGGCATACCCCCATGTCAGGGTGCCGCCTTTTTTCATGGTGATCTCGATCTGGTCCTTGTGGAGGATACGGTAGCTGCCGGGATAGGCGACCCGCTCGACAGCGCTGTAGAAGATTACCGTGTCGTCACCAAGAAACTCGATCGTGTCGTCTCCCAGGGCCTGACGCTTCCATTTGCCGAGCAGCATCTCCTTCGCCTCGGCCCGGATCATCTCCGACTCATCGGGGACGGGTGGCAGAGAGGGTGCGACCGTTGCCGGTTGCGGCAAGGGCTCCTGGGGTTTTACGGCCCCCTCCTGCAGGGTGCCGGCACAGCCCAAAAGGGCAAACAGCAAAAACAGGCCGATGACGCTGCAGAAAGATGATTTCTTCATGTTTTTCCGTTCCCCCTTTCGAGCGTCGCCGTTTGCGCACAGAGCGGTTGTTATATCTCACGTCCCGGAACGTTCCGCAAGATGGAACTCATCGTAGCGGGCGATGAGGCGGTTGAGGTAACGGGACCGCAACCGGCTGGATGCGAGAGCCCGCTTCATCGGGGGCAGCTTCAAAATGGCCCCCAGGATGGATGCCATGGCCCGGTGGCTCCGGAGGGCCTGGGTGTCAAATATGAGGTTCTGAAGCTTGTCACGCTCGACGGCCATGAGAAGAAGCCGGCGCGCAGAGTCGAGTGGCGTGATCACCCTTTCGGGGCGGCTTGTCAGGGTCATGGCGCCCGCCTTGCAGTTCCGGACGCAGACGCCGCACCCCAGGCAGGCATCCTCATCGACGCGGGCCTTCTTCTTCGTGCGCTTGCGCGGGTCCGCGGCGGAGATCATGGAAACGGCCCCGATGGGGCAGACGCTCACGCATTGGCCGCACCCCGTGCAGTTCCCCTCGTCGACGGCAGGCAGGAAATTCGTCGTGTGGACGGGGTGCAGGTGCGCAAACTTCCGGGCGGCGATCATGGCCTCGCAGCAGCAGCCGCAGCAGTTGCAGATGAAGCTCACCTGCCTCTGCACGTTTTCGCCGAACTGCACGAGGTTGTTCTCGTAGGCCCGCTCCAACAGGCCCATGCACTCGGAAACCGTCACGGGGCGCACGATCCCGTGGCGGATGAGCGAGTCCGCAGCCCTGTTGAAGGTCATGCAGATATCCATGGGGGCCTCGCAGGCGCGCCCCACATGAGCCATCTTGTGGCGGCAGTAGCACATGGCGATCCCGATGTGAGAGGCCGTTTGGATGATGTGGCTTGCCCGCTCGTAGTCCAGGACGTGGATTCCGCTGTCTGGCGCAAGGGCCGGCTCATGGACGAGGGCGCGGCCCATCTGGGTGTCGCCAGCCACGAAGAGGGCCTTGATGAAATCCTCCTCCACGTTGATGTACTGGTAGTAGAGCTCGCTCAGGGCCTTCTGGTCGAGATCGGCACGCAGGCGCATCATCGAAAACTCGAAGAATCCCGCCATCGGCGGCGGCATGATATAGACGCGGTTGCCGTTCTCTTCGATGTCCAGGAGGATGCCCCGGTCGGCAAGCCCGTCCAGAATGCCTGCGGCCTCACTTTCCCCCACGTTCCAGACCGCGGCGGCCTTGCGGGCATCGAAAGGACGGATCGGCAACTGAGAGACGAGCCCCGCTTCCTTTTCCGAGAAGAGCATCTTGAGAATCCCGTAGAGGAGCTCCGAGGGCGGGGCGCCCTGCGGGAACAGGTTGATGCGCTCCGTAAGGCGCTGGTATGCGTTCTTGAGGTGCTGATGGGCCATGGCCGGAATCCAATTCTGTTCGGATTGTCGGATAACTTGACAACAGTTTACCAGAAGGGTGCGCATGATGGCAACCCCTTGCCTTCCTTGACAGCGAACCCCTTTCCCGATATGAGGGCTTCAACGCATTAACGGGGATGAAACGTTTGCCATCGTCAGCGGAACTATTAAAGCGCCTCCGGGCAAAGTTCCACACCGCCATGCGGGCCGACCGGGTCGGTCTGCTGCGCGAGATGGGAAAGCTGCAGGGGATGAGGAAGCCCGAGGAGCTCGCCCAGGGGATCGCACGGCTGGAAAAGAAGCTCGCCGTCGCCACCGCGAAGAAGGAGAGGCGCAGAAACGCTCTGCCACGCATCAGCATCCCCGCAGCCCTGCCGATTGCGGCGAGGCGGGCCGACATCGTCGATGCGATCCGCAAAAACCCCGTCGTCATCATCACGGGGGAAACGGGTTCGGGAAAGACGACGCAGATCCCCAAGATGTGCCTCGAAGCGGGCCGCGGTGTCGACGGAAGGATCGGCTGCACCCAGCCCCGGAGGATCGCCGCCGTCACGGTGAGCCAGCGCATCGCCGAGGAGATGGGCGAGGAGCCCGGCCGGACGGTGGGCTACAAGATCCGCTTCGAGGACCGCACCTCTGCCGATGTCTTCATCAAGATCATGACGGATGGCATCCTCCTCATGGAGGCCCAGGCCGACCCCTTTCTCAACGCCTACGACACGATCATCATCGACGAGGCCCACGAGCGCAGCCTCAACATCGATTTCGTCCTGGGAATCCTGAAAAATCTCCTGCGAAAGCGCAGGGACCTCAAGGTCGTCATCACCTCCGCCACGATCGACACGGAGAAGTTCTCCGCCGCCTTCGGGGGGGCCCCCATCCTCGAGGTCTCGGGCCGCATGTACCCCGTGGACATCCGCTACGAACCCCTGGACGAGGCCCTGGAGGAGCGCGAGGAGATTACCCATGTCGAGGCCGCCGTGAGGGCCGTCGACGGGATCATCGACGCGGGCGAGGGCGGCGACATCCTCGTCTTCATGCCCACGGAGCAGGACATCCGCGAGGCCTGCGATCTGCTCGAGGGGCGGGAGTACCGGGGGGTGAAGACCCTGCCCATGTACGCGCGGCTTTCCTCGCAGGACCAGCGGCGTGTCTTTTTCCCGATGCGGGAGCGCAAGATCGTCGTGGCCACCAACGTCGCCGAGACCTCCATCACGATCCCCGGCATCCGCTTCGTCATCGACACGGGGCTTGCCCGGATCTCCTACTACAACCCCAGGACGAGGACCTCGAGCCTGCCCGTCCGTCCCGTTTCCCGAAGCAGCGCCGACCAGCGGGCGGGCCGTTGCGGGCGCGTGGAGCACGGAGTGTGCATCCGCCTCTATTCAAGGGAGGACTACGAGAACCGGGCGCCCTACACGGCCCCCGAGATCCTGCGCTCCAACCTGGCCGAGGTCATCCTGAGGATGCTCGCCCTGCGGATCGACAACCCCGCCGCCTTCCCCTTCGTCGATCCGCCGGCGCCCAAGAACATCCGCGGGGGTTACGACATCCTCGAGGAACTCGGCGCCATTGATCTGGAAAACGGGGAGGATGGGGCCGGGCGCTACCGCCTCACGGCCCGGGGCCGCCGGATGGCCCGCCTGCCCCTCGACCCCCGGATTTCCCGTATGATCCTCGAGGCCGAAACGGAAGGTTGCCTGGGGGAGATCCTCGTCATCGCGGCGGCGCTCAGCACCCAGGACCCGCGGGAGCGGCCTGCCGGGAAGGCGAAGGAAGCCGACGGGGCCCAGGCTCTCTTCGTCAACCCTTCCTCGGATTTTCTCACCCTGATCAATATCTGGGAGCGCTTCCACGAAAACAGCCCCGGCGCAAAATCCCCGGGCCGCCTCAGAAAATACTGCCGCGACCACTTCCTTTCCTTTCGCCGGATGAAGGAGTGGCGGGACGTCCATGGCCAGCTCCGGGAAATCGTCGAGGAGGAGGCCCCTCTGCCCGGGGAAAAGCACCCCGCAAAGAAACAGGGGGGCGATCCCCAGGCCTGGTATGGCCGGATTCACCGCTCGGTGCTGAGCGGCTACCTTTCGAACATCGCCGTGAAGAAGGAGAAAAACACCTACGGCGCCACGGGCGGCCGCCAGGTTGTGGTCTTCCCCGGCTCGGGTCTCTACAACCGCGGCGGCGACTGGATCGTGGCAGCGGAGCTCGTGGAGACGACACAGCTCTTTGCCCGCACGGCCGCCAACATCGACAGGGAGTGGCTCGAGGCCCTGGGCGGAAGCCTCTGCCGCTCGATTTACCTCAATCCCCGCTGGGACCGAAAACGGGGCGAGGTGACGGCCCTCGAGCGGGTGAGCCTCTACGGGCTCGTGATCGTCGAGGAAAGGCGTGCCTCCTACGGCCGCATCGATCCGCAGCAGGCTACCGAAATCTTCATCCGCGAGGCCCTCGTGCCGGCAGAGATGGAGAGGCCCCTGCCCTTTCTCGCCCACAACCGCGACCTCATCGAACGCATCCGGGATATGGAGAACAGGCTCCGCAGGCGGACGTTTTTGACCACGGACGATGTCCTGGCCGGCTTCTACGAGGAGCGGCTCCAGGACGTCTACGACGTCCGGACCCTCCAGAGAATGGTCAGAGACCGGGGGAGCGATTCGTTTCTGAGAATGACCGAGGAGGACGTTCTCCGTCAGGCCCCGGACCCGGCGGAGCTTTCCCTTTACCCGGACACCGTTTCCGCGGGCAGGCTTGCGCTACCGCTTTCTTACCGGTTTAACCCAGGAGAAACCGACGACGGGATTACCCTGAAGCTTCCGGCAAGCGCGCTCACGCGCCTGCGGCCCGAGGCCGTCGAGTGGGCCGTCCCGGGGCTCTTGCAGGAACGGGTCACGGCGCTGGTCAAGGCGCTGCCCCGCGACATCCGCAGGCACCTCATTCCCTTGCCGCAGTCGGTGGAAACGCTCCTGCGGGAGATGAAGCGCGGCGAGGGGTCGCTGCCCGCGGCCCTCTCGGAGTGCCTGAAGCGCAAGTTCTGGCTGGACGTCCCCCTTGCGGCCTGGGACCTGGGGGGGCTACCCGAGCACCTCAAGCTCCGCTACGCCGTCGTGGACCCGAAGGGCAAAGAACTCCGCTCGACCCGCGACCTCGAATCCCTGAGAAAGGACCGTCTCGAAGAGGAGGAATCCCGGGCCTTCAGCCAGGCCAGGGCAGCCTGGGAGAGGACAGGGATCGTCCGCTGGGAGTTTCCCGATCTCCCCGAGGAGATCCCCGAGGAAATCCGACTGGACGCGAAAAACGTCCTCGAGGGAGTCGCCTGCCCGGCTCTCGTCCCCGCCGGCGAGGCCGTCGACCTTCGGCTCATGAGAAACCGCAGGGAGGCCGACACCGCTCACCGGACCGGCGTAAGGACGCTCCTGGCCCTTCATTTCCGGAAAGATCTGGAACTCGCCCGCCGTTACCTTGCCCTGCGGGGAGAGATGAAGGTCTGGTCCGCCTATTTCGGCGGCACGAAGGTGCTGGAGGAGGCCCTCTTCCAGGGTCTTGTCCGCCGCCTCCTGGAAAAGGACATCCGGACCCGGCAGGATTTCGAAGAGTACACCCGCATGCTCGGGCCGACTCTCCTCAAGGCGCCCCAGGAGCTTCTCGGGGAAGTGGAATCCGTTCTTCGCGCTCATCACGAGACGCGCCAGGCCCTGGCGGGCATCGAAGCGGCAAACCTCACGAACCGCACGGTTCTCAACTTCCTCGAAGAGATGCGCACCGAGCTTCAGCGACTCCTGCCCCTGTCTTTTCTTGAAATCTACGACCGGGAGCGCCTCCCCCAGGTGATCCGTTACCTCAAGGCGCTCCAGGTCCGTGCCGAGAGGGGCGCCGTGCACATCGACAAGGACCGGGGCCGCCTCGCCGAGATCCGCCCCTACGAGGATAAGCTGGAGGAGTTCCGGAAAGGCATCGCCCCGTCCGCGCCGGAGCAGAGGCTCCGGACCATCGACGAGTACCGGTGGATGGTGGAGGAGTACCGGGTGTCGCTCTTTGCCCAGGGACTGAAGACCCCCTACCCCGTTTCGCCGAAGCGACTGCAGGAGAAGATCCGCGAGATCGAAGGACTGGCGTAAAATTTTGCTGGGATTTCGGGCGCGGATGTAATAAAAGGTAGCGTTTGGAAGACTGGGGCACACCAGCCCCACCCGACAAGGAAAGACATCCATGGAAAAGAAACTCCTCATCGTGGACGACGAGTTGAGCGTCAGGGAGTTATTCAAGGATTTCTTCAGCGCCTCGGGGTACCAGGTCCTGACGGCGGAGGGCGCCGAGAACGCCCTCGAGATCCTCCGGGATGAGGAGATCGACATGATCTTTCTGGACCTGAGGCTCTTCGGAACGAACGGGCTGGAACTGGGCCGGCAGATCCGCAGGGAAAAGCCCCTCTCCATTCTCTTTGCCATCACGGGGTGGGCCGGCCTCTTCGAGGTCGAGGAGTGCCGGGAGGCCGGCTTCGACGACTTCTTCGTGAAGCCCGTGCAGTTCGACATGCTCCTGAAAGCCGTCGAGGAAGCCTTCGACCGGGTCGAGCGATGGAGGAAAAGGTAGGTTTCGCACCGTCGCAGGCTTGACAACGGGGCAAGCGTCCTTATTATAGAATGGCCGCGGAAGGCGGACGTTTTTCCAGCCTTTGAAAAAAAAGAAACATCTTTCCACAATATATCGAAGTAACCGGAGGAGGTCTCGATCATGCCAGCAAAGGAAATCCTGTACGACGCCCCTGCGCGCGAAAAAATAGCCAAGGGGGTCAACACCCTGGCCGATGCCGTCAAGGTGACCCTGGGGCCCCGGGGGCGCAATGTCGTTCTCGAGCGCAAGTGGGGATCCCCCGCGATCACCAAGGACGGCGTCACGGTGGCCAAGGAAATCGAAATGGACGACATCTTCGAGAACATGGGCGCCATGATGGTTCGGGAAGTCGCCTCCAAGACCTCGGATCAGGCCGGCGACGGCACGACGACGGCGACGATCCTTGCCCAGGCCATCTACCGAGAAGGGGCAAAGCTGGTGGCGGCGGGCATGAACCCCATGGAACTCAAGAAGGGGATCGACAGGGGCGTCGAGCTGGTTGCCGAAGAGCTCAAGAAGATCGCCAAGCCGGTAAAGGACAAGCAGGAAATCACCCAGGTCGGCACGATTTCGGCCAACAACGACCCGGAGATCGGAAAGATCATCTCCGATGCCATGGACAAGGTCGGCAAGGAGGGCATCATCACCGTCGAGGAAAACAAGACCCTCGACACGGTCCTCGATTATGTCGAGGGGATGACATTCGACAGGGGGTTCATCTCCCCTTACTTCATCACGAACGTGGAGAAGATGGAGGCCGTCCTGGAAGACGCCTTTATCCTGATTACCGACAAGAAAATCAACAACATGCAGGAAATTCTGCCTCTGCTCGAGCAGGCGTCGAAGGCCGGCAAGCCTTTCATGATCGTTGCCGAGGATGTGGAAGGCGAAGCCCTGACAACGCTCGTAGTCAACAAGGTGCGCGGCGTGCTCAAGTGCGCCGCCATCAAGGCCCCTTACTTCGGCGACCGGCGCAAGGGTGCCCTGCAGGACATCGCCGTCGTCATGGGGGGCAAGGTCATCTCCGAGGAAATGGGGGTCAAGCTGGAGTCGGCCACCATCCAGGATCTCGGCCGGGCCCGTCGGATCGTCATCGACAAGGACAACACGACCTTCATCGACGGCGCGGGCAAAAAAGCGGACATCGACGAACGGGTCAAGCAGCTCAAAAAGGAAATCGAGATCATCGAGCAGGACTACGATCGCGAGAAGGCGATGGAGCGCCTGGCCAAGATCACCAGCGGCGTTGCGATCATCAAGGTCGGCGCCGCCACGGAGATCGAGATGAAGGAAAAGAAGGCCCGCGTCGACGACGCTCTCAACGCCACCCGCGCGGCCGTCCAGGAGGGCATAGTGCCCGGCGGAGGCGTGGCCCTGATGCGCTGCGCAGGAGCACTGTCGAAGGCAAAGCTCGAGGGGGATGCCCGGTACGGGATCGAGATCATCCGCAAAGCCATCGAGGAGCCCCTGAAACAGATCGCAAAGAATGCCGGCTTCGAGGGCTCGGTGATCGCAGAGAAGGTCCGCGAGAAGAAGGGCGCCTTCGGTTTCGACGCCGACAGCGGAGAGTACGTGGACATGATCAAGGCCGGCATCATCGACCCGGCCAAGGTGGCCAGGCTCGCCCTCCAGAACGCCGCATCGGTGGCCGCACTCCTCATCACCACGCGGACCATGGTGGGCAAGAAGGTCGAGAAAGAAGAGGAAGAGCAGGAGTAGGAAGCACCGGCACCATCCCACCGCATAGAAGCGTTCCGGCCCCCGGGGGAGTTCACCCTTCCCCGGGGGCTTTTCTCTCAAAAAACACCAGGACAACCGGGAGGAGCAGCGGGACGTACCATGAATCACCCATCGAAGCCCCTTTCAACGGACAACCGGGTCGAGATCCCCGCCATGCGCGGCAAGGATCTGCTGCGGGAGTTCGACAGCCTCAGCGGCGGGGAGATCCTGGAGCGCATCCTCCACGATAAGAATCCCCGCAAGGTGGTCGAGGAATTTCCCGCCGGGGATTTTTTCTGGCTCATCAAGAAGATCGGAAGCGACGACTCTCTGGCGCTGCTGGAGCTTGCCACCCCGGAGCAGTGGCAATATATCCTCGACATGGAGATCTGGGACCGCTACGAGATCAACACCGCCGAGTCCCTGTCCTGGCTGAGGCGGCTCTTCGAGGCCGACAGTCGCAAAACGATTGCCTGGCTGCTGGAAGAGGGAAGCGCCCTGGCCTTTTATATCCTACAGAAGAGCCTCGAGGTGATGGCCCGGGAGGAGGACGACAACGAGGTCGAGATCCCCGAGGGGTTCTTCACCCACGAGGGAGTCCTGTATTTGAGGGCCGTTGACGCGGAGTTCGAGCCTTTTCTCCGGGAGCTCACGGGCGCCATCGCCGCGGCCAGTATGCCTGCTTTTCATTCCCTGATGTCCAGTCTTGCCGGCGTGATCCCCTCGGAGCTGGAAGACGGAATGTCCCGGATGAGAAACGTACGCCTGGCCGAGTACGGGTTTCTTCCCTTTGACGAGGCCATCTCCATCTATTCGCCCCTTTCGCTCGAACAGATGAACCTCGCAGGAAAGCCTGCGGCAATCGTCGACATCATGGCCGATGAAGAAGCCCGGGCCCTGATCCCCTTTCTGCCACTTCACGAGGGGCCGCAGGGAAGCTTCCTGCAGGAGGCGCTGAGGGCCGTGAAAGACCCCCTCATTCAGGACCGGATGCGCCTGGAATTCGCAGGGCTTGCAAACCAGCTCGCGTCGGTCGAGGGACTCGCCCGCATGGAGTTGACCGGCCTGGTCCAAACGACCCGGAAGGCCGCCGGTTATCTCAACATCGCACTGGAAGAAATGACGGGAAGGGACCCCGGCCGTGCGGGCACTCTGCTGGAGAGCAACACCCTGACATCGATTTTCCGGGCCGGATTCGGGCTGGTTCTCCGCGCAAAACGAGTGGCCGAGACCTGGATCAGAATGGCCTGGTTCCGCAGGAACGGGTTTGCAGACGGTTTCTGGGGCGATGAACGGGGTTCGCTGTTATCGGGCATCCTGCTGAAGAAGCCCCTGCTGTACACCGGATTGCAGAAAGGGGAGCTCTACCGGGATTTCGCCGGTGCCGACGACCTCACCCGGGCAAGCAAGGCCCTCATGGGACTGATCGCCCTGGACGGGCTGATGGATGCCCTGACAAAAGAAAGGCCTCTTGCCCCCGAGGATTCCGGGCGGGAGGATCTGACCTGTTTCCACCTCCTGTTCACGTTCTGGGCCCGCCGGCGACTCGGGCTCGAGCCCGGATTTGCGGCGATCGAGCCTGGAGAGGCCCGGGCCTTTTTCGCGATCCTTCGTGAGGGCGAGACGGCACCCCCTTACCGGATAACCCGCTATCGGGAAGTTTTCATCGAGGACATGCTCGGGTTTGCGTCAGTGCTGCCCGACGATCTTCGGGCCACCCTGCGGGAGGAGCTATCCAACATCTGGGAGGAATTCCGGGCCGAATACGAGGAAGTCCCCCCCGCCGACACGGACATGAAACACAATGCCTTTCTGATGATCAGTTGACTGGCCGATTGTGGAATTGGGTATTGGGATATTGGGTATTAGAAATCCGGAATCCTGAAGCCCGAGTCCTGAATCCCTTCTTCTCTTCACTCAGACACTCAGGCACTTAGTCACTCAGACACTTCTTCCTGGTCCCTACCCCCTCGTCCCTTTTTCGCTAGTTTTTAGCCACGAGGCGGCGTACTGCCCCCTCCAACCCGTCCAGCGTCAGCTCGTACATGGGGAAGACCTGGCGGATCATCCCGATGGTGCGCACGCGATCCCACTCCCACAGCGGTGAGGGGTTGAGCCAGACGGCATGGCGGAAGAGGCCCGCCAGGAACTTGAGCCGTTCGATGCTGGGGCGGGTGCTGCGCTGTGTGTAGTCGATGGCCCCCCCGGCGTACATGAGCTCGTAGGGTGACATGCTCGCATCTCCCAGGAATATGAGCCTCGTCTCGGGGTCGCGCAGGGAAAGCTCGTCGAGGCGCTCGGGGCGGTAGAAGCGCTGGGCATCCTGCCAGACGACGTCGTAGAGCGAGTTGTGGAAGTAATAGGTCCGAAGGTCCTTGAACTGCGAGCGGGCATAGCTGAAAAGGGTCTGGACGAGCTCGACGTAGGGCTCCATGGACCAGCCGCCGTTGTCGATCATGAGGATGACCTTGAGGCGGTCCGTGAGCCGGCGGTCGAAGACGATCTCGATCTCGCCTGCGTTACGCAGGGTCTCGCGGATCGTCTTGTCCACGTTGACGAGGTCCTTGGGGCCGGCAGGGACCATCCGGCGAAGCCTCTTGAGGGCCTCGCCCATCTGGGCCTGGGTGAGGGGCCCGTCCTGGGAGTAATCCCGCCAGCGGCGGTCCATGGCCACCTTGATGGCTGACTTGTTTCGCGAGACGCCGCCCACGCGCATCCCCTCGGGGTGGGTACCCGAGTGCCCCACGGGGGAGGTGCCCCGGGTGCCGATCCAGCGGTTCCCCCCATGGTGGGCCTCCGTCTGCTCCTTCAGCCGATCCAGGAAGTACTGGATGAGCTCCTCGGGAGTCATCTTGCTGAGCTTCTTCTCGTCGATGCCGAAAGCGGCGGCCACCCCTGCCGGGTCTTTCAGCCACTCCTGCAGGAGCGCCTTTGCGATATCGGTTAACTCGTGCGTCTCGGGGTCCTTCAGCTCAACACCCCGGAAGTGGTGGAGGAAGACCTGGTCGTAGAGATCGAAGTAGCGCTCGCTTTTCACCAGCAGTGCCCGGGCGACGGTGTAGAAATCGTCAAGCGACGTGACGAGCCCCAGGGAGAGTGCCCTCTGGAGGCGCAGAAAGGAGGTGGGCGTCACGGGGACGCCGCGGTCCCGCAGGGTGTAGAAAAACTGGACGAACATAAGACAGGGTCCAGGGTCAAGGGTTAAGGGTTCAGGGATGAAGAACCCAATGTGTCTTTTCAGTGATCAACGCCTTAATCACCTCCGCTGGCGGAGCAGTGCCTTGGCGGCCAGGCCGAGATCGGCGCTTTTCTTGTAGAGGACCCCCAGGTAGGGGACTTCGCCGCGCTGCAGGACGGCCGGCCTGAAGTCGGGGTCGCTCTTCAGGGCGCGGATCCAGTTGATGAGCTCCCGCGTGGCGGGCTTCTTCTCAATGCCCCCGATATCGCGGAGCCCATAAAAGGACTGCAGGCAGGCCGTGGCCATCTCGTCGCTGAGCTGCGGGAAGTGCACCCCCACGATCTTGCGCATCGTCTCCGGCTCCGGGAAGGCGATGTGGTGAAAGTTGCAGCGCCCCAGGAAGGGATCCGAGAGATCCTTCTTGGCGTTCGAGGTGATGACGACGACGGGGCGGTTTATGGCCTTCACGGTCTTGTCGATCTCGATGATGTCGAAGGACATCTGGTCCAGCACGTCGAGCATGTCGTCCTGGAAGTCCGTGTCGGCCTTGTCGATCTCGTCGAT
>CAZUBX010000086.1:0-12604 GCA_964619035.1 uncultured Syntrophaceae bacterium | reverse complement strand
CGGAGAAATAGACCTGGCCCGTCGTGAGGTTGTTGAGTTTGCCCAGCTTCGAGCTGGTGAAGCGCTCGTAGTGGCCCAGATCCAGATCCGTCTCGGCGCCGTCGTCGGTGACGAAGACCTCTCCGTGCTGGAAAGGGTTCATCGTGCCGGGATCGACGTTGATGTAGGGATCCAGCTTCATGTTCGTCACGGTGAGGCCTCGCGCCTCGAGAAGGCAGCCGATGGAGGCCGCCGCGAGCCCCTTGCCCAGGGACGACAAAACACCGCCGGTGATGAAGATGAATTTCGTTCTCATGCAACCACCTTTCAGGTCTATCTGGTCTATTCAGTCTATCCCGTCTGTTCCGTTATTCCGCCTTCGGCGGCGGTAATTGAAAATTGGGAACTGGGAATTGGGTATTGGTACATTCTGAATCCGACAGAACTTCTTCCTTGTCCCTACACCCTAGTCCCTGGTCCCTTTATCCTCTTCTTCACTCAGACACTTAAACACTCATGCACTCAGTCACTTCTTTTTACTCCCACTCTATCGTGCTGGGCGGCTTGGTGCTGATGTCGTAGACGACGCGGTTGACACCCTTGACCTCGTTGACGATGCGGCTCGAGATCTTCTCGAGGACTTCGTGGGGAAACCGCACCCAGTCGGCCGTCATGCCGTCGGTGCTCGTGACGGCCCGCACGGCGATTACGTTCTCGTAGGTCCGCCCGTCGCCCATGACGCCCACCGTCTTGACGGGAAGCAGCACCGCCAGCTCCTGCCAGACGTGGTTGAAGAGGCCTGCCTTCCAGATCTCCTCGCGGAGGATCGAATCGGCCTTCCGAACGACGGCGATCTTGTCCTTCGTGATGGGACCCAGGATGCGCACCGCAAGGCCCGGCCCCGGGAAGGGGTGCCGCCCGACGAGGGACTCGGGCAGGCCCAGCTCTCGGCCCAACTCCCTGACCTCGTCCTTGAATAGGACCCTGAGCGGCTCCACGAGCGACATCTTGAGCTTTGCGGGAAGGCCCCCCACGTTGTGGTGGCTCTTGATGACGACGGAGGGGCCCCCGAAGGAGGAGGTGCTCTCGATGACGTCGGGGTAGAGCGTTCCCTGCGCGAGGAATTTGACCTTGCCCAGCTTTTTCGCTTCCTCGTCGAAAACGGCGATGAACTCGCGGCCGATGATCTTTCGCTTGCGCTCGGGGTCGGTGACGCCCTCAAGTTTTTTCAGGAACCGCTCGCTGGCCCGCGCGAGCCGGAAGTTCAGGTGGTACTGATCGCGGAAGGTGGAAACGACCTCTTCCACTTCGTTTTCCCGCAAAAGACCGTTGTCCACGAAGATGGACGTGAGTTTTTTCCCGATGGCCTTGTGGAGGAGAACGGCGAGGACCGACGAGTCGACACCGCCCGAGAGCCCGCAGATCACGCGTTCGTTTCCCACCTGCTCGCGGATCCGCTGGACGTTCTCCTCGATGAAGGAGCCCATGGTCCAGGTGGGGCTGCAGCCGCAGACCCGGAAGAGGAAGTTCTGGATGATGGCGATGCCGTTGACCGTGTGGTGCACCTCCGGGTGGAACTGCACGCCGAAGAGCTTGCGCCCGGGGTTTTCCATGACGGCAACGGGGCAGTTCACCGTGGTGCCGGCGATCGAAAAGCCTTTGGGGAGCTTCGTCACCCGGTCGCCGTGGCTCATCCAGATCCGCTGCCGGCCCTCCAGACCCGCAAACAGCAGGGAGTGTTTTCCCCGGTCGTTGAGCTGGAGCTCCGCCGGCCCGTATTCGCGAAGCGGCGAGGCGGTGACCTTCCCGCCCAGCGTGTAGGCCATGAGCTGCGCGCCGTAGCAGATCCCGAGGACGGGAACGCCCAGCTCGAAGATCCCTGCATCGCACTTCGGGACCCCCTTGTCGAAGATGCTGGCAGGGCCCCCCGAGAGGATGATGCCCTTCACGTTTCGGGCCTTGAGCGCGGCGGGGGATACATTGTGATCGAGAATCTCGCAGTACACGCGGCACTCCCGGACGCGACGGGCAATGAGCTGGTTGTACTGGGAGCCGAAGTCCAGAATGGCGATCATACAGGGGATCCCTCCTTCTTGGGGTCCAGGGTTTTACGGATCTTGGTGGCGATGAACTCAACGGATTCGCCAAGCAGAATCTCGATGGGCATCTCCCCGAGGTAGGCGTCGTCCCAGGGCAGGTTGTACTCGTTCACGAGATTCAGGATGTCGCGGTATCGATCGCCCAGGATCTCCACCTTGTCGGCCGCCGTCAGGGCGGGGTTGAAGTCCACGTGGACGAGAAGAAGCCCACTCACCCCTTCACCGCCCTTCAAAAGCGGGACGATGACCAGGGGTCTTCCGTCCACCCTTCCGAGCCCCACGTAGAGATTGCCCGTCCGGGCGATTGTGCGCTTCGTGCCCATGAGGGCCTTCGACGTCTCCGCGCGGGAAACCAACCCGACGGAGACACCGCCGCGGTTCACAATGGAGATCGTCGTGCCGTCCGTGGGGTGCCCCTCCACGTCGAGGTCGCCGATCTCGTAGAGGGTGTAACCGCGCACGCCGGCGATGGCCTTCTGAATCCGGTCGAGGGCCAGCATGTTGTCGGCCTTCAGGTTCTTGGCGGAGCACTTGAGGCTGGCAAAAAGGTCGAAGAGAACGCCGCGGGGCATCTCCTCCTTGCGGCTCGTGCCGACGGTGACCGTCTTGGCCTGGTGGCGGATGGCATCGATGGGGCGCGACATCTCGTCGATGGCATGCCCGAAGGCGACGTTCAGCAGGTCGATGGGCGAGGCATTCGAGCCCTCCTCGCCGAAGTCCCCCCAGAAGTCCTCCAGGGGGAGCTTGCCGGCCACGTACTTCG
Organism: uncultured Syntrophaceae bacterium; assembly: GCA_964619035.1. GTDB lineage: Bacteria > Desulfobacterota > Syntrophia > Syntrophales > UBA2192 > UBA2192. The sequence continues at coordinate 9,763 of CAZUBX010000086.1, read as the reverse complement.
TCAGAAGCGAGATGTCCGTCATCGTGCGGGCGTTCATCAGGGTGAAGACGCCGCGGTTCTTGCGCTCGGTGAACTGCTCCCCGAAATCTTTGAGAATCCGGTGCAGGTTGCGATCGAGCATCCGCTGGTAGAGGGTGTAGTTCTTGTGGTCCTGCTCGACGACGGCGAGGCTCATCTCGTTGCGGAACTCGCGGAAAAAGGCGGCGTCGTCGTCGATAGCAGAGGCGGCATAGTAGCCCCAGAGGTGTCCGGCCAGGGTGTTCAGGATGACCGGAAGCGGCATGGGCGCTTTCGGGAGGGTAATCACCGAGTCGGCGATCCGGTCGAAGCGGGTCTCGCCCTCCTCGGCGAAGACGACGACGGAGGCCTTGTGGGCCTTGAAGATGGCCGTGTCTTTGACGACATCTCCCGCGACCGTCTCGGGATTGCCTGCGGCGCAGACGAGGATGAGGGGCTCCGAGGAGAGATCGATGTGCTTCTTGTCCTCGATGAAGTCCGACGAGATGGTTTTGTAGCAGAGCTCGGAGAGCTTGATGCGGATCTCGTCGGCCGCGGCCTTGTTGGGTCCGCTTCCCACGATGGCCCAGTATTTTTTCTGCCGGGCAAGACGCTCGGCGGAGCGGCGGATCTCGTCCTTTTTCTCCAGGACCTGCTGCATGAGGTCCGGCGCCTTCTCGAGGGTCGCAAGCTCGGCGGCGATGAACTCGTCGGCACGGGTCCTGAGGATCTGCGCGAAGGCCAGCGCCAGCACGTAACCCGCCACGATCTGCGAGTAGAAGGCCTTCGTGGAGGCCACGGACATCTCGATGTCGCGGCCGTCGCTTGTGTAGAAGACCCCATGGGATTTCGTCGTGATGTCGGACTGGCGGCGGTTCACGATGGAGAGGATCGTGGCGCCCCGCTCACCCGCCATGGCCACGGCGCGGTTCGTGTCCGTCGTGGTGCCCGACTGGGTCACGGCGATGACGAGCGTGTCCGAGAGGTTTTCGCAGATGAAAAAGCCGCTCATTTCGGAGGCCTTCTTCCCCTGGATGTTGACGGGCGCGCCCGTCAGGTACATGCTGAGGCCGTCGGCGATGGCCTGGCCGGCCACAGCAGCCGTTCCCTGGCCGATGACGAAGATCCGGCGGATCTTCTTCGTCTTGAGATTCTTTACGAAGGCCTCCGGCAGGATGTCGGGCCCGAGGTTGAAGTGAACCTTCTTTTTCCCGTCCTTCTTCTGCCCGATGCGGTACTTGCCGCGCAGGGTCTTGCGGACCGACTGGGCCGACTCGGTGATCTCCTTGAGGAAGAAGTGGGGGAAGGCGCCCCGGTCGATGTCGCGGGTGGTGATCTCGGCCTTCTGGATCATGGACTCCGTGAGCCCCACGGAATGCCCGTCGTAGTAGAGCGCCCGGATGCCCGCAAGCCCGCCTGCCGAGTGCTGGTCGAGCACGAAGATCTGTCCGGAGGACTCCGGTTTGGCGGGGTCGCGGGGCCTCTCGCCGTCCATCTTGACGAAGCGCGAGGTGCCTTCCACGAGGCCGTAGAGCTCCGAGGCGAAGAGGTACTGGTCCTCGCGCAGGCCCACGAAGAGGGCCTGTCCGCTGCCCTTGAGCGCGAGGTAGATCTTTCCCGGCTCCACGTCGCTGGTCAGCGCGATGGCGTGGGAACCCTCGAAGTCATTGACGGCCAGGCGGAAAGCCTCCTCGAGGGTCTTGCCCGCCAAGAGGTAGCGCTCGACCTGCAGAGGGATGATTTTCGTGTCCGAGGTGACCTCGGGGGCAATCTCGTAGCCGTAGGCCGACTCGAGGAGCGATCGCAGCATCTGGTAGTTGTCGATGTCGCCGTTGAGAACGACGCTGATCGTCCAGCGGCCCGGCCCGTAGGCTGGGTAGACCTTCATCCCGGGGACGATCTCACCGGCGAACTTCTCGGCGATCGGCGCGGGGATCGAGCACAGGCCCGCCGGCGGAATCTGCCCGTCGGGGCTTTGCGCGCAGAGGGTGTAGCTGCTGATAGGGTGGCAGTTCTCCTCGGTGATGGAGCCCACGGAGGCCCAGCGGGTGTGGGCGAAGGTCGACTCCGAGATCGCGGCCTCGCGGGCGAAGGCGCGGAAAATGCCATCCGCGCGGATTGCCTCGCGGAGCTTGCGGACGTTCTCGCCGAGCTTGCCGATGATGGAGGCCGTCTTGTAGACAAACGAAAGAAAGACGCCGCCGTCGGGGTGGCGGTGGTCGGCCACATGGATGGAGCCGTTCAGAAGGTCGCGCTCGACGGAGCGCCGGCGGAATTCCTCGTGTAGCCCCTGGCCCCGGATCTCTTCGATGATGCGGCCCAGGGTTTCGCGGTCTTTCATTGTGAGCGAGAACTGGATTCCCGCAGAGTCCCGTCCCCGAACCTCGAGACGGTCGATGCAGTTGAGCAGGAAGTTGACCCGGGCGTATTTGACGAAGCTCTCCGGGGTGATCTCCTCGACGCGGTCGGCGCCGGCCAGGTGCAGGATCTTTTCGACGTTGGCGAGGATGTCCTTCTCGAGGCCCCAGAGGACGTCCTTCAGGAGGATGAGACGGCTGTTGATGATCTCCATCTGCGCCGTGGCAAAGCGTCCGGCTTCGGCCTCGAGCAGGCCCTCCTCCCCGGCCAGAAATGCCGTCATCTCGGGAATGAGGGATTGAAGGGCCGCTGCCTTGGCGGGATTGAAGAAAAGGGCCTGAAAATGGGATTCCTGCCGCAACAGCACGAGGTCCCGCTCCATCTCCTGGAGCGGGCCGACGCCTGCGAGGTACCCTTCGGGCTTGATCTTGCCCGCGATCACCCTCGAGAGTGGGGCCTTGCGGATTGCGGCGAAATGCTGTGCGAGGTTGGCGCCAGCGTCCACTGCAAGGGGCTTCGGACCTTTCTTGACGGCCAGGATGCCGGCGATGCCGCAGCACAGGAGCGTGGCGTTCACCGGGAAGAGAATGATCGAGAAGGCAGGGGCCTGACGGGGGTTGCGGCCTAGAAAGAGATGCCATTGCAGGAGAAACGAGATGAGCCGTTGCACGGATATTGCGATCATGATTCCCTCTCAGACCCTGTCGATCCCGGGGTTCATCCTGTGGCTGTCAGCGGCAACGTCCCGTCCCCCCGGAGCGGCTCCCCGCAGGGGCTGCGCCTTACCTCCGGAAGGAGGGAAGGGCGTCCAGGGCGCGGGATACGACAGTATCCACAACAGACTGTAACCAGGCCGAACCGGCATCCGCAGATTCCCGGTCCAGTGCCCGGATGAATTCAATATAATCACCGGCCCCCTTTGAGAGCCGCTCGTCGATTCTGTTCATGAAAAGTCCGCGACCGCCCTCACCGATCGAGTCGTCGGCAAGACCCGAAAGCCTCTTCTCGGCCTCGGGCCAGTTCTCCAGGAGTTCCCGCTTGTGCCTCAGGTGCATCTCTTTCGTCCTGTCCTGAAGGACCTTTTCGGCCATGGCGATGGATTCCTCCATCTTTGCGGCCAGGGCGCGAAGCCGGCTGATCCGCTCTTCCAGGGCTGCGTCGAGGACCTCCAGGGCGCCCTCATAGAGTGCGGCGCCCCCTTCCTGGGCCTTCAGGAAAGGCTTGCGGACGTGGACGTACCACTGCCGCAGGGCGGCGAGGTTTCCGATATAGAGGAGGTTGTTGGCAACCTTTCGCCTCACCTCGCGGTACAGGCCGGTGTGCAGGGGGCGCTCGGAGAGCAATGCCGAGCCCTTGAGAAGCATCCCCCCCTGGGGGCAGTCGTTTTCCCAGACGGTGCCCGCCGCGATCAGCGTGCCGTAGCCCAGCCTCACGGGACCCACGAGCCCACCCTGGCCCCCCAGGAAGATCGGGGCCTGGCGCAGCATGACGCCCCGGGGCACATCGCCGATGAGCGAGGCCGTGGCCTTGTCCTGGTTGGGTGTGTAATTGAAGTGGATGTAGGAGCTCCCGACCTCGCTGTGATCCTTGCGGCTCGTGCCCCCGGCCATGAGGCAGTCGCAGAAGTTGATGAGGCTTCCCAGGGTGACGAAAGGAAAGAGGATCGTCTGTTTCAGCCCCACGGTGTGGGCGCCCGAGGCCTCTTCCTCGATCAGGCAGCACTCCCTCACCTGGGCGCCCGAGCCCATCGAGGAGCGCTCCAGAAAGACGGATCCTGTGAAAAAGCCGCCCTTGAGCTCCACGCCGGGGCCGAGCCGGCAGTCCACGAGGGTCGCAGGGGATTCAAAACCGATTTTCGCGCCGGGGCCGATCAGGGTCTTTGCGCCGGCAAGGCGGCATCCGGGGTAAAGGACGGTGCCCTTAGCGTAAATGCGCTCCGTCCTGACCTCATCGCCGATCACGACAGCCGACGGGCAGGGGATGGAGACCCCTTTGTCGAGCAGCGCGGTGATCTTTTTCGGAATCTCCGTTGTCATCCGGTCTCTTCGTGGGGGGGTATGTTAACCCCTGGATTGCTTCAATTATCGTGCCCTGCGGGCGAGCATCTGCAAAAAAAGCTTATGGACCCTCGCATCGCCCGTCAGCTCGGGATGGAAGGCGGCCACGAGGATGTTCTTCTGGCGCGCGAGCACCACCGCACCCTGGTAGAGAGCGAGCTTCTCCACCGCGGGGCCTGTCCCCAGAATCCGCGGGGCACGGATGAAAACGGCGTGAAAGGGCTCCTCCCCGAGGGCCTCGCAGGGGATGTCCACCTCGCGGCTCTCCAACTGGCGGCCGTAGGCGTTGCGCTCCACGTCGAGGTCGATCAGATTCAATAGATCCTGTCTGCGGCCGTCGACCCGGTCGGCCATCACGATGAGGCCGGCGCAGGTGCCGAAAACGGGCTTGCCCGCCGCGGCAAATTCCTTGACGGTGTCAACGAACCGGTACTCGGCCATGAGCTTTCGCATGGTCGTGCTTTCGCCGCCCGGGATGATCAGCCCGTCCACGTCGTCAATCTCCGAAGGCAGGCGGATCTCGACGGCATCGACGCCCAGAGACTTCAGCATCCGGATATGTTCGCGGAAGGCCCCCTGGAGGGCCAGCACACCTACTTTCATGAGTTGCTATTCCTCTTGCGCGCGCCGGCGGTCGCCGGGGGGGAGGCCCCGTTGCCGAAAGGCTCTGGTTTCGTGTCGGATGGAGAAAGGCTGAAAAAGCGCCGGCTGCAGATCATGGTGGCAAATGGCATGGGGCCCGGCAGTTCCTATTTCGCTTTCCTGCAGGGGATTCCCAGCGCGGTCATCTTCTTCTGGAACGTGTTGCGGTTGATCCCCAGGTAGGAGGCGGCCGCCGACTTCACGTTTTTGTTGCGCTTCAGTGCAATCCGGATCAAACCCCGCTCCACGAGGGAAAGGATCTCGTCGTAGACCTGGCTCTTGGTACCCTGTCCTGCCGAAAGGACGATGACGAGTTCTTCCAGTTTCTTTTCGAGGACCTCGTCGATGCCGGGAAGTGTGGATGCCGCCCTGCGGGGTTGCTGAGCCTTCATGACTGCCATGTCCGTTCCTCTCCTGCCCGTCGGGGTCTGCTTGATTTCTTCGCTGCGATTCGCGATGCGCGTGCCATCGTTTTCAGGACGAACTCTTCATGGCGATCACCACAACGAGCAGGATCGCCGCCAGCCAGGCTGCATAGATGTTCGAGCGGTTCACGGCGGATCCCTCGAGGATCTCCCTGGCGCCTTCCTCGACCCGCTCGGCGTCCACGTGGCCCGTGACGTCGCGGACGAGGTCTCCGAACCGGCCATAGGCGTTGGACAGGACGTGAAAACCCTTCGTCGTGGTCAGGACCAGGAAGACCTTCTTCCGGACCGCGAGGGCCCCCACATGGGTGATGTCCGCCCAGTTGAGCGCCCGCCGCTTGAGAAACTTCGTCAACGCAAGGCCCTCGTCGCTCGCCTCCACTTTCCTGAGTGACGACTCGATTGCGATGAGAGCCATCGGGATGAGCGCCGCCAGGAGGAGAAACCGCTCCGTGGCCGTTCCCTGGCGGAAGAAGGTCAGGATAAAGACCGCCAGCAGCAGCAGGGCATCCAGGGCCAGCGGCAAAACGAGTGCCCTGTTGACTGTGTAAATCCTACTTGACATGGGTTCTGGCAACGGATGAGTTGCCGTCAATCCTTTCGCCGGTAGGTTCCGCTCTTCCCGCCCCGTTTGAGCATCAGCCGTATCTCCGAGAGGGTCATCCCCCGGTCCACGGCCTTGCACATATCGTAGATGGTGAGCGCCGCAGCGCTGACTGCCGTGAGCGCTTCCATCTCCACGCCTGTCCTGCCCAGCGTCCGGACCGTGGCCTCGATCTCGATTTCGCCGCGGCGCGCATCCGTGCGAAAGCTCACGTCTACGGCCGTGATCTCCAGAGGATGGCAGAGCGGAATCAGCTCGCTCGTTTTCTTGGCCGCCATGATGCCGGCGATCTTCGCGACGGCAAGCACGTCACCCTTGGCGATCGACTGCTTCTCGATGGCCTCGGCCGTTTGCGGCTTCATGAGGACCTTGCCCCGGGCCACGGCCTCCCGATGGGTCGTGTCTTTCTCCGACACGTCGACCATCCGGGCCTTGCCTTTTTCATCGAGGTGCGTGAACTTCGGCGTGAACTTCGGCATGTTTAACCTGCGACGTCAGGGCATGTCCGCCGCAAAAATAATGGCGTACCGTAGCACAGAAGAAAAGGCCCGTCAAGGCGCTTGCCGCGGCGCGAAAACGGCGGGTTGCTGATAACCAAATTGCTGATATCACGAGAGAAATAGAGTTTGCGAGTCCGGTTACAATTCCGAAACTGGCCGGGTTAAGGTTGCCGGGCGGGACGCCCGGCAGCCTCGAGCGAGATGAGCTGTGAGTGGATCGGCGCTCCGAAGAAGGTCCGGGCCAGCCGGTCGAAGCGTTCTGTGAGATCCGTTGTGAGAAAAGTCCTCGTGGCGCCGCGGGTGAGTCTCTGTTCCATCTCCGGGTGGCGGCGCAGGTAGTCCTTGAGCTTCCGGGCCACGATGGCGCCCTGTTCCAGGACCTCGACATGCCCCGGGACGCTTCGCCGGATCGTGTCGTAGAGGATGGGGTAGTGGGTGCAGGCCAGAAGCAGCGCATCGATCGAGCCGGCCTCGGTCATGAGTTCCCCGAGATAGCGGCGGACGATCATTTCGGCCCCTTCCCAGTCCTGCTCCCCCGCCTCGATGATGGGCACGAGAAGCGGACAGGCCTTCTGGAACACGCGTATGGAGGGGTTGAGCTTTTCGATCTCTCTCAGGTAGGCCTCCGAGGCGACGACCCCCTCCGTGGCCAGAAGGCCCACGCGACGGAAGGTTTCCCTGTCGGCCACCTCCTCGACGAGCGGACGGACGACGCCCAGGACGCGGCGGTCCGGGTAGCTGAAGGGCAGATACTCCTGCTGGATGCGCCTCAGGGCCTTGGCCGACGAGGTGTTGCAGGCGATGATGATGAGAGGGCAGCCCCGGCGGAAGAGGTACTCGACGGCCTCGCGGGTGAACTCGTAGACCACCTTCTGGGAGCGGCTGCCGTAGGGCGCACGGGCGTTGTCGCCCAGGTACAGGTAGTCATACTGCGGCAGCGTCTCGACGACGCGCCGCAACACAGTGAGCCCCCCGAACCCGGAGTCGAAAAAACCAATCATGGCAAATACGCAGGTATTGGGAAATTGGGTATTGGGTAATTCGTTAAATGCGGGGAATCATTTACCAGCTGGGCGTCGCATAATCAACCAAATCCTTCCTCTCTTAACCCAGATCCCAATATCCCATTACCCAGTTCCTCTTCCTACGGAAAGTGCTTGCAAAATTCAATTCATGTTATAATATGCGCAACTAGGTATAACTTCAATGAAAATCGGGTTTGAGCCGGGTATGTCGACTTGATCGTCAAGGTCCTGAGCAGTGCTGTTGTCGGTATCGATTCCTTTCCCGTCGATGTGGAAGTGGACCTCTCCGCGGGCCTTCCCCAGTTTTCAACGGTGGGCCTGCCCGATACGGCCGTCAAGGAGAGCCGCGACCGCATCAAGGCGGCCATAAAGAATTCCGGTTACCGCTTTCCCGAAGACCGCGTTACCGTGAATCTTGCTCCGGCTGACATCCGCAAGGAAGGGACCGGTTTCGACCTGCCCATCGCCCTGGGGATTCTGGCAGCCGAAGGTCTTGTCGAGCGCGAGCGGCTCCGGGACTACCTGGTCATGGGGGAGCTTTCCCTGGACGGCCGCGTGAAGGGCGTGCAGGGGGTCTTGCCATCGGCCTTCATGGCACGGGAGCAGAAGTTGAAGGGCCTGATCGTGCCTGCGGACAATGCAGGCGAGGCGGCCCTGGTGCAGGGTCTCGAGGTGATCCCCGTGGCCTTCCTCTGCGACCTGGTGGACTTCCTCAATGGGGCGAAGGACATCCCGGCTTTCACCTGTGAGTTTGCGACAGCCTGTGAATCGGCGAGGAATTACACTGTCGATTTCAATGATATTCACGGCCAGGAGCAGGCCAAGCGGGCCATGGAGGTCTCCGCCGCCGGCGGGCACAATCTCCTTATGACGGGCCCTCCCGGTTCGGGCAAGACGATGCTTGCCCAGCGGATCCCGACGATCCTGCCGGAGCTCTCCCTCGAGGAGGCACTGGAGACGACAAAGATCTACTCCGTGTCGGGGCTTCTGGAGAGGCGCGAGGCCATCATGGCCACAAGGCCCTTCCGGGCGCCTCATCACACGATCTCCGATGCGGGGCTTGTGGGAGGCGGTCACACGCCGAAACCGGGGGAGATCAGCCTGGCTCATAACGGCGTTCTGTTCCTCGACGAGCTGCCCGAGTTCAAGCGCAACGTCCTCGAGGTTTTGCGGCAGCCCCTGGAGGACGGGCAGGTGACGATCACGCGCTCCGTCATCACGGCGACCTTTCCTTCGAAGTTCATGCTCGTGGCGGCCATGAACCCCTGCCCCTGCGGGTACCTGGCCGATGCGCGCAAGAGCTGCCGCTGCAGCGCCCAGCAGATCCGGCAGTATCGCTCCAAGGTGTCGGGGCCGCTGCTCGACCGGATCGACATCCACGTGGAGGTGCCCTCGCTTCCATACCGGGAGCTGGCAGGAGGAAACCGGGCGGAGTCTTCCGAGATGGTGCGCAAGCGCGTGCAGAAGGCGCGCGAGATCCAGCGGCGCCGATTCGGCGGCAACGCGACGCGACTCAACTCCCGGATGACGGGAAGGCAGCTGCGTGAGTTCTGCCCGCTGTGCGAGGAGTCGCAGAAGCTCCTCGAGATGGCCGTCGACCGGCTGGGGCTCTCCGCGCGGGCCTACACGCGGGTGCTCAAGGTGGCGCGAACCATCGCCGATCTGGAAGGCGAGGCGAATGTGCAGCCGCAGCACGTGTCGGAGGCGATACAGTATCGGGCGCTGGACCGATCCGTTGTGTGAGAACGTGACCAGTGTTAGTAAAGGGATCAGTTGACTGGTTGATAAGTTGATAAGGTGCATTTCCTAATCAACCAGTTACTTAATCAACAAATCAACTGCAGTTTATAAAGTCACAAGGAGGCTTGGAAATAGATGGAAAAGTTTGGAACCTTAACTGTTAAATCCGGTCTGGCCGAGATGCTCAAGGGCGGCGTCATCATGGACGTGACGACGGCGGACCAGGCGAAGATTGCCGAGGAAGCCGGCGCCGTGTCTGTCATGGCCCTGGAACGCGTCCCAGCCGACATCCGGGCCGAAGGCGGTGTTGCCCGCATGACGGACCCCGCCATCATCGAGGCCATCATGAAGACCGTCACGATCCCCGTGATGGCCAAGTGCCGGATCGGCCACTTCGTCGAGGCCCAGATCCTGG
>CAZUBX010000085.1:0-12881 GCA_964619035.1 uncultured Syntrophaceae bacterium | reverse complement strand
GAAAGGTTCATGGAGGGCAATCCGGTTTTCACCGACTATAAAAGACGGACGAGTGTCTTTATTCCCTGGTTTCCCAAAAAGGATTAAAAACCCCGTAGAGTTGATTCATTGATCATCACTCTTCAATGGATTGGTTACCCATGGAAAAATCATATCGGCAGGAAGCGCCGGGTATCTCAATGCGTGACAGCACATCCGGGTTGCCATGCAGGATCGGGCGATGATTCTGCACAGGAATAAAGGGGGAACGATGAACAGACATGTTTGGAGCCTTTTCCTCATCAGCATCCTTTTGACAATCATCTTGATTCCCGTTCCGGGCATGACCCAGGCCGGGCCGGGAACCAGTCAATCCACCGGCACAGTCACCGTCTCAGGGGTTGTGTTCGACAAGACGATTCAAATCAACGGTCGCACCTGTGACTTGATCGGAGCGGGCCTGCTCCGCTATCGGGTGGTGTTCAAGGGATATGTGGCAGCCCTCTATCTGGAAAGAGGGAAAGCCTCTGGAGACGTGTTCAAGGACATCCCGAAGAGCCTGGTCATCGAGTACTTCCATGCGATTGACGCCGAGGCATTCATATCGTCCACCCGGCAGGGTTTCATGAACAATCTCTCCCGGGAGCAGATGGAGGCAATCGATCAAGGCGCCAAGAAACTCTATTCCCTGTACCAGGATGTCAAGCCGGGGGACAGATATTCCTTCACCTACATCCCGGGAATCGGATCACAGATCGCATTGAATGGAAAAATTTTGGGGACCATCAGCGGACTCGATTTTGCCAATGCCATGCTGTCCATCTGGCTTGGCCCTAATCCGCTGGATCAAACGCTCAAAAAAGCTCTTTTGGGGTTGTCGGAGATCGGCTATTGAGCCCCCTGCCTTGATCTTCGTCTCCCCTCCGCGGGAGAGGATTGAGGTGAGGGGGAATATTCCCATTCCTTAACCCTGCCTCGAATGGAGCACCGTCCATGAAGTACAAAATGCACATGGGACTGACACTGCTGTCACTCATTGTCGCCCTTTGGGGCTGCACAGGAGGAAAACCCATGACTCTCGAGAACTATACCAAGGAACTCGCGGCGACGGACCCGGCTAAGACGGCCCCGGTGAAGCCCGGCTCCGCCGAGGAAAAGGCGGGGATTGAAAACTTCAAAGCCTACTACAATCGCTTCGCCGAGGACGTCATCCGGCGCGACACGAAGAAGCTCTACGCGAAAGAGGCCTTCTTCAAGGGCGGCTACAAAGAGGTGAAGGGTGTCGATGCCATCGAGACGTATTTCATCGCGACGACGGAGGCCATCGTGTCTTGCACCTTCGACATCACCGATGTGAGCATCCACGAAGGGAACTATTATTTCCGCTGGGTCATGAAGCTGACCCTCAAGCGCGACAAGGACAACCCCATCGAGCAGATCGGCATGTCCCACGTCCGTTTCGGCCCAGACGGCAAAATCATCTTCCACACCGACTACTGGGACACGAGTGTCGTCTTCGAGCACGTCCCGCTCCTGGGTTCTATCATCCACCGGGCCAGGGAGCAGTTCTAAAAACTCTTCTGTCATTTGATGTTGCAACTAATGGGTTGCATCCGTTGGTTCGCTGTTGACAACAGCGAGGGCTTCTCATATAACGCACGACGAGCGTGAGAGCCTTCGCTGTTTTTTTTGCAGCGAAACCCGATGGAGGTCCGTCATGACGGAAGCGGGAAGCAGCGGGCAGTTCAAGGCCGTCCAGGAGTTGATGCACGAGATGGTTGCCATGTGGCAGCGGGTGAAGGACCTGGAGGAAGCTGATCGAGACAATCGACAGGAAATCGAAGCACTCCGGCTGACGGATGCCCGCCTGAGGTGCGTCATCGAGAAGCTGCCGCTGCGTTTCTTCTTCAAGGATGCGGGGCTGAATTACGTCCTGTGCAGTGAGGCTTATGCCCGTGACTGGGATATGAAGCCGGTCGAGTTGAGCGGAAAGTCGGACCGGGATCTGTTTTCAGCGGAAGTGGTGGAAAAACTGGCCGCTGTCGAATACGAGGTGATCCATACGGGCAAGATGGAGATTGCCGAAGAAGACCGGATCGCCTCCGGACGGGAAATCACGGTCCTGGCAATTCGCAAGCCCATCATCAACGGCACGCAAGACACCCTCGGCCTTCTAGGTGTACTGTGGGACATCACGGAAGAAAAGCGGCTCAAGGTAAACCAGGAGCGTCGGATCCACGAGCTGGAGGGAGCCCTGTCGGAGCGCGTCGGGGAGGTGGAATCCCTGAGAAACGAACTGGAAAAATCTTCGGCGGAGCACCGGCAGAAGGAAGGAGAGTTCAACCGCCTGCGTGCCGAGCTCGAAGCCGAGCTTGCGGCGCTGAAGGAGGAACTCGGCAGCAAAACAACACTTCTCCAGCAGAAGGAAGAAGAGTTCACCTGCCTGAGCGCCGATCTAGAGTCCGAGATTGCAACACTGAAGGAAGACCTCAGAGGCAAAGCAGCGCTCCTCCAGCAGAAGGAAGAGGAATTCAGCCGCGTGCGCACTGAACTGGAAACCGAGGCCCAAGCCCGGCGCGAGGAGATCCACCGCCTGAGAAACGAGCTGCAGAAAGAGATGTTCGAGCGGGGCCAGGCCCTGGAGGCCCTGAAGAAATCCGTCGCCCACTCCCAGGAACTGCTCGAGTCCGTACAGAAGGTCGCCGGCGCCCGGTAAGAAGGCCGATGAAATCATCAGGAAATCAAAAGGCGGGGCCCGGGGGTCCCGCCTTTTTTCATGGCGCCACGGCAGCTCTGTGCTATAGAAAAGCGTAAAGAGAATCTCCGAACCATGTCTCCGAAGGGCCTGAAAGGAGGGTGAGATCATGAAAACGGCGAAGCTGCTTTCGACGGCGTTGCTGCCGATTTGCCTGATGCTCGCGTCCTGCGTCATCGTCCCGACCAACAGTCACGTCAACCTCTCCGACGCGGATTCCAGGCTCCCGGCACCCAGCCCGTCTTCGGCCGCCTACATCGCTTCGGTTGATGTCGTCCACGACGTGGACTGGAGGTGCCGCAACCAGTGGAGCGGCAGCCCCCCGGAGCGCTCCATCGATCAGTGCCGCGCAATTCCGTCCCGGCGCGACCCCAACTTCATCGCCCTGGCTCTTTCGGGCGGGGGAAGCCGCGCCGCCGTCTTCTCGGCCGCCGTCATGTTCGAGCTTCAGAAGCACGGCATCCTCCAGCAGGTTGACGTCGTATCCTCCGCCTCGGGAGGCTCCGTTTCCGCCGCCCTTTTCGCGGTGAGCTGCGACGACGGGCAGGCCTGCGCGCCCCCCGTCACGCCGAACCTCAACCGGACGGTCTGGAAGGAGAGCATCGTCTACCCGTTGCTCCAGAGCAACTACATCGACCGATGGCGCATCAACTGCTGGCGGCCCGAAAACATCGTCCGCTACGCCACCTACTTTGACCGCACCGACGTGATGGCCGAGACCTTTGCCGAGGGCCTCTACGGCGGGACACGGGATACCGAAAAAAGTTTTCTCTTCCGGGATCTCAACCCCAGAAGGCCCTATCTCATCCTCAACTCGACCAACAACACCGACAGCGCCGCCGTTCCGGAGATCTTCAGCTTCACCGAGAAGGATTTTTCGGCCATCCGCTCCAGGCTGGACCTTTTTCCCGTCGCTTACGGCGTAACGGGCTCGGCGGCCTTCCCGGGCGCCTTCCACTACCTGACACTGCGTAATTACAGCAAGCCGGAAGAGAAATTCATCCACCTCATGGACGGCGGCGTCATGGACAATCTCGGCATCGAGTCGCTGTGGAGGATCCTGCTGAGCGACGACGGCACCCGCTACCGCAACGTCCCGGTCCTTATCATCGTCGCCGACGCGAAACCCGCCACCAGGGCAAAGAGCGAGGCCGACTACGACCCGAGAAGCTTCTGGGATTATTTCGTCGATTTCTCCAACGTCCAGGACACCTACAGCCTGCTGATGGTGGAGAACCAGCGGCTCAGGGCCCGTGAATTCGAGAAATACGTGAAAAGCAGGGGAAACGGGCTGTTCCTCCACCTCCGGTTCGAGGCGCTCAAGGAGCAGCACAGGGAGCTCTACGACAAGGTGAGCTCCATCCCGACGAACTTCAAGATCCGCGACGAGCAGGCGGACAATCTCAAGAAGGCGGCGGAAATCCTCGTCGGCAAGGCCGTCGAGGAGCTTCGCGGCAACGCCTACTGGAGGAGCATCGTCAACTGAGATGACGTGGTTTCTGCTCTCCCTCACGGCCGCCCTGGGCCTGGCCACGGCCGATGCCCTGACGAAGCGCTTCTTCAGTGATCTGGCGCCCTACCGCATGGGGGTTGTGCGCATCCTGTCCACGGCCCCCTGGATGGTCCTTGCGCTTCTCTTCCTGCCCCTCGCCGTTCCGGATCAGACCTTCTGGCTTGCCATCGCAGCAGCCCTTCCCCTTGAGGTTTTCGCCTTTTTCCTCTACATGCGGGCCCTCAAGCTCTCGCCGCTTTCGCTCTCCCTGCCCTTTCTGGCCTTCACACCCGTCTTCATGATCCTCACGGGCCGTCTCATCCTCGGGGAGACGATCCGGTTGGGCGGCGTCCTGGGGATCCTCCTGATCGTCCTGGGGGCCTACGTCCTCAATCTCTCGAAGATGAAGTCCGGGCTGCTGGGTCCCATCCGGGCCGTATTGCGCGAGCCGGGCTCCTGGATCATGCTCCTCGTCTCGTTCATCTACTCGATCACGGCACCCATCGGGAAGGTGGCCATCCTGCACTCCAACCCGTGGTTCTTCGCCGCCGTCTACAACCTGGCGCTCTCCGTGGTCATCGTCTCGCTCTGGCCCGTGGCTGCAGGCGGTGCGGGGGTGCGCGGCACCTTCAGCAAGCCCGGCCCCATGCTGCTCATAGGCCTCATGGCCGCCATGGAGAATTTTGCCCATATGATGGCCATCGCGCAGGTCGAGGCGGCCTACATGATCGCCGTCAAGCGGCTGAGCCTTCTCTTCGGGGTTCTCTACGGGGCGTGGTGGTTCGGGGAAGAAAACATCCGCGAGCGACTGGCAGGCGCCGCCATCATGATCGCGGGCGTGTTCCTGATCCGCTGGGCACAGGGAGGTTGAACAGAAGGCTCGAGGAGCGAGGCGCGAGGTTCGAGGTCTATTTCTGTCCTCGTTTCCAAAACCTTATTTTGAGCCGCCGGGCAAGCAAATCCGTATTCACCAGGGCGTTGAAAAGGCATTACGTCTTAGATGTGATTTCACCTACGAATCAATAATGCTGGCGAGTGAGAATTATGAAGATTTACGATTGAAATGGATGATCAACGACGAATAAGCTCGTCTGCGCCCACAGGTGGCCGCGGGAGCGACTCATTAGACAGGGTTGGATAACCGCTCGAGAAACAATCTCATTGGAACCATCTCTGAAATATTGAACCCATGTCGCTCATAGAATCGTTGCGCTGATTCGTTTGTTCGATCGGTAAGTAGTGTGATGCGGCGGCAACCGGAAGACTTGGCCAGATTAATAGCGGCTTGCAGTAACTCTGATCCAGCCCCACTCCCACGGTATACAGGATGCACGATCATATCTTCCAGAAGGGCGACTCGACCGCCAAGGGCGGTGCTTATAGCAAACAACAAATTGACCATGCCGACAAGAGAAGCACCTTCACGAAGGATCAGAATCCGACCGCGTTCCGGAAAATCAATTATTTGCTGCAACCCAGTTGACTGTAAGGAGCGGTCTGGCCGGAATTCGGCTTCCTGCGCAAACAACAGCTCCAAGAGCTCACATAGCTCTGCAATATCGTCTTTGGTGGCTTCGGTTATCTGCATAGTTTCTCCATGCGGGCTATTGATAGTCATAAGCAGTTGTTAAGCCGCCCAGCAGTTCATGACAGCGAACATTGTTTATACGGATCCAACTAAGAACCCGATTATCATTTCGAGTGCCCCATAAGACGCCGACAGAAATGAAATATCCCTGCTCACGAATGGTTTTATATCAACCATTAATAATCGGTACGTTGTTTTTGTCAGCATGTCATATGCATGTCATATATAGATCAGCACAGGACCATCTGCCACAATCTCATGTTCCTTTGATTTTTGAAGAATATTGAATGTAATGTACACTTTCCTACGGGTTGTATCAAATGTTGACCTCAGGAAGCACTTGATTAGGACCATCAACGAGCGGGGGCTGCCATCATGATCGCCCGGGTCTTCCTGATCCGCGGGCACAGGCGGGGTGAACAGAAGGCTCGAGGAGCGAGGCGCGAGGTTCGAGGCTTATTTCTGTCCTCGGTCCTCGTTCTGTCATTCTGAGCCTGTCGAAGACCTCGGACCTCGAGCCTGTATTATTGCAGGATATGCCTGACCGTCTCCCGGATTCCTTTCTCCAGCTCCTGTCGGAATGCCGCGTAACCCTCTTCCGTGCAGAGTTGCTCCATGGGCCTGCAGGCACTCGAAGCCGGCAGGAAGATCTCCCAGGGCCTCAATGCATAGAAGTCGCTGTTGGCGGCCCTCCCGGCGGGGTTGCCGAAAACGACAACCCGTTCCTGCAGAAGATCCCTCGATACCGTGTCCCACAGGCGCCAGCGCATGGCCACGTCCAGGGTTACGCTGTCGTCCGGCCCGCACTCCATGAGCGACACCCGCGTCACCTCCAGTTTCAACACTCTTCGAAATCGGTCCCGAGCTGCGGCCGCGATCAGATCGTCATTTTTTTCCTCACTGGGGAAGAGGCGTGCAGCACCCTGCGGCACGGCCGACAACACGGCCTCCTCTGCCCGCTTCAGCGGCTGTGTGTCGGCCGCCTCACGGAGGAGACGTTCCGCGCAGGGCTTCCATTTCCTGTCCTTCCAATCCCCTGAAACGGCCCCCACGAGAACCGCCGCAGGGACGTAGAACAGCAGGTAAGCCGCGGCGATTGACCCTGGGGGATAGCCGCCGCCAAGATCGCGAAGGTCGACGAGGCCGCCCATCGTCACCGCATCTGATAGCGCTTTCGTCCTCCATCCGGGGAAGGCTAGTTCGTGGCCCGCTGCCACGGTAAAACCCATGGGATAGACAGCGCCCGGCGCATTCGGACGCATGTCGACGTTGGACGGCTCATCCGGAAACATGGGATGGATCTGGGCATCGTATCGCCCGCCGCTCCATCGCATGCCCCGCAAGGTCTCCCTCTGAATCTGGAGCGCCGGTTGGTATTCTCTCGCCGGGGCAGACCTGAGAGGACAGTGGCCTCCGAAATGGGTCGCCGTAATCGTTTGAGCCTCCCCCGATTCATCGCGAAGAACCACCTCGGTGCAATGATCGATCAGATTGCCGAAGATCCCCCGACCCGTGCTGCAGGCATTGGAAAAGGATCCGATGTAAACGACGCCGCTGCCCGGCGGGACATGAAACCACCAAGTGCGGTCGAGATCGATTTTCTTTTGGGACAGGTGCCCCCACCGGCCCAGAGTGGAAATCCAGACGGTGGCGGGCGGGTTCTGGTCCGCTCCGGCACGGGCAATGGAAAGGTAATACCCGCCGGGCTTGAGGACAAGATATGCCCAGCCTTCCTTTCGGGCCTGCTCCGAGGGCGATGACATGAAAATGACCGGCGCAACCGGTTTGTCGTCATCATCGAGGCAGCCCATCTCGAAACCAAAGCCCTCCATCGGAAACGTGCCCAGCGTTTCTCTCGGATTCGAATCGTAGACAGACTGATGCCGGAAAAGGACGATGGCTTTTTCACCGGCTCGGACCGCCTGAC
The DNA here is from genome assembly GCA_964619035.1 of uncultured Syntrophaceae bacterium. GTDB lineage: Bacteria > Desulfobacterota > Syntrophia > Syntrophales > UBA2192 > UBA2192. The sequence continues at coordinate 5,140 of CAZUBX010000085.1, read as the reverse complement.
TGTCGGCCGCATCGGGCAGGCGCACGGAGTGCAGACAGCCTGAAAGGAATAGGGAGACGAGGAGGATGCAGAAAGGTGCGACGCCTCTCTTCATGACCGACGATCACTCCATGTTCTGACATTCTGAGTTTGTCGAAGAACTCGGATCTCGAACAGGGTTCACCGGGATCGAGGTTCGAGGTTTTTTCTTTGTACCTCGGTCCTCGTTCTGTCATTCTGAGCCTGTCGAAGAACTCGGACCTCGAACCTTTTTTAGGCAAGCTCCTTGCGGCTGGACAGCAGTCTCTGCAGGGCCGTCAGGTTCGTGAGTACGGCCAGGATGACGATCGTTGCCTTGAGGGTGCAGTCCGGGCAGTCCCCCAGGAGGTAATGGTTGATCGGGCCGTTGAGGACCGTCCCGACGATGAGCAGGATGATGCGCTCGGGGCGCTGCATGAGGCCCCTGAATTCCTTCTGCCCCAGGCTCTCGGCACGGGCCTTGATGTAGCTCACCATGATGGAGCCCAGAAGGGCGAGCATCACCACGATAAGCATCCGCCCGCTTTTGAAGTAGAACATCAGGCCAAAAAAGATGAAGAACTCGGAATAGCGATCCAGGGTGGAGTCGAAAAGGGCGCCGAAGCGGGTGACCTTCCCCGAAAGCCTGGCCACGGTTCCGTCGATGGGGTCCATCAGGCCTGAGGCCCACAACAGCATCCCTCCCCAAAAGATCGCCCCGGCGGCCAAGAAGATGCCTGCCGCGAGCGACAAAAGCATCCCGGCGACGGTGATGTGGTTGGGCGAGATCCCGGCGCTGACAAGAGGCCGCGCGACCTTTTCCATCACGCTGTAGTATCGTTTCTGCGCCTTCTCCCGGAATCCGCCTCCCTCGTAGGGCATCGATCTCACTCCCTCATCGGTTCAATCATAACCTTCAAAGCCGCGTCTCGCCTGGAGTATAGGGATTTCACGAGGCGCTGTCCAGAGAAAATCCCCCTACCATCCCCTTTTTGCAAAGGGGGAAAGAGAGGGATTTTTCTGTCGGCTGTCGGCTGTTAGCTGTAGGCTGTCCCTTCTTCACTGGCCACTGGCCACTGGTCACTATACTTGGCCCACAGGCTCACTGAGGGGCTAGCCGCTCCAACGATTGAAGCGCGCTGCGAGCCTCTTCCCTGCTCCCGAAGGGACCCACCAGGATGCGGTACCAGTCCTTCTGAGGCGCAACGCGTCTTTTCACGATGTCGACCCGGCCAAGATCGGAGCCGATTTTCCCGGCATAGTCCCGCGCTTCACGGTACGTCATGAATGTGGCGGCATGGATGTCGAACGATCCGTTCGGGCGCTTCACGAACCTCGCTTTCCCCACAGCTTGCGGCAGAAGGACCTGACTGCCTGCCCGGACGAGATCGACGTCCGCGATCTCCGGGTTTGATTCCAGGATACAATCCAGGACGGTTGCGTTCACGAACCCGTAATATCGGGTCGCAATGGACGAGAGGGTCGCCCCCTCCGATACAGCAACCTCTTGGACAGGGGCATTTTCGTCTGTCGGCTCCTGTGCAACCGATGCCGGTACCGGGGCGGCAGCGGGTGCAGGTTGGGTTTCCGGTTTCTCCGCCGGCAAGCCGGGCGCTTGCGCTCCCTGCGTGGGCTGCGCCTTGGCTACCTCGTCTGCTTCGAGCGCTTTCTGGCTCGGCGCCGGCTGGACGACAGCACTCCCGGGCGCAACGCCGGATTTGGGGCTCAGATAGTAGCTTCCCAGAAAAACCCCGGCCACAACGAAGGCCAGGGCGGCATAAAGCCAGGGGGACCGAAGGGCCGACTTCGCTGCGCCCGCGGTGGCAGGCGAGGAGGATGCCGCCCGGATCAGAGGCGCCGCAGCCTTGCGGGCATCTCCAACGGTCCCGGCGGATACAGGCTTTTCGGATCGCTCCGCGCCCAGGGTCAGGGCGCGGTCACACAGGACATTGATGTTTCGGGGAACCCCGCCGGCATATCTGCAGATGGACGCCAGCGCCTCCGGCGTGAAGACATCGCCGCTGCTTCGGCCGGCCCAGGCCAACCGATGTTCGATGTACTGCAGGGATTCATCGTGGCCGAGGGGAAGAAGACTGTGGAGGATCTGGATGCGTTGCCTGATCTGTCTCAGGTGCTTCGAATTCAGCCTCCGATTCAGTTCAGGTTCACCGGCGATGACGAGCTGGATCAGTTTGGTCCTGCTCGTTTCAAGGTTGGACATGAGCCGCAGTTCTTCGATGATTTCATCCTTCATCCTGTGCGCGTCGTCGAGAAAGATTACGATATTCTGGCCTTTTTTCAGGCACTGCGTCAGGTATTCATAGAGATCGTGGAGCATGGAGCCCTTGGTTATATCTTTGGCGGCGTCTTTGGCGGCGCGCAGACCCAGCTTTTCCATGAGCTCCTTCAGCAGCGTGTAATACTGGTCATGCGATTGTGAGATCAGGGCAACCTGCGTCCGCTCGTCGAGCTGATCCATCACCTGCCGGATGAGCGTGCTCTTCCCCATCCCCTGCTCGCCGAAAATGACGATATACCCCTTTCGCTCCCTGATGCCGTAGAGCATCAATGCCAGCGCTTCCTTGTGCGTCTCCGCCTGAAAGAAAACCTCGCGATCCGCGCCCTCCCCGAAAGGCATCCGGCTGAACCCGTAGTATTGCCCGTAATCCATATCCGTTGCTCCGCGCCCCGTTGAAAGAAAAAAATACATCGGCGGGCGGGACTTTCGCCCGCCGTCCCGTCGTGAACCATCCGTTCAATTAATGAAAAATCCATCTATGAAGTCAACAAAAAAGAAACTTCAGACCTTCACATGCAGCACCGGCAGCGGCAGGTGCTTTCTCTTCGTCTCGCCGTAGAAGGTCGTCTGCTCGCGCACCGTCGGGGTGCCCCGCCTGCCCTTCCCGAACTTGTCGATGGGGTGGGCCGCGCCCAGGTGCAGGCAGTGCTTGCCGAACTTCTCGCGCATCTCGTCGACGGCCTCGTAGAGGTCGCGCACCTTGTCGGCCCGCATGGGGCTCTCGAAAAGGCTGTACTGGACGTTTCGGTCGGGCATCAGATCCACGAGGATGACGCCCGTGGCGCGGTAGAGGTCCTCCCTGCGGTAAAGCTCGTCGAAGAGCCCCCGCAGGACATCGCACAACTCGAGGGGGTGGGCCGAGGGGCGGGTGAGCTTCATCTCGCTTCCGCGGTACTCGAAGTCGTTCATCTTGAGAAAACCGATGAGCTTGCGCGGCGCAAGGTGATAGCGCCTCGCCTTCATGCAGGCCGACTCGAGGTTGCGGAGCAGCTGCGCGAAGAGATACTCGGGGTCGCTCGAGGGCGGCGCGAAGGTCTTCGTCTTGCTGATGGAGGCGTAGTCGCTCTTCTCCTCGGCCGCAACGGGGTAGACCGACTCGCCGCGAAGCTCGCGCCAGATCTCCTGGCCGGGCTTGGTGAACTTCTTTTTCACCACGGCCTCCGGGAGCCTCGCGAACTCCAGGGCCGTGGTGATCCCCATCTTCCAGAGATAGTTCGTCGTGGCGGGGCCGACCCCCCAGATCTTTTCGACGGGCAGATCCCCGATGAACTCGGGAATCCGACGTCCCGGGATCAGGGTGAGGCCCGCGGGCTTCTTGTACTTCGAGGCCACCTTGGCGAGCACCTTGGAAAGGGAAAGGCCCACGGAGACCGTGATCCCCAGCTCGCGCTCGACCTCGCGCTTGATGTTGAAGGCAATCGTCTCGTAGGAGGAGTGCAGGGCCCGGCGCAGGCCCGTGAGATCGGCGAAGGCCTCGTCGATGGAGTACTCCTCCACCTGGGGCGTGAAGCGACGGACGATGTTGTACATCCGCCGCGAAAAGAGGCTGTAGGTCTCGTAGTCCGAGGGCAGGACGATGAGCCCCGGGCAGATCTTCTTCGCCTCGTGCAGGGGAACGCCCCGCTTGACCCCCAGGGCCTTGGCGGCGTAGCTCGCGCAGGCCACGATCCCCCGCTCGCCCCCCGTGATGAGGGGCTTGCCCTTGAGCTCCGGGTGGATCGCCTCCTCGCAGGACGTGAAGAAGGCATCGCCGTCGATGTGGAGAATGGCCTGCGGCCAGGAGCGGAGATTGACTAGAATTTCGTTCATAACGAAATTGGCTCAAGGCTTAAGGCGTAAGGCTCAAGGCGAAAAAAGGAAAACATCTTCCGTCTTGAGCCCTATGCCCTTAGCCTCTAGCCCTATGCCTTTCTTTAAAGATGATATTTCCTGACTACCGCCGACACAATCCCCGCGATCTTCAGCTCCTCCTTCGCGCGGATGGGGGGATACTTCGGGTTGGCCGACTCCAGCACGACGGCGCCGCTTTTCGTCCGGGTGAAGTACTTCATGGTCCACTCGCCGTCCACCTGGGCCACGACCACGTCGCCCGCCCTGGGCTCCCTCCCCCGCTCGACGATCACGAGGTCTCCCGGCATGATCCCCTCGCCCGTCATGGAGTCGCCGCTTACCCGCAGCAGGAAGGACGCCTCGGGCTTCGTCACGAGGTACTCGTCGAGCGACACGAGGTCCCGCAGTTCCTCCTCGGAGGGCGTCGGGAACCCGGCCTGGATGGCGCCGACGAGCGGCAGGGCGAAGCCGCGCCGCACGGGCCGCAGGAGCCCCTTGCGGTCCTTTTCGAGGATGCCATCCCTCAGGAGCTTTCGCATCCAGAAGTGGACGACGCTCTTCGAGCGCACCCCCAGCAGCGGGAGCATCTCCGAGTAGGCCGGCATCCGCCGGTGATCCCGGTAGAACCCGGCAAGCCTTCTCGATACGGTTTCAACGGTTCGCTTTTCCAGCATGAAAATTAATCTTCCCTTGCGTCATTGCGAGCAACAGAGCCCGACTTCGTCCGGGGTTATCGATGGAAGAAACTGCCTTCAACTCGTAGGGCCCGATCCCCGATCGGGCCTGTTGGGCCGTTCGGGGAACGGCCCCTACATCTTTCGAACAGTGGTACTGCTGTTTCTTAGGAGGCGCAAAGCGCCGCGGCAATCCCGAAGGTTGCGAGGACGGGGTCCGTGGCAATCTCTATGAAACGAGATCGCCACGTCGGCCGACAGGCCTCCTCACGATGACTTATTTCTTTCCTCGTCCCTTGTATGTTACTCCATCCTGTAAATTCTTTATCTGAACAACACC
>CAZUBX010000084.1:0-12961 GCA_964619035.1 uncultured Syntrophaceae bacterium | reverse complement strand
CCTTTGACCTAATAAGAGAACGGCCACAGCTTGAAGTTCGAGCGTATAATTCTCCACACTTCTGCAAGCCCCCTGGGCTCGAATAAAATAAAGAGGACAATGGCCAGACCGAATACAAACTCCCTCAGCGGCGCCATCGTCAGCTCCACCCCGGCCAGTCCCCCCATGTTCATGATCGTGTCCGTGACCCAGCGGAGGCCCTCGTTGAGCAGCGTGATAAATACGGTACCAAAGATGGCCCCGGGGATGCTCCCCAGACCCCCGATAATGATCATGGCGATATATTCTACGGATAACCCCAGCGTAAAAGGCTCCGCCGTGATGCTGATCATGTAGTAGCCCCAGAGAGCCCCGGCGACGCCGGCATAAAAGGAACTCACTGCGAAGGAAAGGAGCTTGTACCGGAAGATGGGGATCCCCATCCCTTCGGCTGCCCGGTCGTTGTCGCGTATCGCCACAAAGGCCCTCCCGTAGCGCGTGCGCATGAGGTTCACGGCACCGAAGACCATGACGAGAGCCGTCGCATAGATCATATAGAAAAAGCTCAGGTCCCCCGCAATCGCAACCCCGAAGAGCGACGGGGCGGGAAGCGTGAGCCCCATGGTCCCGCCGGTCACGCTTTCCCAGTGGACGAGCACGTATTCAATGATGAACTGTCCGGCCAGTGTCGCAATGGTCAGGTAGAGACCCTTCAAGCGTCCCGAGGGAATCCCGAAGATCATGCCGACGACGGCCGTGACGAGCCCCGCCAGGGGAATCACCGCAAGAAAAGGAATGCCGTACGTCACGGCGAGGATGCCCGCCGAGTATGCGCCGACCCCGAAGAAGGCGCCGTGGCCCAGGGAGATCAGTCCCGTGGAGCCTACGAGGATGTTGAGCCCGATGGCTGCGATGGCCGAAATCCCGATAAGGTTCACTACGTAGAGCAGATAAGGGGTGGTGACCCACGGTACGACGGCAAAGAGGACGACGATCCCCACTGCAGCCCAGAGTCTCCCGAAGTCCGTCTCGAAGACGTTCAGCTCCTCGCGGTATTGAACCTTGAAATTCCCGCAGGGACGAAAGCGAAGGGTTTTCATGGTGACAGGTTCCTTTTCAAACGCGTTCAATTTCAGCAAGCCCGAACAGCCCGTACGGTTTCACCAGCAGGATGAACACAAGAGCGATATACGGTACGACGTCGCGCAGCGAAGGCGAGATATACCCGCCTGTGAACGTCTCCAGCAAGCCGATGATGAGTCCCCCGATGATGGCCCCGCCGATCGAGTCAAGGCCCCCCAGGATGACGACAGGAAAGACTTTCAGCCCCACGGAGGAGAGCTCGTGTACCGTGATGCCGTTGATGATCCCCAGCACGATTCCACTGATCCCCGCAACCATCGCCGCGATGGCCCAGGAAAGCGCAAATACCCGCCGTACGTGCACACCCAGGGAAAGCGCCGCCGTCTGATTATCCGCCACGGAGCGCATGTAGATGCCCTGGGAGGAGAACTTGAAGAAGAGACCGAACATGAGCAGAAACAGGCTCCCGATGATGACGGCCGCCACGTAAACGGGAGGCACCTGGACGATGCCCCAGCTGATGCCCAGGCCCTCGGGCAGGAAGTCCGGATAGGTGTAAAGGTTTCCGCCCCAGACGAGCAGCATCCCGCCCTTGAACATGGCGGCAAGCCCCACGGTGAGCATGATCACGTAAATCAGCGGCTCGCCGATGAGCGGCCGCAGAAAAATACGCTCGATGACAAAACCCAGGACGAAAGACCCCGCCAGTGTCACGAGAAATCCCAGCCAGATGGGAAGCTGCGCCCAGGTCACGAGCGCCAGGAACAGGAAGGCGCCGAAGGCCAGAATCTCGCCATGGGCAAAGTTGAGCACGCTCGAGGACTTGAAGATCATGACAAAGCCCATGGCGGATAGTCCGTAGAGAAAGCCGATGCTGATCCCGTTGATGAGAAGCTGTATGAAGAAATCCATGCGTCTCTCCTTATTGCACGTCGATGATTCGAACCGTTGTCTCGATTTTTCCAACCTGTCCGTCGCGGTAGCGGACGGTGCTCTTGACCTCCAGCTCCTTGAGGTTGCGGTACATGGCGTCTATCAGGTTGAGGTAGAGGCCATAAACGAAACGCCGCCGGACCTTCCCGGTTCTCGTCAATTCCTCGTCATCGGCGTCGAGAAGCTTGTAGAGGAGAATGAACTTGCGGATCTTCATGTAATCGGGAAGCCGTTCGTTCACGGCACGGATCTCCCCCAGGACGAGCTCTTCCACCTTCGGCTGCTGCGAGAGGTCCGTATAGGTCGTGTAGGGGATCATTCTCTCCTCGGCCCAGTTGCCCACGTTGCCCATGTCGATGTTGATGAAGGACGTGATGTAGGGCCTCCCTTCGCCGAAGGTGACCGCTTCCTTGATATAGGGGCTGAACTTGAGCCGCGTCTCGATGAAATCGGGCGAGAAGGCCGCCCCGGTCTTGTTCCGGATGATTTCTTCCTTGCGGCCGATGATGACGAGGTGGCCGTCGGGATCCAGGTACCCTGCGTCTCCCGTTCGCAGCCAACCGTCCCGGAAGGCATCCTCGGTGGCCTTGTAGTCGTTGTAATAGCCCGCGAAGTTGGAAGGGCTCTTCACGAGGACTTCCTGGTCCTCGGCGATCTTGACCTCCGTCTCCAGAAGGGCCTTCCCTACCGTCTCGGGCTTCACCTCCTGGTCGGGCTGTACCTGGAATATGCCGCCCGCCTCGGTGAGACCGTAGCACTGCTTCAGGTTGAGACCGCAGGCCCTGAAGAAGCGGATGACCTCGGGGCTGATCGGGTGCCCTCCCGTGTAGGCACTCTTCATGGCCAGACAGCCCACACGATCCATGAGAGGTCGAAATACCATCGTCTCGGCGGCCTGTCTCATCGCGCGAAGCCCCGGCGAAGGGGGTTCTTTCTTCGCCTCCCCGTCCACGGCCCTCTGCCCGATCCGCTCGGCCAGACCGAAAAGCTTGCGCTTCACCAACCCCGAATCGGCCATCTTGACCCGTATCTTCGAGGCCAGGTCTTCCCAGAACCTCGAAGAGGAGACGATGATCTCGGGCCCGATCTCCCGGAAGTCCATTTCGATCGTTTCCGCTGTTTCGGGAAAATTCATCGTGAGCCCGCCGGTGAGCGTGATGCCCGCGCCCCAGACCTGATCGACGATCCAGGCCGGCGGCGTAATGGAGATCCAGTTGGAGCCGATCCCGACAGGCGCCTCGGCAAGCCACTTGCGCGCCATGGCCGTAAAATTGCGATGGCTGAGCATGGCGAGTTTTGGCAGCCCCGTCGTCCCCGAGGTCTGGATCATGACGGCCACGTCATCGGGGCGCCCCCGCCAGAGCTCCGAGGGAAAGAGCTGCGGCTTTTCGCGCTCCAGCTCGTCGCCCCGCTCGAGAAGCTCCCGGAAGCTCGTAAGCCAGGGGTCGTTGCGGTACGTACGCATCCCCGTGGGGTCCACGTAGACGACGGATTTGACGAACCCCAGCCTCGAGCGGGTCTCGAGCAGCTTGTCGACCTGCTCCTGGTCCTGGGCAACGACCACGGTGGCCTGGAAGCGCTTCATGGCCTCGGCCAGTTCGTCGGCGACGGAGGAGGTGAAGAGGTTCACCGTGACACCGCCCACGGCCTGGGCGCCCAGCTCGCAGAACAGCCACTCGGGGTTGTTGTTCGTCACGATGGCGACGTTTTCCCTGCGCCTCAACCCGAGGCTGAGAAGACCCAGCGCCGTGCGCCTGACGTAGCTGAAATAATCTTCCCAGTTGTACGTCTGCCAGATCCCGTAAGCCTTCTCGCGGATCGCCGTATTCCCGGCCCCTAAACGCTTGGCCTGTTCGCCCAGGATCTGCGGCAGGGTGTACTTGCCGTAGGCATCCAGTGTCGCGTCATCGAGTCTTGCCGGCCGGCCGCTGCCGCTCACGCGCGCTCTGATCTGAGGGACCGTCATCGGCCACCTCCTGACCGGCCTGCTTCCGGGGTCTCTTCCGCCTGATCGCCCAGATAGGCCCGGACGACATCGGGGTTTCCCTGGATCTCCCCCGGGGTGCCTTCGGCGAGCTTCTCTCCGAAGTTGAGAACCATGATCCGTTCGGAGATGCTCATGACGATCGACATGTCGTGCTCCACGAGGATCATCGTCTGCCCCCAGGACTCGGAGAGCTCCACGAGAAACCGCACCATGTCCTCCTTCTCCTCCAGGTTCATCCCGGCAAAGGGTTCGTCGAGGACGAGAAGCTTCGGCTCCAGGGCAAGCGCCCGGCCCAACTCGACGCGCTTGCGCATTCCGTAGGGAAGCGAGCCCACGAGCTTCTTGCGGATCGACTGGATCTCCAGAAAATCGATGATCTCCTCGATGAGCCTCCGCTGTCGTATTTCTTCGCTTTTTGCCTTCGCCGAGAAGAGGGCCGCCGCGGCGAGACCGTAGCGGCAGTGAAGGTGACGGGCAAGCAGCAGATTCGCCAAAACCGTCATCCCCGGAAAGAGCTCGATGTTCTGGAAAGTCCTTCCGATTCCGTTCTCGATGTGCCGGTGCGCCGGGAGATTCGAAATATCCTTCCCGTTGAACAGGATCCTGCCCTCCTGGGCCTTGTAGTACCCCGTGATGCAGTTCAGCAGGCTCGTCTTGCCCGCCCCGTTGGGACCGATGACGGAGACGAGCTCGCCCGTCGAAACCTTCAGGTCCACGTTTCGTACTGCCGTGATGCCCCCGAAGCGCAGCGTCAAGCGCTCCACGACAAGCTCCGCTTTGCGGTCTTGCGGTTTCCTGCCGGCAAAGATGGACGGTTCCCCCCGATAGGCCTTCATGTCGCAGCTCCTACTTCAGGTGGCGGATTTTTTCTTTTCCCGGCGTGTAGAAGTCCGTCAGCGGCCTGAAGGTGCCGTCCTCCCGGACCTGGACGATCCGGCCCCGGAAGGATCCTTCGTGGTTGGTCTTCGTGTAGGTGACGGGGGGAACGATCCCGCCGAAATCCTCGTTCGCGAAAGACTCCATGGCCATGTTGATCGTCTCTCGATCCACCTTGCCGTATTTCTCCTGCGCCCTCAGGGCGGCGCGCTCCATGATCATCGCCACGACGACCCCTTCCCAGTAAGCGGCGTCGAAGCGGCTCACGGTCTTGTATTTCGCCCAGAGCGTCTTCAGCATCTCGGCGCCGGTGCCCTTGTCACCGGGCAGTCCGCCGGGGAACTGCATCTTCAGGCGGTCACGGATGATTCCCTTTCCCAGCTTGAAGAAGTCGGGGTCGGTGGAGGTCCAGGTGCCGAAGAACTGCGGATCGTACTGGATGCGGTCGGCGCTCTTGAATGCCGTGACGATCGTGGACGGGAGCATCTGCATGAAGACATATTCGGCACCGCTCTTCTTCAGTCGAAGCAACTCCGTCGTGAGGTCCACGGTCTTCGGGGGGAATTCCTCGATGGCAACGATGTTGACGTTGTTTGCCCTCGCGTATTCCTGGCTCGGCTTGTGGATGGAACGCCCGTAGGCGTTGTTGTAGGTGAGAAGACCGACCCTGGGGGGCTCTTTTCCCTTGTGGATGGACTTGATGTATTCGAGGACGGCTTCACAGTCCAGTCGGTAGCTCCCGAAGGGCAGATACATGTAGGCCACGGGCTTTTCCAAAAGCTCCCAACTCGTCGAGTAATTGATCGTGGGGATCTTGTAGCCCTGGATGATGGGTTTTGCCGCAAGCCCCTCGCCTGCCCCCCAGGTGGCGATCATGTCGACCTTGTCCTGGATGGCGAATTTCTTGACGGCGGCGATGGCCTCGGGCACCTTGTAGCCCGTGTCGACGAGGATCAGCTCGATCGTCCGGCCCTTGATGCCTCCCTTGACCTCGTTGACGTACCGGAGATAGTCCTGCGTTCCCTTGGCATGATACTGCCCCCACGTGGAGGCGGGCCCCGTCAGATTGATTGCGGCCCCGATCTTGATCGGCGCCTCCGCCCCGGCTGCCATGGGCAGCAGCAGAAGCCCGATCGTCAGAATCCCCGCGATCCCCTTCAGGATGGAATGATGCATCGTGCTTTCCTCCTTTTAAATAAAAAAAAGGCCGTGATCGTCACGGCCTCCGGATACAGAAAGGCCGTGGGCAGTTCAGGTCTGCCCACGGCCCTGGTTTCTTAGATCCAATCGGGCGCTATGGGCAGACCTCCCTAAAAAAGCCGAAAAAGCTAAAAAACGTAAAATATCTGCCCACGCTCTGATTTCCGTACATGTTTATACCTCAGTGCCTGATTCTCTAACCGATCCGGACAGTTCCTGTCAACCATTTTTTTTCAGCGCCCCGGCAAGGCTGGCCACAAGCCTCGCTGCCGCTTGCCCGGATGCGGGCCGGCGATTGCCTGAAAGCGCAAACTGTGGTAGAGATAGCGATCATTCGGGAGTGGATCATGAACCGTGCAATCTTCAGGGAATACGATGTCCGGGGTCTTGTTGAAACAGACCTGGCGCCCGGGCTGGTAGAAAAGCTCGGCCGTGCCGTAGGCACCTATGCCGCAAGCCACGGCGTGACGACGATGACTCTCGGCCGCGACTGCCGCCTCAGTTCCGACGCCCTCGGCGCGGCGATGAAAAGGGGGCTGCTCTCCACCGGGCTGGATGTGATCGATATCGGCACCTGTGCCACTCCTATGCTCTATTTCTCCGTGCGCCACCTCAAAACGGGGGGCGGTGTCATGGTGACGGGAAGCCACAACCCGCCCGAGTTCAACGGGTTCAAAATCTGTGTGGGCCCCGACACAATCTACGGCAGCGAAATCCAGAAACTGCTGGAAATCATCGAGAGCGGGACATTCCGCGCAGGAGCAGGAAGGGCAACCGCACAGGACATTTCCCAGGCCTATCTCGACTACATTTATCAGAATGTGAAGGTCCGCCCCGGACTCCGGGTTGTCCTCGATGGAGGAAACGGCGTGGGGTGCCACTTTGCCAAGCCCCTTTTCGAGCGCTTTGGCTGTGAGCTGACCTGCCTCTACGAGGAAATGGACGGCCGGTTTCCCAACCACCACCCGGACCCGACGGTTCCCGAGAATCTCCGCGAACTCATCACCCGGGTGAGACAGAAGAAAGCCGATGTCGGGATCGCCTTCGACGGAGACGCCGACCGGATCGGGGTGGTCACCGACGAGGGAGAGATCCTCTGGGGCGACGACCTGCTGCTTCTCTTCTCGCGATTCATCCTGAAGGAAAGGCCCGGCGCGACGATCATCGGCGAGGTGAAGTGCTCCCAGCGCCTCTATGACGACATTGCCGCCCATGGCGGGAGGCCCATCATGTGGAAGGCAGGCCACTCGCTGATCAAGGGGAAAATGAAGGAGGAAAAGGCCGTGCTCGCCGGAGAGATGAGCGGCCATCTCTTCTTTGCCGACCGCTACTTCGGCTACGATGACGCCATCTACGCCGCGGCACGCCTCCTCGAGATCCTCTCCTTGACGGGAAAGAAACTGAGCGACATCCTCGCCGACGTTCCACGGACGGTCACGACGCCGGAGATCCGCATCGACTGCCCCGACGAGATCAAGTTCGACGTGGTGCGCGATGTGACGGAGGTCTTCCGGAAGGATTACCGCATCATCGAGACCGACGGCGTGCGCATCCTGTTCCCCGACGGCTGGGGCCTGGTTCGTGCCTCGAACACCCAGCCCGTCCTGGTGCTTCGCTTCGAATCCTCCACGGCGGAAAGCCTTGCCGCCATCCGTTCCCTTACCGAAAGGGAACTGAACCGGGTCGTTTCCCGATACCGCTCAAAAGCCTGACGGCGCGCCCATGAACCTCTCGAGAGTCCTTGAGCCATGAATAGGCCAGCCGGCAACCGAATCCCAACCCCTGTTCTCTTTTGCCTGATTGCGGCCTGCCTGATCCCTTTGCATGGTCTTGCCATAGCGGCCGATCCTTCCGCGAGTACGAAACCCCCATCTTTCAAGAAGATCATCGTGGGCAAGACGCCTCTTCGCGTCGAGGTGGCCGACACATTGGAAAAACAGGAGAGGGGCCTCATGTTCCGACAGTCCATGCCGGAAAACGAGGGCATGCTCTTTGTTTATAAAGAACCCCAGGAGATGAGCTTCTGGATGCGCAACACCTTCCTCCCGCTGGATATCGTATTCGTGGGCGCCGACGGCATCATCCTCAACATCCATCAGGCCAGACCGCTGGACGAAAGCGTCCTGTACCCTTCGGCAGGGTCGGCCAAGTACGTGATCGAGACGAACCAGGGATGGTTCTCGCGGCACGGGATCCGGCCGGGTGACCGGGTCACCTTCGGCCGGTGAGAATCAATAACTCCTTCCGGATTGCGTCTTTCAAAAATCGAGTTTCGAGTATTTTACGTTGAATGGAGTGAACCACCACGCAGCAAGCTACGGGGTATCAAACAAGAATGTCATGCCCGTGAAAACGGGCATCCATGATGGATTCCCTCTTTCGAGGGAATGACAAATTTGAAGCAAGCTTCGGGGAATTGTACCCGTAGTGATTAAAAAGAAAGGGCTGCCGATCCGCGGCAACCCCTTTTCTGATTTCCGTCACGAAAGAAAAGGCCCTGCACTTTCCTTTCGAACGGGCTATTCCTTCTTGGCTTTCTTCGGCTCCTTTTTCTCCGCAGGCAGTCGGGACTTCCAGAGCGCGAAGAAGGATTGGGCCTGCTCCGACACGAAAGCGGACCACTCCTTCATGAATCGATCGGATATCTCGGAGACATCACTCATGGCTGCCCCCGGCTTCTCTCCTTCCCCCGCGGCGGTTTTGCAGGCATCGCCCATTTTCTGAACGCTCTCCAGCCAGCTCTGCCAGACCTTCGCATATCCCTCAAACCAGTTCTTCGAAAAATTCACGAATTCATCGGGCGCAGCGGTTGGGGAGGATCCGGCCGGCATCGAGGTAAACATCTTCTGCCATTTGGCAAAGGCTTCCTCCCAGGCTTCTTTCCCGGGAGCCTGGCCCGCGCCGAACTTATTGAAGGGCTGCTTGTACATCTCAAAAAGATCGTTGTAGGAGCCGCTGAAGGCATCCCCCCACTTTTTGAGCATGTCGTCGGGCTTCTCCCCGGACGAGCCCTCGGCCACATCCGTCCAGCCCCTGCTCATCTTGTTGTACATCGTCATACCCTTTGACATCATGTCGAGGGAGTCCTTGGACCACTTGGCATAAAAATCCGCCACGGGCTTCATTTTGTCCGACATGTCACTCGCCATAAAATACACCTCCCTGTGAAGTCATCATCACCCACCACTCAGGTGGAAATCGATTGCGATTTCGTTCTTTTTTCGTGGGTTCTGTCGTTTGTGGAGAAGAGGACGCGTCGTGTCATTTCCTGCTTCTCGAGGTTTCATACGCAGGAAACGACATCTATCGGACTGCCATGAATCGATAACGTTGGATAAATACACAATATTTTCCTTTTAGTCAACAAAAAAGAACTCTGCGCAACATCGAACAGGTTTTCCCGCCTTGAAACGTTGCCAAAATAATAAAGGGCTGCAGAATACTGCAACCCTGTTGCGCTCTGGCAGGGACGCCAGAGTCGAGCCGACCGTTCCGACCCCTGACTATTGATTGTCATGAATGATCAAGTTGGCTGCTGACCGTTTACCGACGATGTTCGATCGTCCCGCAAACGAACCCGCCTGTCAGCAGCATTCTTTCTGAAATGCCTGAATCCGTTTCCGGCAAGTGATGGATAATTGAAATCGCAAATCATTGGATAACCGATATTCGTTCTATCTTGGACCACCGTAATATCGTTCGCCCTTGGCTTGTAAATCCTTAAAGCGGAGTTCGAGGCTGATGCTCGATGGGTCCGTTGTCTTGTCCCACAGGGTGATCTCCATTCTCAGATCGCTTACCGCATAACCGATCACGCTGTTATCCCGGATGATTTCACGGATGATGAGCTTGGACGGGTTGTAAAATTTTGCCTTTGCGACCCGTTCCTGATCGGCAAACACCTCGTTCAGGGAGAGTTTTCCAATGGGCTCCAACTGTGGCCCGTCACCGCTGACACGGACACCGTCCTTATAGAGAAAATACCCGATGAGACGATACTCCGGCTGTCCTCCATACGTTTCAAACCGAAGGGTATTGAACTTCTCGCTTCCTGTGCTCCCTTTCAGTGTCTGCTCGGTCGGCAGCTGCCTGGAGTTCAACATGGTTGCGGCAAAAGCCCAGACGGTCATGAGCAGAACGGCTGAAACGATGAGAACCATCGCCGACGTTGCAGGAATTCTGTGATCTGTTTTGTGATTTGCCATGGTCGATACTCCTTTCTGCTTAAAATCTCTTAGCCTGGAGTTAAATGCACAGCGTATCGCATTGCGCCGGACGGTTTTGCTCGAGAAGGACGGGAGCCTCTCGTAATCACCCTCAACAGGACTCCTCCTTTCACGAGTTTCCTGTTCTCCCGTTTTTCAAACACCTTACGTTTAATGTACAAAATGCAAAGTGGATCGTCAAGCCGGTAAACGCATCGAACACGCTCACCGGCAGGCGCGTGTTGAATTCTCCACAACTCCAAGTGTAAAAAAAGGGCTGCAGAATACTGCAACCCTGTTGTGCTCTGGTCGGGGCGGCAGGATTTGAACCTGCGACATCATGCTCCCAAAGCATGCGCGCTACCGGGCTGCGCCACGCCCCGTAAAGGCAGTGACCAGTGATTAGTGACCAGTGACCAGTGAAATACAAAGAATTGATTCACATGGCACAGAGCACGCGACACTCGATCACTTCTGTTTTTCAAGCCATTCCCTGAACTTCGCAAATGCCCTTCCCCGGTGGCTGATGCGGTTCTTGAGATCGGGCGGCAGCTCTGCCGCCGTGAGGCCCTGCCCGGGATCCAGAAAGAGCGGGTCATAACCGAAACCCAGGGTCCCCCTCGGCTCGAAGAGGATCTCGCCGCGCCAGGATCCCTCGAAGGACTCGCTCCGGCCGTCGGGCCTGAAGAGCACGAGGACGCACCGGAAAGCGGCCCCCCGTTTGCCTTCCGGCACTCCTTCGAGTTTTCTGAGCAGCTTCAGGTTGTTGGTCTCGTCGTTAGCCGTTGGGCCCGAATACCTTGCCGAGTGGATTCCGGGCTCTCCCCCGAGGATGTCCACCCCGAGCCCCGAATCGTCTGCCAGAACCACCTCCGAGGTGTGACGGGACACCTCCCTTGCCTTCTTGAGGGCATTCTCGTGGAAGGTGAGGCCGTCTTCCTCCACTTCGGGGACACCGGGAAAGGATTGAAGGGAAAGGATATCGATATCGAGGTCGCGGAGCATGTCCCGAAGTTCCCGGACCTTTCCCTCGTTTCGTGTGGCCAGTACAATTCGACGGATCAGAGCGTCTCCCCGAGCACTTCGATTTGCTTTTGTGTGAGCATCGCGATCCCGCTGACGGCAAGATCGGTGAGCCCGTTGAGAAGATCCCGCGAGAACGGAGCAGCCTCGGCCGTCCCCTGCACTTCGATGAAAAGACCCCCGCGGGTCATCACGACATTCATGTCCACTTCCGCCCTGGAATCCTCCTCGTACTGCAGATCGAGGAGCATCCGGCCGTCCACAATCCCGACGCTGACGGCGGACACGAAGTCCTTCACGGGCATCTGAGCGACGAGGCCCTCCCCGCGCAGTTGCCGGAAGGCGTCGACCAGCGCCACGAAGGCCCCCGTGATCGAGGCCGTCCGCGTCCCGCCATCGGCCTGGATGACGTCGCAATCGATGTGGATCGTTCTCGCCCCGAAGGCCGTCAGGTCCGTCACGGCACGAAGCGATCGACCGATCAGCCGCTGGATCTCGTGGGTCCTGCCGCCGACCTTCCCGCGGGAGGACTCGCGGGCGCTTCTCTCATGAGTCGCTGCAGGGATCATGGCGTACTCCGCCGTGAGCCAGCCCCTGCCCGTGTTTTTCAAAAAGGGGGGGACGCCTTCCTCGACCGACGCCGAGCAGATCACCTTCGTGTCCCCCATCTCGATGAGGACGGAGCCCTTGGGGTGACGAAGGTAATCCCGCGTGATGATGACAGGCCGGAGCTCGTTTGCGTTTCTGCCGTCTTTTCGCATCACCCTGTGCCTTTTACTGCAGATAATCCCTGACGCCCTCGGCCACGGCCTTCGCCACGGCCGCCTGGATCGACTCATCCTGGAGCTTCTTGCGGTCATTCGGGTTGGTCGCAAACCCGATCTCCAGGACGACGGCAGGGATGTTGAGGTTTTGAAGAATCAGAACCGGGGCGTCGCGCAGCCCCCTGTCCATCCTGGGGAATACAGGGTCAAGCTTCCGCTGGAGGATCTGGGCAAACCGCACGCTTTCGTTGAGGTGCTTCGTACGGACCATGTCCCGAACGATCGTGGCGGACTCGGCCTTCGGAGCCCCCTTCGACCCTTCCTGCCCCTTGAAACCCGGAAAGTAAAGCTCGTATCCGGCCGACTCCTTTTCAAACCCCGCGTTGACATGGAGGCTGATGAAAAGATCGGCGTTGGCCTTGATGGCCGCTCCCACCCGGTCGGCCAGCGGCACGTCCGTATCGCCCATTCTCGTGAATCTCACCACCAGGTTTTTCGACTCCTCGAGGTTGCGTTTAATCAGGGTGGCAACGGCAAGAGTGATGTCTTTTTCCGACACGTTGCGCGACAGCTGCACGCCCTCGTCTTTTCCCCCGTGGGCGGGGTCGATGACGACCACGTATTTCCCGGTCGGATCCTTAGCCGAGGCATGCTGGGGGAAGATGATCCACAGGGCAAGACAGGCAAACAAAACTACGGACGACCAACCTTTGAATTTCATCATACGCACCGGAATTCTGCAATAGGCTCTGCAAGTTATTTGTGAGAAAGGAATTTATACCGGAAGGCGTCTGACGTGTCAACCATAAGGACAGGAATTGGGAATTGGGAATTGGGTACTGGGTATTCGCCTTTAGCCTTTAGCCTTTAGCCTTTAGCCTTTAGCCTTTAGCCTTTAGCCTTTAGCCTTT
>CAZUBX010000083.1:0-13081 GCA_964619035.1 uncultured Syntrophaceae bacterium | reverse complement strand
CGTAGCGACAAAGCTGATCGAAGTCACGGAGAACAATGCCGACAAGATCGCCCGGCAATGGTATGCAGACGTGAGGAAAAACCCAAAAACCCCTTCCTACCACAACCTTTCCGAAGACAGGGCGATTCCCCAGGCCGTTGACTTCTACTCGAAATTCAGGGGGGTCTTCAGTGCGAAAAACCCCTTTGACGAAGCCAGACGAGTGTATGCAAAATACGCCGACGATTGTTACGACAAAGGGATCCCTCTGCATGAGGCGATCTACGCGCTGACCCTCATGCGGCGCCACATCTGGCTTTATGCGGAGTTCCAGACCCTGTTCATCTCGGCCGTGGAGCAGCAGCAGGCCATCGAGAGCCTCAGCCGGACCATCCTGCTTTTCGACTACGCCACCTACGTCATCACGGAGCGATACCAGGAGCTGATGAAGGGCGAGGTCGACAAGCAGCTCGGGGCCCTCCGTGCGCTCGGCATGGAGGAGAGCTTCACGGGAAGCAAGGTCGGCATCATGGCCTGCCTGCTTGTCGCCTGCGGTTTCCTGACCTACTACTACCACGCCGTGATGGCCAGCGGGGTCATCTTCACGCACCTCTTCTACATCCCCGTCGTCCTGGCCAGTGTCTGGTGGAAGAAGAAGGGGATCTATGTATCCGTCCTGCTGGGTCTGATTCTAATCGTCAGCCACCTGATCTTCATGAAAGGCGTCCCGCTGACGGACGACCTGATCCGTGCCATCATGTTCATCGTCGTGTCCTCCGTGGTGGCGCTGCTGGCCGAGGGGTTCACGAAGATCGAGATCCTGTACAAGACGGTGCCCCGATTCGGGGCTACCCCGGAGGCCTGAGGTTGCCGGACTGCAGGAATGGGCCGCTGACCAAGGAGGCCGGACATGAAAGGGTACGCGACAAAACTGATCGAGATCACGGAGCTCAATGCAGACAAGATTGCCCTGCAATGGCTCAAGGACGTGAGGGCCAATCCCAAGACCCCGACCTATCACAACTTCTCCGACGAGAAGGCCCTCTCGCATGCCATCGCATTCTACAAGAACTTCCGGGCGCTGTTCTGCGCGGACAAGCCCTTTGATGCCGCCCGCAAGTTCTTCACGAAATACGCCGACGAGCGCTACTCCGAGGGCATCCCGCTGCACGAGGCGATTTACGCCCTCATCCTGATGCGCAGGCACATCTGGCTCTATGCGGAGTTTCAGGCGGTATTCGTCACGGCCGTGGAGCATCATCAGGCCGCCGAGAGTCTGACGCGCACCATCCTCATGTTCGACTACGCCACGTACGTGACCACGGAACGCTACGAGGAGCTGATGAAGCGGGAGATGGAGGAGCGCATCCGCCTAGACAGCAAGACGGGTTCATTCCGTCAGAGGATCGTTTACGGCGGGCACGCGAAGTAGGCGCGACGGCATCGGGCGCTACGTCCGATCGAGAACGACAACGAGGGGGAAGAACGTGGAACATCGTGGCACAGTCGTATCCATCAGAGGAAGCGTCGTCGATGTGCGTTTTCAGGACAAGCTGCCGGCGATACGCCATGTCCTTCGCGCCGGAGACGACGACAAGGTTCGCATCGAAGTGGCCGCACACCTCGACGCGCATGTCGTGCGCGGCATCGCCCTGACTCCCACCCAGGGGCTCTCCAGGGGTTCGTCGGTTCTGGACACGGAGCAGCCCTTCTGCGTGCCCGTCGGGAAAATCCTGCTCGGGAGGGTCTTCAACGTCTTTGGCGAGAATATCGACAACCTCGCCCAGGCAGAAGCAACGGAATACCGTCCCATCCACAGCAAGCCGGTCCCTATCACGCAGCAGTCGACGAGCTCGGAGATCTTCGAAACGGGGATCAAGGCCATCGACGTGCTCTCGCCGCTGGAACGCGGCGGGAAAGCAGGGCTCTTCGGGGGAGCCGGCGTCGGAAAGACGGTTCTTCTCACCGAGCTGATCCACAACGTCGTGAGCGGTCACGAGGGGATCAGTATCTTCTGCGGGATCGGAGAGCGGTGCCGCGAGGGGGAGGAGCTCTACCGCGAGATGAAAGACGCGGGGGTCCTCAAGAACACTGTCATGGTCTTCGGTCAGATGAACGAACCGCCCGGGGCCCGGTTCCGCGTCGGCCACTCGGCCCTCACCATGGCCGAGTATTTCCGGGACGACGAGCGGCAGGACGTGCTTCTGCTGATGGACAACATCTTCCGCTTCATCCAGGCAGGCCAGGAAGTCTCGGGTCTGATGGGGCTTCTGCCCTCGCGCCTCGGCTATCAGCCGACGCTGGCCTCGGAGCTGGCGGAGCTCGAGGAGCGCATCTGCAACACCACGACGGGCGCCATCACCTCCATCCAGGCCGTCTACGTCCCCGCCGACGATTTCACCGATCCTTCCGCCTCGCACACCTTCAGCCACCTGACGGCCTCCATCGTGCTCTCGAGAAAACGGGCAAGCGAAGGGTTCTACCCCGCCGTGGACCTCCTGCAGTCGGGCTCCAAGATGCTCATGCCCACGATCGCCGGCGATCGACACTACCGCATCGCCCAGGAGGTGAGAAGAACCCTCACCATCTACGAGGAGCTCAAGGACATCATCGCCATGCTGGGCATCAATGAGCTCTCCCGCGATGACCAGCGCACCGTCTTCCGGGCACGGCGGCTGGAGCGATTTTTCACGCAGCCCTTCTTCACGACGGAGCAGTTCATCGGGAAACCGGGTCGCATGGTCAGCCGCGATCAGACGCTCGAGGGCTGCGAGAGGATCCTCAACGACGAGTTTGCCGAGTACCCCGAAAGTGCGCTCTACATGATCGGGAGCGTAGACGAGGCGAAGAAAGATGAAGCTTAAAATCCTGCTGCCGGCGGAAGTGTTTCTCGTCGAGGAGGTCTCGAAGGTGGTCGCCGAGGCCGACAACGGGTTTTTCTGCCTGCTGCCCCAGCATGTCGATTTTACGGCGTCGCTCGTGCCGGGTGTCTTCGCATACCAGACCGGCGAAGGGGAGCATTATCTCGCCATCGATGTGGGAACCCTCGTGAAGAGAGGACCCGATATCCTCGTATCGATCCGCAACGCCGCAAAGAGCGATGAACTGGGCCAGCTCAGGGACATCGTGGTGAGACAGTTCGAGGAGATTGACGAGCGGGAAAAGAAGGCCCGGTCGGCAGCCGCGAAGCTGGAAATCGACCTTCTCCGACGATTCATGGAGATGAGGGAAACATGAGTGACGAACAGCTGACTCCCCGCGAGAGGCGGCTCAAGATCGCCGAGGCCTTCACCAAGAAAGTCGGCTCGAAGGAAGCCCGGCGCGTCAAGGGCAAGACACAGAAAGACGAAACCATCTGGTTCGGATTGGGGATGTTCGGCGTCGTGGGCTGGTCCGTCGCCCTTCCGACGCTGATCTTCACGGCCATCGGGCTGTGGATCGATCGGACCTGGCCGAGCCGATTTTCCTGGACGCTGATGCTGCTGATCATGGGAGTCACCGTCGGCTGCATGAATGCCTGGTACTGGGTGAAGAAGGCACAACAGGACATCATGAAGGATTGAAAACCGATTGCCCCCTATGTCCGTGAGGGTCCGGGGTGATGGGCGAGCGCTCTTCCGAACCCCGGGCCCCGCGGGCCTGAAATAAAGGACAACCATGGGAGAACTACTTTTTTCATTCTTGACGGGGATCGGGCTTGGCGGGGTGTACTTCGCGGGGCTCTGGGAGACCGTAAGGAAACTGCCCGATGCGGAGAGGCCCGTCCGGCGAATGGCCTTGAGCTATGCCCTGCGAATGACGCTTGCCCTTTCGGGCTTCTATTTCGTCATGCAGGGTGAGTGGGAGCGCCTGGCCGTGGCCATGGTGGGATTTCTGCTGATGCGGGAACTGCTCCTGCGACGTCTCGGGAAGACGACCAACACGCTCATTGGAGGCATGCCCTATGGAAGTCGTGGCCATTGACCAGATCAGCCCGGACCAGGTCATCCTCTTCGCCTGGGGATTCGTGACCATCAATGCCACGCTTCTCTACACGTGGCTCGTCATGGGACTGCTCGTCGTCGGTTCCATCGTGATCACCGGCAATCTCTCCTCGGAGCGGACCATGAGCCGCTGGCAGAACATGCTGGAGGTGATCATAGGCACCATCCGCTCGGAGATCCGCGACATCGCCCATGAAGGCTCCGACACGTACTTTCCCTTCATCGCGACGCTGTTCCTCTTCATTCTCTTCTCGAACGTCTTCACCTTCATCCCGGGGTACGTGGCGCCCACGTCGTCGCTGACGACGACGGCGGCCCTGGCCGTCATGGTTTTCATCGCCGTCCCCATGTACGGGATCGCGAAAAACGGGATCCTGGAATACCTGAAGGAGTACTTCCGGCCTACATTCATTTTTTTCCCCTTCCATGTCATGGGGGAATTTTCCCGGACGCTCGCCCTGGCCGTCCGACTCTTCGGCAACCTCATGAGCCACGAGAAGGTGATCGCCATCCTGCTCGCGGTCACCCCTCTGTTCTTTCCGGTCGTGATGCAGGTGCTGGGGCTCCTGATCGGACTGATCCAGGCTTACATCTTTGCCATTCTCGCCATGGTGTACATCGCCTCGGCGACGCAGACCCACGAGGAAACGGAGCACAAGCCCAAAAAGGAAACGGAACCCGTTAAAATCTAATAGAAAGTGAGGAGGAGCGGTATGGACAGCGTGAGCATTGTTGCAATGGCGTCGATCATTACGGCAGGCATTTGCATGGGGATCGGAGCGATCGGACCCGGTCTCGGACAGGGACGGGCCGTCCAGGGCGCACTGAACTCGATCGCTCAGCAGCCTGATGAACGGAACTCGCTGACGCGGACCCTTTTCGTAGGTCTGGCGATGATCGAGTCCATCGCCATCTACTGCTTCGTGATTTCGATGATCCTGGTTTTCGCCAACCCGTTCTGGGCCTACGTGATCAAAAAAGCCGGAGGGTGATCCATGCACATCGACTGGTTTGTATTTTTCTGCCAGATCGTCAATCTCCTGTTGCTGCTATTCCTGCTGAAGAGGTTCCTCTACGGGAGGATCATCGGGGCCATGGACGCGCGGGAAGCGAAGATCACCGCAACCTTCGTCGATGCCGAAAAGGCCCGTGAAGCGGCGAAAGAATCGGCGGAGCAGATCGAGAAACGGCTGCGGGACCTGGACGCCCAGTACGAGGTGTCGATGAACCGGGCAAGGGAAGCCGCCGAGGCGCACCGCAAGGAGTTGATGGACAAGGCCCGGGAGGAGGTCGATCTGCTCCATGCCCGGTGGGTCGAGACGCTGAAATCAGAGCGTGACGCCTTCCTCGCGGAACTCCGGCAGCTCGCCGGGACGCAGATATACTCCATCACGCGCCAGGTGCTCAAGGATCTGGCCGACGTGGAGCTCGAGCAGCGGATCGTGGAGATCCTCATGGAACGGATCCAGACGATGGATGAGCAGGAGCGCGGAAAGTTCAGGGACTCCCTGGCGGAAGGCGGGACGATCACCGTCCAGAGCGCCTTTGACATTCCCGCAGGCGAGCGGAAAAAACTCGACGACGTCATCCACCGCTACATCAACGGCGATATCCAGGTGGTTTTCGAAACGTCGGACAACGTCATGACGGGCTACGAGCTCAAGACGGACGGCCACAAGATTGCCTGGAGCATCAAGGATTACCTGGATTCCCTGGAGGAGAAGTTCTACCACGCCCTGTACGAGGAGGCGCAGGAAAAAAGATAGGCACCCATCACGAGGGGGACTGAAATGACCATGCCAGGAGAAAAGGAAGAACTGAAGGATTTTCTCGACGATACGTTCAAAACGATGGATGCGGTCCTCGCAGACCAGCATCCTGAGCTCACGCAGCGGGAAGTGGGTCTCGTCCACTATGTCGGCTACGGCATCGTGCGGGTCAGCGGCCTGCCCAACATCAGGGCGGAGGAGATCGTCCTCTTTCCCAAGAATGTACAGGGACTCGTTTTCAACATCGACCCCGAAGAGATCGGCGTCATCCTCCTGGGGGCGAGCGAGCACCTCAACTCGGGCTCCGAGGTGAGGCGCACCGGGCGGATTCTGGATGTACCCGTCGGAGAGGCCCTCATCGGGCGAGTGGTCGATGCCATCGGAAGGCCGCTGGACAACCAGGGGGAGATCCGGGCCGCAAAACGGCTTCCCGTCGAGCGCGAGGCGCCCCCTGTCATGGCGAGAGATCCCGTCACCGTCCCCCTGCAGACGGGCATCAAGGTCATCGACGCCCTCATCCCCATCGGGCGTGGGCAGCGGGAACTCATCGTCGGGGACCGACAGACGGGAAAAACGGCCATTGCCCTGGACACCATCATCAACCAGTGGGACAAGAACGTCATCTGCATCTACTGTGCGATCGGCAAGAAGGCCTCCGACGTGGCCAAGGTTATCGCCGACCTCAGGCAGCACAACGCCATGAAGTACACCATCGTCGTAGCCGCCGTGGGCGAAGACCCCCCGGGGCTGCAGTTCATCGCACCCTACGCGGCGACCTCCATGGGTGAGTACTTCATGTCCAAGGGGCGCGACGTCCTGGTGATCTACGACGATCTTACCTATCATGCGCGGGCCTACAGGGAGATGTCCCTGCTGCTGAGGCGCCCGCCCGGACGGGAGGCCTTCCCCGGGGATATTTTCTACATTCACTCCCGGCTCCTGGAGCGCTCCACCCACCTGCGAAAAGAACACGGGGGGGGATCGCTGACGGCTCTGCCCATCGTCGAGACGGAAGCCCAGGACATCTCGGCCTACATCCCGACGAATCTCATCTCGATCACGGACGGGCAGATCTACCTGTCGCCGCGGCTCTTCCAGAAAGGCATCCTGCCTCCCGTCGACGTCGGAAAATCGGTGTCGCGCGTGGGAGGGAAGGCCCAGCTCCCGGCCTACCGGGCCGTGGCGGGGGATCTGCGCATCTCCTACTCCCAGTTCGAGGAACTGGAAACCTTCTCGCGCTTTGGGACACGCCTCGACGAGGCGACCCGACGTGTCCTGGAGCGCGGCTGGCGCGTCCGTGAAATCTTGAAGCAGCCCCAGTACAAGCCCATCCGGGTGGCCGAGCAGATTGCGGCGCTTCTGGCCATTACAGGGGGGGCCCTGGATCAAATCCCCATCGGCAAAATCGGCGAAGCCGAAACGGCACTGCGGGCGGCGGCTGTTGCGCAGGATGCCGATCTCTGCGGGCGGATCGAGTCGGGGGACAAGCTGAGCCTGGATGATCGCAAGGTGCTCCTCGACACGACCGGCAAGGCTACGGAATCCATGAAGGAAGAGACGAGCCATGCAAACGATTGAGTCGCTGAAGCGCAACATACAGAGCGCCCAGGATCTGCTCGGCGTCGTGAAGACCATGAAGGCCCTGGCGGCCGTGAGCATCCGGCAGTATCAGAAAGCCGTCGAGTCCCTGTCGGAATACAACCGGACCGTCGAGATGGGGCTCCAGATTGTCCTCAAGCGAAGCCGGGGCAGTTTTGCACCGACGCGATCGTCGTCGGCGAAACGGATGGGGGCCATCGTCTTCGGCACCGACCAGGGGCTCTGCGGGCAGTTCAACAACATCGTCACCGCCCATGCCCTCGGGGAGATGAACGCCCTGGGGATCGCGAAAGAGAATCGCGTCGTCATTTCCGTGGGCCTGCGGACGGCCGACATCCTCGAGGATTCGGGGCAGAAGGTCCTGGAAATCCTCAGCACCCCCGGCTCGACGGCCGGAATCACCCCCATGGTGCAGGACATCACCACGGTGCTCGAGGACTGGCGCTTCAAAAGACAGATCGAAACCATGTACCTTTATTACAACGAGTATATTTCCGGGGCGAATTACCGCCCGAAGACCCTCAAGCTCCTTCCCGTCGACAAGGAGTGGCTCAAGAGCCTTGAAAAGCGGAAATGGGAGTCGAGGACGATCCCCATGTTCACCGAGGACTGGGAGACGATGTTCCGGTCCCTCATTCGGGAATATCTGTTCGTCTCGCTCTACCGGGCTTTCGCCGATTCACTGGCCAGCGAGAATGCCAGCAGGCTGGCGGCCATGCAGAGCGCCGAGAAGAACATCGAGGAGAGGCTCGAGGAACTCTTCGGCCAGTTTCACCGCCAGCGCCAGAGCACGATCACGGAAGAGCTTCTCGACATCGTGTGCGGGTTCGAGGCCATGGGCGGGGCGAAACAGGCCGGTGGAAGAGGCTAAAGGCTAAAGGCTAAAGGCTAAAGGCTAAAGGCTAAAGGCTAAAGGCTAAAGGCATAGGGTTTAGGGATTCGATGAAAAGCATAAGCAGGAAAGAGCCTCTATCGAAACGAAGGGGGTGAGTTACCATGAGTATAGACAGGAAAGTATGTTCCATCTGTGCCTGGCGCGAGAACTGCCAGAAACGCTTCAGCGTCAAGACCGACGCGATCTTCAATGTCAACTGTCCCGACTACACGCGCGATGTGCAGATCAGGGACAGTGAAGTCGAAGCGAGGATCGTCCAGGAACAGCTGGACAAGTGGGAGCGGGAAAAGGCCCCGGTGAACGAATTCACCATCACGATATCCCGTCAGGCCGGCGCCGGCGGAAGCGAGATTGCCCGCATTCTGGCCAAGAAGACCAGCATGGACCTCATGGCAGGGCAAATCATCGAGCGGGTGGCCGAGAGCTCCAAGATGAGCTCGAAAGTCGTCGAGACACTGGACGAGAAGGCCGTCACGACCATGGAGAGCTGGATCAACTCGATGTTTGTCTCCCGGCATCTCTGGCCGAGCGATTACCTGAAACACCTCACCCGCGTGATGGGAACCATCGGCAAGCACGGCAACGCGATCATCGTGGGCCGCGGGGCCGGATACATCCTGCCCCAGGAGACGACCTTCCGCGTGAGGGTCATCGCGCCCCTCGAGTACCGGATCGAGAGCATGATGAAGATCCGCAACCTCTCGCGCGACGAGGCGCAGAAGTACATCGAAAAGCGCGATGCTGGCCGGATTGCCTTCGTGCGGAAGTATTTCCAGACCGACGCGATGGACCCGCTGAATTACGACCTCGTGATCAACACGGAGAAAGTGGGGATCGAAGGATCCGTGGACACGATCCTCATCGCGTTCGGCGACTGGACGAAGATCTACGAAGCCAAAAAGCCAGGTACCGCGAAGAAGGCAAAGGCGCTCTGAGCATGAAGGGATACGGCGTGGGGGCAGAAAGCAGGGCATGTGAAACCTGCAGGGTGAAAGCTGCATTTACGCCGTGCCTGGGCTGCGGGTCCGGTGTTTGCGACACCTGTGCCCTGTTCGAGCTCATCGGCTCGGGCTGCGGGTGCGTCTGGCCGGCCTATTACTGTCCGAAATGCGCCTGGGACCCGATGGTGAACCCGAATGCCGCCTTTCGCGACCCGCCGTCCGGGTGCGAATCGCTCACCTCGAAATGACGATCTCTTTTTGAGTGACCGGAACGTGGCCGAGAAGCGAATCGTTAACGGGACAGCGGCTTTTCACGAATTCGACGAATTCGCGGACCTTCTCTTCATCGGCGTCGGTCCTGATGTGAAACGTGTAACGGATTTCACGGAGACCAGCCCTCACGCCGTCCTTGCCCCTCAAAAAGCCGTCGGGGTCCAGATCCCCCTCCAGTTCGACACGGAGATCCTGTAAATCGATCTTCTTTGCCCTGGCAAACAGGCGTGCCACGATGCACTGGCAGGCCCCCAGGCAGCACAAAAGCATCTCGACGGGGTTCATTCCCGTGTCAGTGCCGCGGAGCGTCTCCGGCTCATCCATGAGCACCGTGAATTTTCCCGCCCGGTTTTCGACGGAAAGTCCCCCTTTGAGAATGGACTCGGCTCGGAACGTGACAATCGCCATGGGTATCCTCCTGCCTTTATGTCCGTGATGGGTATCCTCTATCGGAAAACGTCTGAATTGGCAATCACAACCCATTTTCCTCTTTACGGATCGAATGGATCAAGCTATGATCATTGCACTGATGCAGCCGACGGAGGGGAAGGCGCGCATCGGGGGATTCGTCGAAGATTCAATCAACTCGTACCGTTGACCCGGGGCTGCACTCGCATTCCCTGCAGGTCGGCCGCCTCGGGACGTCTGCATTCGCCGGTTTTTCTCGTCATGGAGGACCGTCGAGTACGCAGGGGTTCCAGTCCATGTTCCCCTCCCAGAACCCTCTTGAAGAAGGAGGGACCCATGCCGAAAAAGAAAAAAACCCGGGACGTCGAGGAGATCCTCGACGGCAATATCGACCAGTTTGAAAAAGGGCTCGCCGGCCGGGCAGCGGACGATCTCGACGAGATGATCCGGAAGCTGGGACGATACGAGGATGAAGGGGTGCCCCCTCGCCCCGTTCTGGAAACGGACCGGGAGACGCCGCCCGCAGAGGAGGACCTCCGCGCCCGGAACATCCTCCGCGTGGAAATTCACGGCGATGACTGCGAGATCGTCTGCGGACAAATCCGAACGAAGGCGAAAGACCGCATCGAGGAGCACTGCCGGGAGCGTGGACTTGCCGTCAGCGACATCTGGTACTGGGAAGACGAGGCCATAACCCGGCTCGTGGGCCCGACCTGGACCGCATGGTACGATGTGGATGATTTCTTCCACGAGACAGGGCTCCTGGGGCGGACGGCTTCCTCGTTTTCCGTCATCGTCACGGTGGATGGCGAGGCCGTGGAAGATCTCAACACCAGGAAGATCAAGACAACCCGGACTGAGTCCGGCTCGAAGCCCGCTACGCGCAAGGATCATGTCGCCGTGACGGCCGGGACGATCGGCGAAGGGCGTTACGCCTTCGAGTTGGATATCGACGGGGAGTTCGTGACCGCAAAGCTGGAATTCGCGTTTCTCGATCTTTCGAACCTCGGTCTCGAGGAACGCCTGCTCGTCGATGTCCGTTATGACGGCGAGAGCATGTTTCGCGAGGAAGAGGTCGTCCGGGATCTGTTTACGGTGACATTCATTTAAGGAAAGGCGTAGGGCTAAAGGCTAAAGGCTTAAGGCTTCCGAAAAGAGAAATTGCTTTGCCATTTGCCCTAAGCCATAAGCCCTATGCCATGGTTTATCCATGAAAGACAGACTGTCGGAACTCCTCGGACTCATGGCAAAGCCCGCCGGTGTGAAACGGGAAACGGGAAACGGCTGGTCCACTCTTGACCCTTCTCCGGCGAGCATTGCAGAGATCCAGATCAATCCCCCGGTCTTCGGCCCGGAAACGGAAGCCCGCATCGAGCAGAGCCGGGGCATCATTCATGAGGAGGCCATCAGCGGTTTTCGCAGGGCCAATGCCTATTATGCCGTGAAGAATTACGGACGCGCGATCAGCGATTACTCGAGAGCCATCGAGCACTCGCCGAGATCGCCTGAGATTTACTACAATCGAGGAATTACGCACGAGAAGGCGGGCAAATTCATCAAAGCCATCGAGGACTACACAAACGCCGTGTCGGTCGACCCTCAGTATGGTAAAGCCTATTGCAACCGCGCATCTTTGCTCTGGAGCCAGGGAGAAACGAAACAAGCCATCGAGGACATGAAAAAGGCAGCGCGGCTGGGGATGAAGGAGATGCAGGTGTTCTTGAAATCAAAAGGCATCGACTGGTAGGGGCGCGACGCGCGCAGTGAAGAAGTGTCTGATCAACCCATCAGGTTATTTGCCCTGAACAATATCTGAAAGGAGACCCCATCAGTGAAAACCGGAGACAGTAGACCGGCTGCAGCAGGGGACAGGAAGAAGACGTTTACCATTCTGCATACCAGGGACTCGGAACGGATGATGTTGAAAGAACCTCTGGGTAGCCGTGGTCGCCGCAATTTCATGCTATCGCTGCTGATCACCGCGTTTGCACTGACGGGTATCGGCATGGCGCAAGCCCAAAACAGCGCCCCTGCAACCCCGGCCAAGATCAGCACCGTTTACACCGGGGATGTGATCAATGGCAAGAAAGTGGTGAGTTCTCTGAACACCAGTGACCTGGAGCCCGGCAAAAAACACCTGCTGTACCTCCAGGGTGTGCAAATGTCCACAGGACAGTACTGGTACGTGTCTGTGATCGTGGCCAGAGGTGCCAAGCCCGGTAAACGTTTTACACTGACCAGCGGTGTGCACGGTGACGAGATGAGTTCGGTGCACACCGTACAGACGGTCATGGGCCGGTTGAACGCCGCGGAAATGTCGGGCACCGTGATGGCGGTGCTGGACATTGCACGCCCTGCGATGGAAAGCATGCAGCGCCGCTGGCCAAGCTCCGGGCGCGGCCTGGAGTTGATCGACATGAACCGCGAATGGCCCGGCAATGAAAACGGCGTCGGTGCTATAAGCCGCCAGGCCGGGCTGGTGTTCAACCGACTGCTCAAGCCCAATACCGACCTGGCCATCGACTTCCATACGGGGACCACCGGCCTGGATGTATCCGCCTTTCACATCGGTGACATGCGCATCCCGGACGTGAAGACCATGATGATGCTCTACCCCGTTCCGGCGATCTGGGACAACCCGGCCTACCCTGGTGTGCTGCACAACGCCTACATCGATGCGGGCATTCCGTCTTTTACGCCCGAGGTGGGTGGGGCGCGGCGGCTGGATCTCGACATGATTCCGATCTTCGTCGAAGGCACGATGAACGTCTTCAAGCACTACGGCGTGGTTCCCGGGGCGATCGGACGCACCGCAGTCGATGCCAACGCCTACATCGGGAAGAATGCGGTTCCCGTGCTGGCTACCCACGGTGGATTCATCGAATTGTCGGTCAAGCTGAATGCCAAGGTCACGCCGGGACAAAAGCTGGCCATCCAGCGCAACGCTTTCGGCGAAGTGGTGGCGGAGTACACCAGCCCGGTCAACGGCATTGTCGGTGGCCTGCGCAGCGACGCCACGTCGGAGCCCGGCAACGTGCTGCTGTTCATCCTGGCCGACGCCGCGCCGGTGTCCGGCGCAGCCGCTTACCCGGAATAAATCGCGGCGCAAGACGGACACGCCAGCTGTCGCTGCCAACAAGAAGCAGGCGCGTTGCCTTGGAAGGGCCTCGCGCCTGCGTGGTTGTTGAGGGCCTCGAGCTTCTGGAGCTCCAGGGGTTTCAGGGGCCGCACCTC
>CAZUBX010000082.1:0-13632 GCA_964619035.1 uncultured Syntrophaceae bacterium | reverse complement strand
CGGCCCCCCCCGTGGGGGCAGGGGCGCGGACCGGCCTGGCGGGGTTGGCCTTGAAGTAATTGGGCAGGGTGGACTTGCCGGTTCCGGCGCGGCCCGTGACGAAGACGTGCTGGCACGTTTCCTCCATGAGCCGCAGCGCCCGCTCGAAGGGCTCCGTGAACTCGATCGGGGGCAGGGGGGTATCCGGTTTATGTGTCTGCCCGGGTTTCTTCCCGGCGCTGTAGTTCCTGGCTTTTGCTGTCCCCATTCCACCCCGTCTTACTTTCATTCAACGAATGACCGTCATCCCACCCTGTCGGAGGGGCGTGTCAGCGTGCATTCTTAACTTGTCTCAATCTGGACATTTCCAGCATCATCTGGGCTCGATCAAAGTAGACCTCGTTGCGCCTGATCTTCCCCCGTTCATCAAACTGCACGAAACAAACACCGATGCACTCGATGATTTTATCCCCGATGGGTATCCGGGCCAGCCACTTGTTCAGAAACCCGCCTTCCATCGGGATCGCCTCGATCTGGGTCCAGACCCAGTTCGGGTTCTGAGCCAGGAGCTTCCGGAAGTAGGCAAGCAGATTGTCCTTTCCCTGGATCCCTCCGGGCACGGCGGGGTCGAGATAAAGCGCGTCATCGGAATAGAAATCGGCCAGCTTCCCGGGATCGTTGCCCGTCCAAGCAGGCAGCCACCGGGAGGCAAACTCCCTCGCTTTCTCTTTTGTCATCATTCTCTGCTACTCCGTGTTTGACGGCATTCTCTTTCGTTCAGCCGATGCTTTTCTGCAGCACCCTGAAAAAATTCCCGCCCATGTAGGCCGAAATCTCCTCGCGCGTGAAGCCTTCATCCTGCATGGCCTTCACGAGGTAAACCAGATCGCGCACATCCCGATAGCCGTCGATGAACCGGGGCAGGCCTCCGCCCCCGTCCGTCCCCAGGCCGACGTGCGCCATCCCGATCCGTTTTTTCATCTCCGTGATTTCCCGGGCCCAGTCCTGAAACGTCTCCCGCTTAGATCTGCGGCTGTCACCCATGGGCCACGTGCAGACAATGCCGCCCGTCTTTGCCACCACGTCCATTCCCTGCCAGGTTCTCAGGCGCCCGCAACGGCTCGCGTCGGGTACTGAGCAGGGGTGGGTATGGGAATCCACGATGGGCCGCCGGCTGATTTCCCCGACGTGATTCAGGGTGAGTGCGCTGGCATGCGCCACGTCGAGCAGCACGCCCACCTCCTGCATCCTCTCCACGACCTTGCGGCCCTTCTGCGTAAGCCCGATCCCCTGCGAATAGGCCATGCTCTCGCCCAGCTCGTTGCTTCCCAGATGGACAAGGGTGATCATCCTTACGCCGTAGGCATGGAAATCGTTGACCCGGTCGGGGTTGCCGGAAAGCGCATCGCCCCCTTCGATGGAAAGGATCGCTCCCGGCACGTAGCCTTGCCCTGTCGATTTCGGGATATCCGATGCCGTCTTGACCAGCTTTACCTTGCCGGACTTCACGAGATCATCCATCCAGAAGTCGAGCTGGATTTTCGTCAGCTGATAGTCCGAGCCGGTCGTGTGGCCCCTGGTGGCGGCCACGGTGTCGCCCAGGGCGGCAAAGGAGCATGCCGCCATCCCCAGCTCCCTGATGGCCTCGACAGAGGATGCATTGTCCCGGGATTTGGTGCCGATCAGGTATCTGTCCGGGTGGGCATGGGCATCGATGATGAGCAGGCCTTTGAGCAAAGCCTTGTCGCTCTCGGTGAGCTTCGGCGAGCCGAAAAACGCCAGGGCACCGGAAGGCCCCAAGGCGAGAGTGGCTGCGGCAAGATATCTCAGGAATTGCCTGCGGTGCATGAATATCCTACTTCACGAAGCACGCAAAGCGTTCGTCGTACGAGCCGGGGGTGAATTCGATGAACTGGTACTCGGCGGCCCCATGGATCGTGAAGGGGTCTTTGTTCATGATCTCGCGCGCCTCGTCGATGCCGACGTTGGCGAGAATCGCTCCCCCGACCCTGGGGTTCTGGGGCCCGGAGCAGATGAACTTCGACTGGTTGTAATACTCCTTCAAAAACTTGCGATGATCGGCCAGCAGGGAATCGATTACGTCCAGCGGTTTTACGTACTTGCTTGTAATGATGACCATGTCATCCTCCTCTTTTCTGTGTTCCTGCCGGCTTCGCGGTTGATGATTTCACGGCAACAGGATCAGTCCCTTCCCAGGATCACGTCGACCATGGTTTTCCGTTCCTGCTGGAAGAGTTTCTTCACGCGCGACCTGAACTCCTCCTCGGTAATCACGTCCTGGTGCGTGCCGAGCCTGATTTTGATCTTCGGGTAAGCAGCCTCCAAAGCGCTCTTGTACTTGTTCTTGAACGGGCAGAGCTCCGTTACGCAATTGGAGAAGTGAATCACGTCCACCCTGAACTCGGTGAGTGCCCGGATTCGCGAAAGCAGCTTGTCTTCGCCTACGAGGGTCGGGCATCCCGGGCAACTGATCATGCCGACCAGGTCGACGGGTTCGTCTTTCGGGTAATCGGCAAAAGCGCCTTTTCGTTTCCGCATGTCCGCCAGGCAGACGGCGGAGGAGCAGCCCAGCTCCTGCACGGCATTCGAGCATGTCATGATTCCGATTCTGGCCACGGGAACCTCCTTCTTACCCGCCTACTGCACTCGAATCGACTCGATGATCACGGCGGTGCGGGGGACGTCCGAATCGAACGGACCCTGCGGCCCGGTCTGTACACTGGCGATGGCGTCAACCACTTCCATGCCCTTGGTGACCTTGCCGAAGACGGCGTACCCATAATCACGGGCGCCGTGGTCGAGCATGGTGTTATTTTTCAGGTTGATGAAGAACTGTGCGGTAGCCGAATCCACCGCCGGCGTGCGGGCCATGGCCAGCGTGCCTCGCTCGTTCTTCAGACCGTTGGCGGCCTCGTTCTTGATCGGCGGCCGGGTGGGCTTCTGGATAAAGTATCGGTCAAAGCCGCCGCCCTGGATCATGAAGCCGCTGATCACCCGGTGAAAGATCGTCCCGGTGTAGAATGCGGAATCGACATATTTCATGAAATTATCAACCGTGATGGGCGCCTTGTCCCTGAAGAGCACGGCCTCGATCACACCTTTGCTCGTTTTGATCACGACGGTCGGGTTGCCCTTGCCGGCCTCTTGCGCAAACGCCGGGCCTGCGCACAGCGACAGCATTAGTACGATCCAAAGAAATTTCTTCATGTGCTCGCTCCTTTCCTGACTCACGTCTGCCGGGGTCAGCCTCGATAGTTACACATCGAAGCAGGGCAAATGTCAATACTTCAGTCTGACCCCGTCGTTTGTTTGCGATGATCCGTCAGGACTGACGATTCGACCGCAAACGTTCCACCGTCCGATGCCGTTATTACTCCGGCAAGTAAAATGTAAAAGATGTCATGCCGGACTGGATCCGGCATCCATCCCTGACTGGATTCCCGCGTTCGCGAGAATGACAAATTGAGATATCTTATCGCCGTCGTAATCATTTCATACATTTATCTTTTTCGAGGTCGGCGTTGTGCGGAGGTCAGCGCCGCCAGTTTCTTTTTTTTCGGGAGCCGCTTGATCCTGTATTCCAGGCGGAAGGCCTCGGCCTTTCCCAGGGCCCTGCTTGTCGCCAGCAGCGTCACGGGCAGCCGCCCCCGGGTGAACCGGGAGGCAATGCTCCGGTTGTGGGCATCGAGCCTCTTTTCCATATCGTTGGTGACGCCGCAGTATATCTTCCCGTCGGCGCAGAGAAGGAGATAGGTCATCCACGATTCACTCATTAAGGATTCCCGCCGTCATCCCGGTTCGCCGCTAAACTTTGCAGCCAGGCTCTCCAGCTCGTCCCAGCGCCCGTAGGCCCCATCCAGTTCCTCTTCCAGGGCCTTCAGCCGGTCGCTGGCCGTTTTTATTTCAACCGCGTCCCTGCTCGCATAGAATGCGGGTGAATTCAGGGTCTCCAGCAGACGCTCCTTCTCCTGCTCCAGGGCTTCGATCTGCAGCGGAAGCTCCGCCAGCTCCCGCGTCTCTTTATAGGACAGTTTCTGCTTCTCTTTCGGCGGTTTGACCTTCTTCTGTTTCTGCTCTCCCGGTGCCGTCTTCAACGACTCATCCTGTACTGTCCGCTGCCGGAGCCAGTCGTCATAGCCGCCCACGTATTCCTGCAGCCGCCCCTTGCCTTCGAAGACAATCGTCGAGCTCACCACGTTATTGAGGAACGCGCGGTCATGACTGACCATGAGGATGGTGCCGCTGTATTCCAGGAGCCGGTCTTCGAGGAGTTCGAGCGTTTCGGTATCGAGGTCATTGGTCGGCTCGTCCAGGACCAGGACATTGGAGGGGATGATGAAGAGTTTCGCCAGCAGGAGGCGATTGCGCTCGCCGCCCGACAGGGAGCTGACCGGCGACAGGATTTGATCCGGCGGAAAGAGGAAATCCTGGAGATAGCCCGCTACATGCCGCGAGACGCCGCCCACGATGACCATGTCGTTGCCATCGGCGATATTGTCCTTCAGGGTCCCTTTTTCGTCGAGCTGGGCGCGGAGCTGGTCAAAGTAGGCGATCCGGATTCCGTTCCCCAGGCGGATCCTGCCCCGTTGCGGTTCCAGTTCTCCGAGAAGGAGCTTGAGGAGCGTGGTCTTGCCCGAGCCGTTGGGCCCGATAATGCCCACCTTGTCGCCTCGGATGATCGCGGTGGAGAACCCTTCCACGATCTTGTGATCGCCGAAGGCGAAGTGAATCGTTTCCGCTTCCACGACAAATCGGCCGCTGCGTTCCGCTTCCTGGATCGTCAGCCGGACGTTGCCCGTCTGCTCCTGCCTGTGTGCCCGTTCCCGGCGCATCTGCACCAGCGCCCGCACCCGGCCCTCGTTGCGGGTGCGACGGGCCTTGATTCCCTGCCGGACCCAGGTCTCCTCTCTGGCCAGTTTCTTGTCAAATTCCTGCCATTGCTTTTCCTGCGCCTCCAGCAGGCCCTGACGGCGTTCGAGGTACGTGCCGTAATCGCAGGGAAACGACAGCAGGCGACCCCGGTCGATTTCCACGATGCGTGTCGCCAGTCGCTGGAGAAACGCCCGATCATGGGTCACGAGCATGAGGGTCTTCTCGAACTTCAGGAGAAAATCCTCGAGCCAGAGGATGGCGTTGATGTCCAGGTGGTTTGTGGGCTCGTCCAGAAGCAGCAGATCCGGGTCGTTCACCAGGGCCTTGGCCAGAAAAACCCGGCGTTTCATTCCCGCCGACAGGATACGGAACTCGGCATTCTCGTCCAGGTCGGTCCTGGCGATCACCATTTCCACCCGTTGATGATAAAGCCAGGCGCCGGAGGTCTCCAGCCGGTGCTGAACCCGTTCGAGCTTTTTCAGCAGGCCGTCATCGCCTGCCCGGGACATCTGCAGGGTGAGATCGTGGTACTCCCGGAGCAACTCCAGATGTTCCCGGCCCCCGGAGGCCACAACCTCATAGATCGTCCCCGGCAGATCGTCGGGAACGTCCTGGGGCAGCATGGCGATCCGGATCTCACCGCTTCGGATGATTTCGCCGGTATCCGGGGTGATATCGCCCATCAGCAGTTTCATGAGGGTGGACTTGCCCGAACCGTTCCGGCCCAAAAGCCCGATCCTTTCGCCCGCCTCGATCTGGAGCGTAGCACCGTCCAGCAGCCGCGGCCCGCCGAAACTGACCGAAACCTCATTGATCCAGATGAGTCCCATATGATCTCGCCTGTGTATAAGCCTTTCCGTTCGGGGGGTGCCGCCTGGTCAAGCCCCGACCCTGCAAGGAAACCAGAGACATTCCCGCCCTCTGCCTACCGGCAATGCCCGCTTTTGTAAAGGATAAGTTCTTTTTTTAAAAAATACCTTGCATTTCCACAATAGATCGTTTATTATCCATTTCACTTGAAGTGCAGTACGTTTTTGTAAATCAATAAAGTACAGAAAAGTAGACCGCACAAACCAGTAGAAATGGCAAGTGCGGTTTTTTTTGTGCGCAAAAACAGGCTGCCAGCCGAAGTATTCGGCATAATTTAATGGTTCCCAAGAGGAACCCAACACAAAGGAGTAGTAAAAGATGTTTGAAGGAAAAGTGAAGTGGTTCAATGATTCGAAGGGTTTTGGCTTTATCGAGCAGGACGGTGGCAAGGACGTATTTGTTCATCATTCCGCCATCCAGGCAGAGGGCTTCAAGTCCTTGGCCGAGGGTGACCGGGTAAGCTTTGATGTTGTCGCAGGCCCCAAGGGTCCGGCAGCAGCGGATGTTCGCAAGCTGTAAGACCTGAGGTTCAAATTGCCTCTAAAGAGCTCCCCCTGCATTGGGGGAGCTTTTTTTATGTAGAAAACGGATGCTTGCCTGTACCGCGGGCCCCGCTCCGTTTACGTCTTGCCGTTTTCGATTTTCACATGCCGGGTCAGGAACCGATCCAGCCGGTTCGCGAACGTCTGGCGGTCTATTTTGCTGAATGTCGCCGGGCCGCCCGAAATCATGCCGCCGTCTCGCAGCTCCTTGAACAGTCCGCGCATGGCCAGGCTGTTCTTGATATTTTCCTGCGTATAAAGTTTGCCCCTGGGGTCGAGCGCAAAAGCTCCTTTGGTGATCACCCGGTCGGCAAGCGGGATATCGGCGGTAATCACCAGGTCGCCCGGCTGCACAAGCTCGGCGATGCGATCATCGGCCACATCGCTGCCTGCAGGGACCTCGATGATTGAAATGTTTGCCTTCCCCTCGATCCTCATCGCTTTATTGGCCACAAAACACAGGGGCACGTTCAAGCGCGCCGAGGCCCTGATCAACACATCCTTGATCACATTCGGAAAGGCATCTGCATCAATAAAGATCCGCATTCAGATCCGTAATCCCTTCGGGTTCAATCCCACGAAGCACGCTTCGCATGAGCGTCATTCCCGCGGAGGCGGGAATCCATCTTAAGACTGGATTCCGGATCTAGTCCGGAATGACAGTTGATACCTCGTAGCGCCTGACGTGAGCTTGTCGAAAGTTGCTGCGGGTTGTTGATTGTAATATGCCCCAGGCGATGGGTCCTGTCCATGCTGGTCCATGGTTACCCATCCAGGATCTCCTTGACACGGCCCACGACGCCGCTATCAAGACGCACCTTGATGCCGTGGGGATGCAGGCCCGAATTCGTAAGGATATCCCGGACGATGCCCTCGGTCAATCTGCCCGAACGCTGATCCTGCTTTTGGACAACCTTGACGCGGGCGCCCACCTTGATATCTGAGCGATTATTTCCCTTCATGCCTGCTTCCTCGGAAGGTGTTATCCAAAAGATTATACCACGCAGATTATCCGTGACAGATCAATATTATCCTGATGACAGAAAAGGCAGGGGCTGCAGTCCCTGCCTTTCTGCTGTGCTCTTGTCCATAACCGATTGCAGTCTTTGTCAGGTGCAACCCGTCGCGACACGTTACACGCTTTTTTCAGTATGCACTGTCGATTTGATCACGGAGTCTTGATCTTTATGGTGACTGGCGAGCACTGCTGTCCCGCTGCGCCTCCGGCAAAGGGCATTGATCCGGGTCCTTTCCCGCTGCCGGTTATCCCGCTCCAGCTGCCCGTCCCATTCCGGAACTGGAAATCGACCTTGTTGCCTGAGCTGGTCACGTTTGCCATGATGGAGTTGCCGTCCTTGTCCTTGAATCGACAGACGCCGCTGGCAAATTTATAATTGCCCGTGGTCAGAGAGATTTCCGCCACATAGCCG
Source organism: uncultured Syntrophaceae bacterium (assembly GCA_964619035.1). GTDB lineage: Bacteria > Desulfobacterota > Syntrophia > Syntrophales > UBA2192 > UBA2192. The sequence continues at coordinate 5,918 of CAZUBX010000082.1, read as the reverse complement.
TTGCAGGAGTACTTGATCCCCTCCCATCTGCTGGGTAGCGGTGTCGGCGTGGCGCTTGTCAGCGTCCCGGTCTCGACGAAACTGTGCACGGTGATGCTGGGATCGTCATTGAGGTCTGCAGGGTCCACTGTGGCCGATCCGCACCGCTTTGCCGTAAAGGTGATGGTCCGCGCCTGCGCATCGGCTGCCACCATTGTCAGGATCAGCAGGCAGGCAGTGAAAAGGGACAACAAATACCGCGTCTTCATGGGGCACCTCCTAACTGCGCGGTTTATTCAATGTGTGATTTGGCCGCCTTCACGGCGAGGTCTTTATTCCTCGTAAAGAACCACCACTCCATCCCCGTTGCGTGGATGCCGGCTTTCTTGTCCTGGCCCCTGCAATAATACCAGTGCCCGAAGCGCTCGACGGTGGAAAAAGGGTGATTTTTTGAGCAGAGGATACTGCATTGATTCACAACCTGAAAAAAAACAACCTCGTCGGGGGAGGCATCATAAAGCAGGTCGTCAGGCACGACGATTTGCGATACGTCAACGCCTTCTGCTTCCTTTTTGTCCAGCCATTCTGAGATATTCATAGGATTCGCTTTCTCGATATGACGTTCCGCCCCCCTTCACGCACCTGGATATTCTCTCACATCATCATGGAACACAGGGAGAGGCCGGTATCACGGTGGATTATGTCCTGGCCTGTCTTGTTGCCAGGGCTCTTATTTCTTGATGTCTTCTATTGCCTTATCGACTTTCTTGCCGGCTTTCTCCATCGGGCCTTCTTTCGCGCAGCCCGACAGCCCCACGAGCAGGGCGATCAGCGCCAGCACGGCAACGACACTCTTGCCATATTTCATCACGTGTACCTCCTTTTGCGAAGGGATGAACTAACCTTAACCCTCGCTCACAGAGCAAATCATACAGAATTGTGCAGTGATTCACAATCAGGAATATCCTGATCATGGGCTTCGAACAGATAAGAACATGTATTGTAGACAAGTGAGTCTATGAAAATCACGTAAAGAATGAAACATGACACCCGGCAGCAATGATGAAAACCCGAGGGCAATGATCTGCATTGCCTGCTCTGCGAATTGTGCATTAACTGGCTCGAATCAGCTTGCAGCCATTGTCCCAAAAGACTTTCCTGTAGAAATCGTCAGAGAGATCGAGATTGAGAAGATACTCTATTTCCTGCTCCCTGGGGTGAATCAGATTGGGAAAATCCGAGCCGTAGAGGATTCTGTCTTTGTATCGCTCGAGCCAATCGTTGCCAAGATTGAATGTATAGGGCACATGCGGCACAAAAGAATAGGACGTGTCCAGGTAGAGTCCCGGATGATGATCCAGCAGCTCGAGAAAAGCTTCAAATTCCAGGCCCCCCATGTGCGGGATGTTGGCGGGCAGGTCCGGAAATCGATCAAGGAGCTTCTTGAAGTGTGTAACGCCGACCATTGCACTTCCTCGAACGGGGCCCGTACCGACGTGCAGCAGGACCCTCTTTTTCCTTTCAATAATCATCTCGTAGAGCGGAAACAGTCGACTGTCACAGGGGGACAACTGCTGCACAACACATTGCAGTTTGAACCCCAGGATTTTCGGGTGATCCAGCAGCCTCTCTGCCATGACGAGCGCATCGTCATCGTCCGGGTGATAGGCGGCAAAGCAGTGCAGATCCGGAATCTCTTCAAGGATCCGAACGTTCCAGTCGTTCAGAACTCTCGCCACCCCTTTTCTGTGAGCATAATTGGAATAGACGATCGGCCCGACACCCCTCTCTCTCAAGTATGCGACAGATTCTCGATAGTAGTGCTTGTACAGGACCTTCAAACCCAGGTGCTCTTCAAAATAACGCCAGATCGCGTCGAAAAACCCGTCGGGAAACAGATGCACATGGAAATCAATAATCCGACCGGGCAGCATCGACGACGCACCCTCCTGAAATATCTTCTTTTTTATGGCTGCCATTAGTTATTTGCGCCGGAAAAGATCAGGGAGCTGTCCTCACCGGGGCCTTGAACCGCGCCTCTTCTTCACACCATGGACCATCCACCCATGATGCATCCAAACTCCTCGACGGAAACGTCATCCTGCGGGGAAACAGCTCATCCACACGCTTCCACTCCGATCCTGCAACGACTGAGCGACTGAGGACGCGGAAATAACAGTGTCGTTCCTTTTCATCAAACTGGACACGGTATTCATGCTCCGGCGTCAAGGGAAAGGTATACATGCCTGAGCAACGATCCGTGTAGGTGGCGGGATCGTTTTCCACGAAAGTGATTGCCTTGTAGAAAATGGTATAATAGCTCCTCAATTCAGCCTGGATGGCAACTTCTGGGTTTCCAGTAACAACCTCGCTTCGTCCGCGGCACTGGAAATCATCCTTGAAAACGGCCACGTCAAGATGACGCTTTCGCGCACTGTCATTGAGATGGGCCAGATTCTGAAATGTTAGGGTAACCGTCGGCACCCCCTCGGGGTTCACATAGGGCAGTATCTTCCCGGCGCAGCCCCACAGGGCACCCGCAAGAGCAAGAACAAAAAGCGTCTTCATGGCCGAGGGCATGGTCATAACGGGTCGAGGCTTATTGGGGGCAGGTCTTGCAATATCGGTATTACCTGCACCCTCATCGGATGTCTAACATCGCGTAAGATTATAACACGGAAAAACGAGGAAATGATACCAGGCAGGAATGATGAAGACCCGCGGGCAATTATCTTCAGGAGGCAAGAAGCAGGACCTGACAACAATTCTCCTTCGGTATGGAGCAGGGAATACCCTTCTGATGATAAACTGCAAATCTGAGGGGCGTCCCCTGATACGTCCTAAAAAGCAAGACCTGAGCCCCAGGATGCTTGCGCGGGCCGAGGGGACGTTGTTGACACTTGTGACTTTCTCTCGTCGTTGACAATCAGGCCGTTTGTCAACGTAGTCAACAACGTCCCTTGGCCATCTTGCGATCGTCGTCGATCGCGGCAGTCTGGGTCCCGGCCAGAACCTGCTCAGGCGTGAGGTGACCTACTTGCCGAACACCTCGACTTCGGTCAGCGAGAGGATGCCACGACCGGAGAGTTGAACCCTGAGGTAACGGCCTGGCTTGCCGACCGCGATACGGCTCTGAGGCCCGGCCACTCCGCTGAACTCGTAGCGCCAGATCCTCCCGTCGCGCAGGAGTGCCGACAAGTCTCCGGTCGGGAAAGGCGAGTCCGACACGAACACCCAGAAGGCTGCCAGGCGTTCACCACAGCAATCCGTGCGATTCCACAAGATCACGTGATCGATCTGGGACGAGGCCCCAAGGTCAACCTGCCACCACGGTTGCGGCCGGTTGTCTTCCTCGGTGTGGGTGACCGAACGGGCGAAGTAGTCACCGTTGGTATTGCCGTCCACCGCTCGATCGGCTGTGCCAAAGCCTCCGTACGCAGAGAGCGTGGAGGACTGCATCGCGTGCTTGCCGCGCGCCAGGTTCACCAGCGCGGAGGTGGCGCGCGGTGGCGCTTGGATGCGCGTCCCACCCCATGCATAGTTTGCTCCCTTCCAAATGTAGAAGCCTTGAAACGAAAGCCCGTCCGGGGCCATTTTCCATTCGAATGGTCCACTGCCGGCGGTGTTGGTCCAAGTACCCGTCATCACGTTTCCCTTGACAGTACCCTCGATCTTGCCGCCGTACCAGTCGTAGCTGCCGGAAACCCTGTTTCCGCTCTGAGTTGTCTTCAGGGTTGCGCCGCCGCCTTGAAAGGACAATTGCCATGTGCCCGTCCAGGCAGTGTCTGACTGAGCGTTCTCAGCGGCTTTCGATGTCCTATCGATCTTCCAGGGAAATCCCTTGCCGCTTACGGTGCAGTCGAAAGTGCCCTCGGCATGTCCTTCGCGCGTGAGCCGGCCGGTGTAGACCTGCTTGTGCTGTGGACCCTGATTCGGAAGCATCCGCGTGAAGGTGATCCGGCCGCTGGCTGCGTCGTAACGCATGTCGGTGAGTGTTTCGAGGCCGCTGCCCTGGTTGAGTGTGGCACTGCCGTTGGGATTGACCGTGAGTGTGCCGCCGAATTGATTGAAGTCGGCTGCCCACACGCCGGCAAGCGGCGCGGCCGAACCGGACGGCTGTCTGGATGTTTCGGGAGCCGCCTCAAAGGGATTCTCAATCATGAAAGTCAGGCTTACGCCCGAATTGCGCGCGACACTTGTTTGAAGCAAATAGTTGCCGGGACGCAGATTGAGTGCGCTCAAACCGGCGGGATTCGGTGTTACCACGCCGATGTAATTATAGAAAATCTGCTGGGTTCCGCTGCGGACAATCTGGAAGCCCGCTGTCTCTGAAGGCATGCCAGTGTAGCAGCCCAATCCTGGAGTGAGCGATTGCACCTTGAATTGAACGGCCAGCCGATTCTCCGGGACTGTAAAAGAGCACGCGGTAAGCACGCATCGATCATCGGCAAAGGATTGAGCCGTGAAGTTTTTGCCGTCGTTATGACAAGCGATTGTTTTTGCAGGTTTCGGTGGCAGATGCCCCGTTTGATCGTCGTTGGCATAACCGGCTTTGATGGCAAAACGCAGTTCCACCACATTGCTCCTGGCACCGTCGACACGAACCTTATACGTGCCGGGGGGCAACTGCAGCTGGGCCAGGCTAACCGGTGTTTGGGATGGTGGTTTGCTTCCTGATTGATGGTAATTGAATCTCAGAGCTTCCGGAGCTGAACCGACGAGCGCCGTAATCTGAAAACCCTTCTCGGTGAGTTCCATGTTCGTATGGAGGTTCTGACCAGAAGTGAGTCTAACAAGCTGAAAATCACCGGCTTTCTTTCCCGCCGGGACAGTAAAAAGGGCCGTTGTTCGGGCGCCTTTATTGTCGGAAAAAGAAATAGCGGTACACCTTCCGTCCTTGGCACATTGGACTTGCACGCTCTTTTCCGATCCGATCTTTTTGGGGGGGGGAGGCGCGACGTCACCTGCGGAGACAAAATAACTGATTACAACCGAATTATCGCGGGCACCGTTGACATAGAGACGGTAGCGCCCAGCGGGGAGTTGCAAAGCGGCAAGACCACCGGGGACATCCACAACGGGCGAGCGACCATCATCTTGACCGTAATTGAAAACCGGACTTTCCGATCCATTTGAGCTGACATTTCGGATTTGAAATGCCTTGTGTGTAAGCGCTTGCCGGTTAGAATCGCAACTTCTTCCAGCCGTTAAAGAAACGAGTGCGAACTTCTCTGCGAAATACCCCACGGGAATGCTAAATTCAGCGGGTTTTCGAACGCAGTTTTCATCCGAGCGGGAGGTTATCTGTTTTGGACCGGATTGAGCAGATGCGGGAATGACCATCAACGTAGTCAAGGCAACGATGCACACGATGGTGCGTAAAAACAAGACCGCCATCCAATTCCATGCCTGCATACTCGGATACCCCCCAAAGTCATATTTTACTGATAGACAGTTGCTTTTCGGCATGCGCTATGAATAAAACCGGAAAAGCAAGCCATCAATACGAACGTGCCGATGTTATGGTTAAAACCCCGATAAACAGCACATCTTACGGACATTCCGTAATACGTTTTGCGAACAAAATATGCGATTGGCTTGACGAGGCGCCCATTTGGCGCAAGGCAGGACGAATTTGAGACCCACAAGCTCCCCCTCCAAAGCCTATGCAGTTCAAAAAATCCATGTAGATATGAACGCTTAAGAACGTGAAAATACACTATTTACTTGAGCAAAAAGTGTCAAGTATGAATTTAGACTACGAAAATAGTATTAGTCTGGCCCTATACCGAAGCTGAATAGTTGACCTCCGGAGTGATAGACAAGGATAGGGGGCAGTCATGTAATGATGCGAATCCATTAAACCTGTGTGCATGTGGGTCATGTCTTGACGGGCTGTTGCCCAAATAACCATTGCATGAATGAGCTGATCTATTTAT
>CAZUBX010000081.1:0-14181 GCA_964619035.1 uncultured Syntrophaceae bacterium | reverse complement strand
CCCTCGGTGCGGGCGAAGAGAACCCCGGCCTCGAAGGTTTCGAGCTGGTTGTAGGCCCGGGGCTCGACAAGTTTCTCGTTGACGAGGTGGCTCACGATCGGCGCCATCCCGTGATAGCGAAGCCCGCCCGCGTGGATCGGCTCGGGGATGAAGTCATGGCCGAGGGTGTGCATGGGCAGAAGCGGCGTCATTTTTGCCACGTCGCCGAAATCGTAGGCAAAGGGACCCTTGGTGAGGGTCGGGCAGGAAGAGGGTTCGGCGGCGATGATGGCGGTCTTTTTGCCGTGGATTTTGTCGTAAACATAGGGAAGAGCGATCCCGCCGAAGTTGCTCCCGCCGCCGGCGCAGCCGATGACCACGTCGGGATATTTGCCGATCTTCTCGAACTGCTTTTTCGCCTCGAGACCGATGATGGTCTGGTGCAGCAGCACGTGGTTCAGCACGCTCCCGAGGGAATAGCGGCAGTCCTTGGTGGAGACCGCGTGCTCAACGGCCTCGCTGATGGCGATGCCGAGACTGCCGGGGCAATCCGGATCCTGGGCAAGGATGTTCCGCCCCGCCTGCGTCTGGTCGCTGGGACTGGGGAAACAGTTGGCACCCCAAGTCGACATCATCAACCGTCGGTAGGGTTTCTGGTTGTAACTCACACGAACCATGAAGACCTGCAGCTCCAGGCCGAACATCTGGCAGGCCATGGCCAGAGCGCAGCCCCACTGCCCCGCGCCGGTTTCCGTCGAGAGCTTCTTGATCCCGAAGGCCTTGTTGTAATAGGCCTGCGCGATGGCCGTGTTAGGTTTGTGGGATCCGGGGGGGCTCACGCTTTCGTCCTTGTAGTAGATCTTGACGGGGCACTTCAGGGCCTTCTCGAAATTGATGGCGCGCCTCAGCGGCGTGGGACGGTAGAGGAGGTACTTGTCCAGGACCTCGTCGGGAATCGTGATCCAGCGCTCGGTGCTCACTTCCTGCTCGATAATATTCATGGGAAAGATGGGGGCCAGGTCCTGCGGGCCGACCGGCTTTCCGGTGCCGGGGTGAAGGGGAGGATTCATGGGGCTTGGCATGTCGGGCAGGACATTGTACCATTGCCTGGGAATCTCCGAGTCGTTCAGCATGATTTTATGCTCTTCCATCTTTCTGACCTCCTTCATTTCGTTTATCTCGTTCGATCGTTCTTTTCGTTTATTTCCTATGAAGACCCTTTCGTTGACCTTCCTCTCCCTGCGGGGATATCCACCTTCTAGGTCCCCTCTCCCTTGAGGGGAGAGGGTCAGGGTGAGGGTGCATAATCTCTTTCCTCTTTCGGGAGAGGATTGAGGTGAGGGTGAATACTCTCCAGTACAAATACACAAAAGCCATGGGACTCATCCCATGGCTTTATAATTTGGCTGAGCCATGGGTGATCTTCCTCACCCACAGCCCCTTATGTCAATAAGAGGGCCCTGTGGGCAGGGTCTTGTTGCCCTGCCACCACCAGCCGAATGTATGAATTGCAAAAGTCCTGTCCATAATCGATACCTGCCTGCCCATTATCACAGGCTTTTTCCCCTGTCAAGTCCTTCCCGCACAGGCTGGCCCCCCTTCAGCAAACCCATCGGGGTAACCTCTTCGGGCATCAAGCCGGACCCGCCACAGCGGCCCCCGCAAAGACGAAACGTCAGAATGGGCTTATCTGAAGCTCCCCGCCCGCAGGGCGGGGCTTCCCGGCAGGGAAAGAAGTAAACATGATTGCGCACCCCGACGGGATGTGTCGCCAGTCATTGAATAAATTGTGTTTTGCTGCTAATGAGTGTAATTGATATTGAGACATGGCCCAAATCTATGCTTCTGTCCATCAACGAGAAGAACCCGCAGGTGCGGCTGATCCGAAAAGCCGTCGAAGCGCTGCGAAACGGAGGGATCATCATCTATCCCACGGACACGGTCTATGGGATCGGCTGCGATCTGTACAACAAACGGGCGATCGAGAAGATCCACGAGCTCAAGCGCCGGAGCCAGAAGCAGCCCTTCAGCTTCATCTGTGCCGACCTGAGGGACATCAGCCAGTATGCCCTTGTCACCAATTACGCCTACAAGACCATGAAACGGTTGTTACCGGGGCCCTACACGTTCATCCTCCCCGCGTCGCGTCTCGTCCCCAAGATCCTGATGACGAAACGGCAGACCACGGGAATCCGGGTCCCTGCAAATGAGATATGTCTGTCGCTCGTGCGCGAGCTGGGACACCCCATCATCAGCACCAGCGCATCGACGGACAAGGACGAGATCCTGAGCGACCCGGAAGAGATCCGGGACCGCTACGGGCATGCCGTGGAGCTCATTCTCGACGGGGGCATCCTCACATCGGAGATGTCCAGCGTCATCAGCCTCGTGGACGACGTTCCCGAGGTGATACGTGCCGGCAAGGGCGACGTGAGCGAGTTTACGTGATGCCCGTTTAACCGGGTGGGGGGACAGCGAGGAAAACTTTCATGAAAAAGATCATGCTCATCAACGCCGTAGACCAGGAGCTGAGCCGGATGGCCGTCCTGGAAAGCGGCAAACTCGTGGAGTACAACATCCAGATGTCGGCCCGGGAGCCAATCACGGGCAACATCTACAAGGCTGTCGTCCTCAAGGTCGAGCGGGGCCTCCAGGCGGCCTTCGTGGACTACGGAGCCAAGAAGCACGGGTTTCTGCCCCTGCACGACGTGAGCCCCGAGTACTTCCGCGCAAACTACGAGGAGGCCGAGGAGGAAGGCCACCGGCACCGGGGCAGGCCGTCCCTTCGAAACGGTCAGGAGATCATCGTACAGGTCGCCCGGGATGAAAAGGACCACAAGGGCGCCATGCTCACGACCTTCATCTCGCTTCCCGGCCGCTACGTCGTCCTGATGCCGAACCGCCAGAGCACCACGGGGATTTCCCGCAAGATCGACGACGACGAGTCGCGCAAGAGCCTGATGGAGCTCATGGAGCAGATCTCGGCCGAGGAGAAAGTGGGTTTCATCGTCCGCACCGCCGGGATGAACCGGACCAAGCAGGAGCTCTCTCGCGATTACTATGTCTTGCTCAAGCTGTGGCGCGAAATCGAGAATAAGGCCAAGAGCGTCCACGGGCCGGCCCTGATCCACCAGGAGGGCGATTTCGGGGTGCGCTCGCTCAGGGACTACTTCACGACGGAGATCCAGGAGATCCTGGTGGACGACATGGAGACGTTCCGGAAGATGCGCATCTACATCAACACGGTCGCCCCCCGCAACGTCAAGATGATCACGCTCTACCAGGACAAGACACCGCTGTTCGACCGCTACCACCTGGAGCCCCAGCTCGACGCCATCTACAAGGAACGGGCGGAGCTCAAGAGCGGCGGCTACCTCATCATCAACCCCACGGAGGCGATGATCACCATCGACGTCAACTCGGGCCGGGCATCGGACCGCCGCGACGTGGAGGAAACCGCCTACCGCGCCAATCTGGAGGCCGCCGAGGAGATCGCCCGGCAGCTGCGGCTTCGCGACCTCGGGGGGCTCATCGTCATCGACTTCATCGACATGAAGGACCGCAAGAACATCGCCGAGATCGAGAAGACCTTCAAAAAGGCGCTCAGCCAGGATCGGGCCCGGACCCAGATCTCGCGAATCTCCAAGTTCGGGATGATGGAGCTCTCCCGCCAGCGCAAGAAGTCCAACATCCAGGAGATCAGCCACGTGACCTGCCCGCACTGCAAGGGCGCCGGCATGCGGCCCTCGCTCGAGTACGCGGCGCTCAGCACCTTTCGCAAGATCCGCCTCAACGTCCTGAAGGGAACCTACTCGTCCGCCCGGATCACGCTGCCCCACGAGATCGCCAATTACCTTCTCAACCAGAAGCGCAGCGAGATCGTGGATCTGGAGAGCCTCCACAACGTGTCGATCCTCATCTCCGGCAACCCCGACATGCTCTGGGAGGAGGCAAAGTTCGAGTTCGTTGAGCGGGAGGTGATCCCTTTGCCGGCACACGAAGCGGAGGAAGGAAAGGGCGAGCAAGCCAGGGCGGAAGGCGCCCCCGGGGCAGGAAGCCAGGGCACGCGGAAGAAGCGCTCGCGCCGCGGGCGACGCAAGCCCGGCGACAGGAGCCACGAGCCCGTCCAGGAGGCTGGACAGGCCCCTGCGGAATCCCAGCCCTCCCCCGAGCCAAGGCCGGAGGAGCCCCCGCGGCAGGAAACACCCGACGAGAAGAAGCCCGGCGGGGGAATCATCACGAGAATTTACGATATCTTTAAGTTTTAGGCTAAGGGCATAGGGCTTAAGGCTAAAGGCTAAAGGCAAAATAAAAACCCCCTGCAGCATTACTGTCAGGGGGTTTTTGTTGCTGTTTGCTATTTTCTCTTCCTCGAAACCTGAAGCCCGATTCCCGAGGCCCGTAGGCCCCGAGGGGGCCTACTTGCCCTTCCCCAACTCCTTCGAGCGCAGCGTTGCCGCCTCGACGGCCAGGATGAGGGCCGAGCGCAGGCCGCCTTCCTCCAGGGCCTGGATGCCGGCGATCGTCGTCCCGCCGGGCGAGGTGACCATATCCCGCAGCTCGCCGGGGTGCTTGCCGCTCTCGAGGAAGAGTTTTGCCGCCCCCAGGAGCGTCTGGGCCGCCAGCTTCAGGGCCACATCCCGGGGCAGGCCCATGAGGACCCCCCCGTCGGAGAGCGCGTCGATCATGATGAATGCATAGGCGGGACCGCTGCCGGAGAGCCCCGTCACGGCGTCCATGAGGTCTTCCTTGACGACGACCGTCACGCCCAGGGCATCGAAGATCACCCGGGCCGCAGCCAGATCGGCCCCGGAGGCATTCTCGCCTGCCGCCAGTGCCGCCGCCCCCTCCCCCACCAGGGCCGGCGTGTTGGGCATGACCCGGACGATAGGCACGCCCTTCTTGAGGTGCTCGGCGATGAACCGGATGGGAATTCCGGCGGCGATGGAGATGACGAGCTTCTTGCGGTCGATGACGGTGGTGAGCTCCTTGAGCACATCGCCCATCCCCTGGGGTTTGACGGCCAGGATGATGATATCGGCCTCCCGGGCGGCCTTGCGGTTGTCCCCCGTGGCGGCCAAGGCGTATTTGCCCTTCAGGTAGGTCAGCCGGTCGGGGACGATGTCGGTCACGGTCACGCTCCCCGGCTGGGCCAGGCCGGCCGACAGGATACCGCACGCAATGACCTCGCCCATCTTCCCCCCGCCGATGACGACAATCTTCTTTCCCTTCATGATTCTAGCTCCCTCCTGTTTTTTCCGCCCGGCCGGGCAAATAGCTGCCCGACTGGCATGAATCTTGTTATCAAGTCCTCATGGCACCGGATTGCCCGTCGGTTTCAGGCGGGCCACCGGAATGGCCCCTGCGGAGGCCACCTCCGGGAAATCCCGCACCGGAAGCGGGTTTCCGCCAGAATATAAGCCTTGACATTTACGAACTCAACTTTTATTTTCGAAGCGTTGCATTTTCCGAAGGGTAAGCGATGTTCCTTGTGGCCAACTTGATAGAGGCTTTTGCCAAGATTCTTGACGTAGTCCTGAGCCTCTATACCTGGGTGATCATCATTCGGGCCCTTCTCTCCTGGGTGAACCCCGACCCTTACAATCCCATTGTCCAGTTCCTGTACCGGGCAACGGAGCCGGTCATGAGGCCGGTCCGGCGGTGGCTACCCTTTGGAAATTTCGGCATCGATCTGTCACCTGTCGTCGTGATCCTGGCGATCATGTTCCTGCAATATTTCCTGGTCCCGAGCCTGATCCAGCTGGCATTCAAGCTCCGGTCCTGATGGATGGCGTTTGTGAAGATATCCCCGAAGGACGTTAGACAACGGCAGTTCAAGAAAGGCTTCACGGGATTCGACCCCGAAGAGGTCGGCGCGTACATGAAGACCGTGGCCGCCGAGCTGGAGCGCCAGATCGAGCAGAATACCCGTCTGTCCGACCTCATCGCCGATTTGGAGAAGAAGCTCACCGTCCTGAAGGTCAAAAAGATCTTCGGGGGCAAGGAAAAAAGCGAGGACATGTCCCCCGAGATCAAGAAGGACGTGGACCAGATCCTCGCCGAAGCAAAGGCCAGGGCCGAGGAGCTCGTCGGCTCCGCGAAATCCGAGTCGGAGGCTCTGCGGGCAAAGGTCAAGGAGGACTCCGCCAAGGAGTTCGAGAAGCAGTACGGCCAGATGCTCGAGGAGGCACGGGCCCACCAGCTCAAGACGCAGCTTTTGCAGCTGCAGGCCGAGGAAAACTACAACAACACCGTGGCCCAGGCAAAAGCCAAGGCCGAGGAGATCGTCCGGGAAGCCACCACGAAGCGCGAAGAGGTAGCAGCCCGGATCCGCGATGAATATCGCTCCGAAGCCGAAAAGATCATGGCCGACACGAAAGCCAGGGCCGAGGAGATTCTCGAACAAGCACGGACCGAGGCAGGCGCGATCGGGCCCGCAGCGGGCATCGAGGGCGCCGAAGAGCAGGCAAACGAGATCGTGGCCCATGCCAAGGCCCGGGCCGAGGAGATCGTGAACGCGGCCCGACAGGAGGCCGATAGCCTTGCCGTCCAGGAACTGGAGGCCGCCAGGAAAGAAATCGAGCGCGCCAGGGCCGAGGCAGGGTCGATCGCGAAAAAGGCCCGCGAAGAGGCGGCCGGTCTCCAGGGGAAGCAGCAGGCGGAGCTGGCAAAGGAAGTCGAGCAGAAGACGAAGGAGCTCTTCGCCAGGGCACAGGCCCAGGCCGAGCAAATCGTCAAAGACGCCGAGGCGAAAGCGAAGGAGATCGAGCCAAAGACAAAGGATATCCTCTCCAGGGCGCAGGCCCAGGCCGAGCAGATCGTCAAGGACGCCGAAACAAAAGCGACGGAGCTGAAGGCCCGGCAGGAAGAGGCCCTGGCAAAGGACCTCGAACAGAGACGCCAGGGAGCCCTCTCGCAGGCCCAGACCGAGGCGGAGTCCATCCTCAAGAAGGCCCGGGAAGAAGCGGCCGAGCTGAAAGAAAAGCAGAAAGCGTCTACGGCAAAAGAGGGAGACCCGAGGGCGAAGGAACTGCTCGCCAGGGCGCAGGCCCAGGCCGAGCAGATCGTCAAGGACGCCGAAGCGCAGGCGGCCCAGATCATGTCCCGTCAACAGGAAATCCTGGAAAAAGACTTCGAGGAGAAGCGCAAGGAACTCTTCGCCGAGGCCCGTGCCGAGGCCGAGAGGGCCCCAATCGAGGCCCGCAAGGAAGCCGAGGCAATCCGGGCGAACATGAAGAAGAACGCCGAAGTCGCGGCGGAAAAAGAATATAAAGCGATTCTGGACAAAGCCCGCGCCGAGGCCGAGGCCCTTCTCAAGGGCGCCGAGAAGGAAGCCGCAGCGACCCGTGAAGGAAAGAAAGACAAGGTCCTGCAGGATGCCGAGAAGAAAGCAAACGAGATCCTTTCCGAGGCGAAGAAAAAGGCCGATGACATCATCAACAACGCCATGATCGAGGCGGAGAACCATCGGGCAAAGCAGAAGGAAGAGCAGGGCAAGGAAGCAGAAAGGAAAGTAAAGGAAATGCTCACCCAGGCGCAGGCTCAGACCGAGCAGGTCCTGGCTGCAGCCAAGGCCGAGGCAGACAAGCAGTCCAGGAAGTGGAAGGAAGAAGCCATCAAGGACGCCGAGAAGCAGGGCAAGGACCTGATCGCCGAGGCGAAGGCCCAGGCCGATAAGATCCTGAAGGAAGCGGGCGCACAGGCGGCGAGTCAGAAAGGGAAACTCGAGGAGGAGAACAAGAAGGCCCTCGATGCGCTGCTGGCCGACGCGAAGAGCCGTGCCGACAAGATTGTGAAGGAAGCCGAGAACCAGGCGGCGGCCGTGAAGGCCAGGCTCGCCGAGGAGAGCCGCAAGGAACAGGAGCGGATCCTCGCCGAGGCGAAGGCCACGGCCGGCGAGTACCTGAAGAAGGCCCAGGCGGAGACCGACGAAGCCAAGGCGAAAAAGACCGCCGAGGGTCAGGTTGCGGGGCAGAACCTCCAGACCCTGCGAAACGAGGTGGAGGTCCTCACCGAAGAGATCGAGAAGCTCCAGAACCTCAAGGCCTGGCACGAGAAGGACTTCTTCTCGTTCCTCACCTTCAACCTCGAACTGCTCGAGACCTGGAAGAAGGGCCTCGACATCCCCATCCCCTTGACCAGCGGCCGCAACGAAGTGGACAATCTTCGCGGCGAGATCAAGAAGCTCTCCAACATCAAGAACCAGCTCGAGAAGTACTTCGAGTCCTTCATGGACTTCAACGAGAAGTTGCTGGAGGCGATGAAGAAGGGGGCAGCCGACTGGGACGAAATCCATTAAAGAAGGGGCAGCGGATCGCGGAAAGCGTGTAATCCCCCGATCCGAGTCGGCACCTCACCGTTCTTACCTTTATCTCAGCACAAAAAACACTGCACATGCTGACCATCAAAGAGACAGCCCGTGGCGTTCAGTTCGCCGTTCGCGTGATCCCCGGGGCCTCGAAGAACGAGGTGGCGGGCATCCAGGACGGTGCCCTGAAGCTCAAGCTCACGGCCCCGCCCGTCGAGGGAAAGGCGAACCGGGCCTGCGTCGATTTGCTGGCCGGCCTGCTCGGGGTTCGCCGCTCGGCCCTGGCCATCACCGCAGGCGAGAAATCCAGGAAAAAGACGGTCTCCGTCGACGGCATGGGCCGCAGCGAACTGGAGGCGCGCCTGAAAGGCCTCCTGGAGCCGTGAAACACAGGGAAGACAAAATCGAGAGGACCCTCATCCTGTGCTTGACGCGGGTGAGGGTCCTTCTATAATGGGCCGACGATTATGGAGACCGATAATCCCACACATGGGACAGAGAACCACCGCCTTGCCAGGGCGGCAGGCGTGGTGGGGCTTGCCACGATGCTCTCGCGCGTCTTCGGCTTCATCCGCGATGTCATCGTGGCCCGCTTCTTCGGCGCGGGCCTTGCCACGGACGCCTTCTTTGTCGCCTTCCGGATCCCGAACCTGCTGAGGCGCCTGTTTGCCGAGGGCTCGCTCACGATCGCCTTCGTGCCCGTCTTCACGGAGTACCTCAAGACGAAATCCAGGGAGGACGCCTTCGAGCTGGCCCGGGTGGCCTTCACGCTCCTGTCGGTCATCCTCGTGGTCATCTCGCTTGCGGGCGTCATTTTTTCGCCCGCCATCGTCACGGTTATGGCCCCCGGCTTCCGGGCCACCCCGGAGAAGTACGCCCTCACGGTACTGCTCACCCGGATCATGTTCCCCTACATCTTCTTCATCTCGCTGGTGGCCCTGTGCATGGGGATCCTGAACTCGCTGAGGCACTTCGCCACGCCGGCCCTCTCGCCCGTCATCCTGAACCTCTGCATGATCGGGGCGGCGCTCTTCCTGAGGGATTATTTCGCCGAGCCCATCCTGGCGCTGGCCGTCGGCGTCATGATCGGGGGGCTTTTGCAACTGGCGGTTCAGCTGCCCGTGCTGTTCAAGCTGGGGGTCGTGCTCAGGCCCGACTTCCACTTCAGGCACAACGGGGTCAGGCGGATCGGCGCCCTCATGCTCCCGGCCGCCTTCGGCGCCGCCGTCTACCAGATCAACATCTTCATCAGCACACTGCTCGCCTCCTTCCTGCCCGAGGGGAGCGTGTCGTTTCTCTACTACGCCGACCGCATCGTCGAGCTTCCCCTGGGGATCTTCGGCATCGCCATCGGTACGGCGGCCCTGCCCAGCTTCTCCGACCAGGTGGCCCGCGGGCACTACGAGGAGATGAAGAAGACGATTTCCTTTTCGCTGCGCCTCATGCTCTTCATCACCATCCCCGCCATGATCGGTATCATCGCGCTTCGCGAACCTATTATCTCGGTACTCTTCCAGCGGGGGGAGTTCGACCCGCGCTCGTCGATCCTCACGGCCGAGGCATTGCTCTACTACACGGTGGGCCTCTGGGCCTTCTCCACCATCCGCGTGGTCGTGGCGGCCTTCTACGCCCTGCAGGACACAAGGACCCCCGTCCGGATCGCCGTGGTGGCCCTCATCGTCAACACCGTATTCAGCGTGGCCCTCATGTTCCCCATGCAGCACAGCGGCCTGGCCCTCGCCACCTCCATCGCCTCGGCAGTGAACGTCCTCACGCTGGGATTTCTCCTGAGAAAACGGATCGGGGGTTTCCTCGACGCCGCGTTCTGGGGCTCGATTGCCCGCGTCGCGGCGGCATCGATTGTCATGTGGATCGCCGTGGCCCTGACGACGCACACCCTCGGCTGGGACGTGTCGGCCCCCTTCCGCTATCGGTTCGAAGTCCTGGCGGCAGGGCTTGCCGTGGGAATCGCCGTTTTCGCGGCCTCGGCCTTCGCCCTGCGGTGCCCCGAGACGACGACGCTGCTCTCCATGATCCGCCGCAAGCTCGGCCGCCGCTAGCCTTTGTGCCGCCTGCCTTCCGGGATAAAATGATTGACGTTAACGTCCCGAAGTGATAAGGGAAATTCACTTCCAAGCCGTTTTCCTCACCTTTCAGGCTCCCTCTCTCTAGAGGGCCATGCCACCATGTCATTGCGAGGAGCGGCAGCGACGAAGCAATCTCATTTCACCAGCCTCTCAATGAGAGCAAGGAGGGGTAAATCGATATGCTGGACGTCAAATATCTGCGTGAAAATACCGAGCTCGTCCGCCGCAAGATGCTCGAGCGGGGACAGGAGATCGACTTTGCGCCCTTCGTCAACTCCGATAAGCGCCGCCGGGACATCCTCCAGGAGGTGGAGGCCCTTCGGGGCGAGCGCAACAAGGCCTCCAAGGAGATCGGGGGCCTGAAGAAGGAGAAAAAGGACGCCTCGGAACTCGTGGCAAAGATGGCGACCATCTCGGATCGGATCAAGGCTTTCGACGCAGAGCTCGCCCAGGTGGATGCCGAGATCCAGAACTTCGTCATGATAATCCCCAATGTCCAGCACGACTCCGTCGAGTACGGCACCAGCTCCGAGGAAAACCCCGTCGTCCGTCACTGGGGCGAAAAGCCCGCCTTCGACTTCGAACCCAAGCCCCACTGGGACATCGGTGAAAATCTGAAAATTCTCGACTTCGCCTGCGGGGCGAAGATCACGGGGGCGCGCTTCACCCTCTACCGCGGCTGGGGCGCCAAGCTGGAGCGGGCCCTCATCAACTACATGCTCGATCTGCACACTTTCCAGCACACCTATCTGGAGGTCCTCACTCCCTTCATGGTAAACAAGGAGAGCATGACCGGCACGGGGCAGCTGCCGAAGTTCGAGCAGGACCTCTTCAAGATCGAAGGGATGGACTACTACATGATCCCCACGGCCGAGGTCCCCGTGACCAACATCCACCGCGACGAGATCCTCAGCGAGAAGGACCTGCCCATCTGCTACGTGGCCTACTCGCCGTGCTTTCGCAGCGAGGCGGGCTCCTACGGGAAAGACACACGGGGACTCATCCGCCAGCACCAGTTCAACAAGGTGGAGCTGGTGAAGTTCTCGGCCCCCGAGACCTCCTACGACGAGCTGGAGAAGCTCACACTGGACGCCGAAGATATCCTCAAGACCCTGGGGCTTCACTTCCGCACCGTGGGCCTCTGCACGGCTGATCTGGGGTTCTCCTCGTCGAAGACCTACGACCTGGAGGTGTGGCTGCCGGGACAGAACGTCTACCGCGAGATCTCCTCGTGCAGCAATTTCGGGGATTTCCAGGCGCGCCGGGCCTCGATCCGGTTCCGCCGCGAGGCCTCCGGGAAGGTGGAGTTCGTCCACACCCTCAACGGCTCGGGCCTTGCAGTGGGAAGGACGGTGGTGGCCATCCTGGAAAATTACCAGCAGAAGGACGGCAGCGTCTTCATCCCCGAGCCTCTTCGACCCTACATGAAAGGGATTGACAGAATACCCGCCGGCGGGTAATATGCGCTCTTCCGAAAAATGGATACCCTGCCGGCCCGTTCCCGGCCGGTTCGCAGAAAATAGGCAATGCCGGAGGGATGGCCGAGTGGTCTAAGGCGGCGGTCTTGAAAACCGTTAACCGAAAGGTTCGCGGGTTCGAATCCTGCTCCCTCCGCCAGTATAGAAAAACCACCCCGCGACAAACCGCGGGGCAGTGAGCAAAATTGTCATGCCCGTGAAAACGGGCATCCAGAAAATTTTCCTGAATCTCATTCCTGCTTACGCAGGGTCGGGTGAGGGTGAAATAAGAAGGCCTACTCGCGGAGAGATGCCAGAGAGGCCGAATGGGTTCGCCTGCTAAGCGAATGTACGCCCTTTAAAGGTGTACCGGGGGTTCGAATCCCCCTCTCTCCGCCATTTGTATATTTGAATAAGCGCGCCCTTAGCTCAGTTGGATAGAGCGTTGGACTACGAATCCAAAGGTCCTAGGTTCGAGCCCTAGAGGGCGCGCCAGTAAAATCAAGGGGTTATCCAAATTTGGATGACCCCTTTTCTAATTTTTGCTACCCTATTGCTACCCTTATTTTGCATGTAGGATGATAATTCGATAGCCCTCAATTTTCTACCTAATTAAATATTTAGAATATATGGTTTATATTTTGCTTATAAACGGCTAGTAGCCTACTATCTGTTCATTGTCGGCATCTAAGATATGAACTCGGACATCCATCAGCACAGGAGATGCCATGAAAAAAGAACTAGACCCCGTATCTCCGAAGAGAACGGGGTTTTGTTCACAGGCGTTATGCCAGTATGTATATCATTTGGGTAGGAAGGTAGGGTTAAATTTAATAAATATTGGATGCTGAGATGAAAAAAAAACATATCGTAATAGCCATCGTATGCATCGTTGTATCTTTCGGCATATTCATTAGTTTGCCCTATTGGACAATTTATCAATTTCAGTCGGCAATTAGAGATAGAGACGCTGAAAGAATTAATAGCTATGTAGATCATCCAACCTTGCGTCAAAGTCTAAAAGATCAATTTAATGCTCATATTTTGAAATCCATGACTACTGAGCTAGCAAATAACCCATTCGCAGCACTGGGTGCAGTAATGGCTAGTACATTCGCAGAGAAGCTGATTGACTCTATGATAACACCAGCAGGCATTACGGCATTGATAACTAATCAGTCGAAGAATGAGAAGTCACAAAGTCAAATCGCAGGCGTAAATGAAAATGAGCAGATCAGCTTTCTGTCCAAGGCATCTTTTGAATATAAATTTCCGTCGAAATTTATAGTAAAGCTGGCTTCAGAAAACGGAGATAACGAACAACCTCTGCTAGTATTTACGAGGGACGGACTTTCCTGGAAGCTTACAAGTATTAATCTCCCTATGAATATGGGCCAAGAAATATTAACAGAAAAAAAGAGTCCTTCTCTACTGGCAACCAGCAGCGGGATCAACTTCGCTTCAGTAAAGGAACGGTTCGTGAAATGCCGTACAGGCGATCTGCTTATCGTGCAAGGGAATGCAGAAAACAAATTTGATTATTCAGTGGAAAAAGTAAAGTTACGTCTGAAAATCTTAGACAATAGAGGGAAGCTATTAGGTGAGAGCGAGGCCTTCGCGGGAAACCTCCTGACCGATGAGGAGCTGTATCGCCTTTCGGATAAGGAAATTCTGGCCGAGCTGCAGAAACCCGAAGGGAGCGACATGCCGAACATGGGCATTCGCTCGCAGGCGAGCATCCCCTTCATGATTGTCTTTATGAACCCTCCCAAGGACGTCGATGAATTCATCATAGAACTCATCGGAGTGGAACGGACGCCGATGAAAAAACAAGATGCGGAGCGGCCCAACCAAGCCAGCAACGATATGCGAAAGAAAGCCGACTCCGCCGAAGCCGGCGGCCAGCCCGTCTTGGTGAAGGACAACACGGCCTCGCTGATGAGCCAGTACTACACCCAGATCTGGTCGAAGGTGCGTCAGAACTGGGCACTGCCGCAAAGCATCCTGGCCGACAAGAATCTCGAGGCCGTCCTCGAAGTGCGAGTCCTGCGCAACGGGCAGGTGACCCACATCAGCTTCGAGAAGCGCTCGGGAAACAGTTTTTTCGACCAGTCGGCCTATCGGGCGATCAAGAAGTCCGACCCGTTCCCGCCGCTTCCGGCCTGGATCCAGGACTCGAGCGTGGAGTTGGGGCTTAGGTTCCATTCAGCAGATTACAGGTGAAGCATGGGAAGCATGGGGTCAAATCTTTACGGGCTGTTGCCCAAATAACCATTGCATGAATGAGCTGATCTATTTATAGGATTGGCAACGCCATGATTCATGGAGAGCCTGCCATGATGGGTTTCCA
>CAZUBX010000080.1:0-14506 GCA_964619035.1 uncultured Syntrophaceae bacterium | reverse complement strand
CCAGTTACTCTTCAAGCAGACAGGTCCTCCTGAATAAAAAAAGACCCCCATCCCGGGATGTCCGGGACGGGGGCTTTTTTTATTCAGGCCCGAGGGTCGAGGCACGGGGCTCGAGGAGGTTTCTTTTCCTCGGTCCTCGTTCCTCGAACCTCGGGCCTGTGAGCTGCTGCCTCGCAGCCACTCACAGAATTTCCATGATCACCTTGCCCACGCCTTTCTCCGCAATGGAGAGCTTCTTGGCAATGCCGTAAGACAGATCCACGTCACGTCCGTCAATGAAGGGCCCACGGTCCGTCACGACGGCCCGGACGATCTGACTCGTCTCGGGGTTCGTCAATTCCACCTTTGTCCCGAGGGGAAGCGTCCGGTGGGCAATCGTGCTGGCATACATGTTATAGATCTTACCGTTTGCCATGGGCCTGCCGTGATATTCTTTCCCGTACCAGCTGGCGACCACCTCGGAGCGCTCACCGGCTTCGGGTGTCACCTTCTCTGCAGCGTCCGGTATTTTTACCCGGATTTTCTGCCCCGGGTGGATGCGGTCGGGGTTCGTGATCTTGTTCGTTTTCGCGATCTCCTTGACGGTGGTCCCGAAGGTATCCCGGGCCAGCCCCCAGAGGGTGTCTCCCTGCTTCACGGTGTATTCCGTCCATTGACCTTTCGATTTCGGGGCTTCTGCATCCTTTGCGGTGTCCCTGGCAGCTGATTGCTGTTTCTGGAGCACCGACTGGAAGGATCCCGGCCCCTTGACCGCGGTTCCCGCCTTGATGATCCATTTTCCCGTCTTGGCAGAACGCCCTACGGCATCGGGGTTGACTTGCCGGAATTCGTCCCAGGTCATTCCCAGCGCCTTCGTGACCCGATCAATCGTGTCCCCTCTTTGGATCTTATAGGTGTCCACGCAGTCCTCCGTGGTGGCTTTGTTTGATTTCCGATGGGCATCAAAGTTGTTTTCAATCGTGAGCAGGATTCGTGCCATCGGCGAAGGCCGCCGTGCCGACTCTGGCTGCTCATGCCGGGGATCGCACATGGGACTTGACGGCCGTCGACGGACCTGTCAAATAATGAACCAACCCGCAGCGAGCTTCGGGGAATTGAACCCGTAGTGATTGAAGATGTACAAAGGAGGGATGTGCGGTGCCGACTTATGAATTCCGTTGTGAGGACTGCAGGCGAAATTTCACTCTTGTCATGAGCATGGCGGAACGCGACAAGGGTAAAATCAACTGCCCCGCCTGCAAGAAAAGGAATGTGAAGCAGCAGATGACCACGTTCCAGACCAAGACGAGCAAGAAAAGCTAGGCAGCGGCTCCCGGGAAGAGGCAGCCGTCCCTGCCCTACCGCATCATCTTGTTTTCACGGAGATAATCCGCAGCCAGGAGTACGGCCAGGGCCGTCTTGCTGTCGACGATCCTCCCGTCCCGGATCATGCGCAGGGCATCGCTGAGCGGGCAGGTCATGGTCTCGATGAACTCATCTTCATCGGGAGGAAGCGGCGCCTCGATGAGATCGAATGCCAGATAGAAGTGCATGAACTCGTCCGCGTATCCGGGGACGAGATACCCACCGAACAGTTTCACAAGCCGACCTGCCCGGAAGCCCGCCTCTTCGGCAAGCTCCCTCTGCACACAGTCCTCCGGGGATTCATCCCCTTTGTCCATGGTGCCCGCCGGGATCTCGATCAGCGAAGTCCCGACGGCATGGCGGTGCTGTCGGATCAGCACGATCTGCCCGTCACCGATATACGGGACAACACCGATGGTGGGCCGGTGCTCGACCCGGCTTCTCCGGACCACCCTGCCGTTTGGCAGTTCCACATCATCCTCGTACAGGTTGAAGACTGGCCCCCTGTAGACGAGCGTCGACTGGCGGCCGCCCGCTTTCCTGTCGTCCATGACTCTGTCCCTCACTTCCTTACGACGAGGATCGGTACCCGTGACTCCCCGTGGAGCACTGCGAAGGTGACGCTGCCCAACACCGAGCCGATCCTGCTTTTTCCGTGGGATCCCATGATCAGCAGATCGGCCTTCGACCGGCGGGCTTCCTTCAGGATCTCCTCGGCCGGATGCCCCGTCCGGATGACGATTTCGGGCTCGATACCGCCCTGCTCACACTGCCTGGACGCGTCGGCAAGATATGCTCCTGCAATCTGCATCAGGTAGTCTTCGACGGATTCGGCAATCCGGGTCGGCGAGTCTGAGGCACGCATCGTGCGACCCACATAGAGGCGGTTGTCAATCACCCCGACGAGGGCGAGCTTCGCCCCCATCTTCTTTGCCATTTCAATGGCAACCTTGAGCGCCCGAACGGATGTTTTAGAGCCGTCCGTCGCCATGAGAATCTTTTTGATCATCGTTTCACCTTCCTGTCTTTTGATGCCGTTGATGAATGACTTCGTCCATCGATCCCGCGTTTCATCGCAAGGTGTCAGGCCACAGGCTGCAGGCTACAGAAAAAAGGCGCAGACAAGGGATTTCTGTCGCCTGTCGCCTGTCGCCTGTCGCCTGTAGCCTGTAGCCTGTTACCTGCTACCCTGATCCGCCTGTAAGCTCCGCATAGAGTCGCCGGCCGATTTCCATCCCGCGGTCGATGAAATCGGGCCCATAATGCCGTCCCGTTTCGCTGCGGAAGGTCTCCCGGATCCTCTCGACCCCCTCCATCCCCTTGAGAAACCGGCCGAGCACCTTCGAAAGGGGCACATCTCGCCTCGACACCATGTCCCAGAGCATTTCAGAGAAGTTGTCGGGCCCCCAGCGGAAT
Organism: uncultured Syntrophaceae bacterium; assembly: GCA_964619035.1. GTDB lineage: Bacteria > Desulfobacterota > Syntrophia > Syntrophales > UBA2192 > UBA2192. Next base: position 11,746 of record CAZUBX010000080.1, on the reverse strand, counting down.
TTGTCGGCGTCGTAGAGCGCATCGGAAAGCAGCTGCCAGGCCGGGTCATCCAGAGGCGGTACCGGCCGGAAGGCCTCGTGATTCTCGATGGCGCCGGCTATCGCAAAGCGCTCGGCCTCGCTGAGATCGAAATCACGAAGAACCCGCTCAGCTTCCTCAGCACCCTTCCTGGCGTGGTCCTTCTCCTCCCGTTTGATATCGTGAAGTACCCCTGCCACATGGGCCAGGACGACGAGCCTGAGGACCCGATCGGGTTCGTCCACGTGTTCACGCTCGACGAGGATGATCGCACCCGCATCGACAGCCACCTTCGTGACGTGGCTGAGCCCGTGACCGATCCTGTCCGGGTCGGCTCCGAGGACGTTGATGGCCTGCGTCACGAGGGGGTGTTCTCTGAATAGACGGCTGGAGGTTTCTACCGCTTTTTTCTGCTCGCCGTAAAAGAAAGGCTCCCCCACTTCCCCTGTGATCCGCCGGGCAATCTCCTGCGCATGCCGGTATTCCTGTCTCACGCTCATGCACTTAGCCTCATGGATCATTTCTGGCTGTATTCTATCATAACTGGTCTTGATCAGGACAGCCGTATTCAGTGGGATGGGCGGCCGGAGAGCGATGACGATCCAACCTTCTCACCTTCTCACCTTCTTAACTTCTCTTCCTCGAAGTGTCAGGGGATCCGGACGAGGACGCGGACGAGCCGCTCCAGGTGACGAAGGGTGCTGCACTCCATGACCTGGTCGCATAGGCGCATGTAGCGCTTCATCTCCGAGTCGCCCGTTCCCCACATGGTGGGCGTTTCGGGATTCAGCCAGATGAGGCGGCGGCAACGCTCGGCGATTTTCTTCAACAGCTCATCGGCCGGGTCGCCGTAGTTGCTGCGGGCATCGCCCAGGATGATGACCGTCGTCTTGCCCGTGACCGCCTCCAGGTGCCGGTGCGTGAAGTCCCAGAAGGCGCTCCCGTAGTCGGTCCTTCCCATGTGGATGTCGAGCCCCTCGCCTGTCCGCAGCCGCTCGACGGCCTCGGCGATGGGAGAGGTCTCAAAGACATGGCTGACCTCGAGAAGGCTCGAGCAGAAGACGAAGGAGCGGATTCGCGCCACGACCTCGTTGAGACCGTAGAGCATCAGCAGGCAGAACCGGACCACCGTCGACATGGATCGGCTCACATCGCAGAGGATCACCACGTCCGGCCGGTTCATCCGTTTCTTCTTCCAGCGCGTTTCGAAGAGAAGGCCCCCGTGGTGCATGTTTGCCCGGAGAGTCTGCTTGAAATCGAGTGCGCCCCGCTTCGCCCTGCGCCGTCTGCGGGAGTATCGCTCGTTCATTCTCTTGACGAGTTTGCGGATGAGGAAATGCATGCGGTCGTAGTGCCGCTCTTCCAGCTCCGTGAGCCTGACATCCCAGAGGTATCGCTCGATGATCCGCTCGGTGCTCTCCCGGGCGTAGATCTCGTACTGCTCCTCGACAAAGCGCCGCACCATGTCGATCAGGGCATCCCTGCCCTGCTCCAGCTGCCGTGCAGCCGCCGAGGCGCCGGCGCCGCCCTCCCGGTAAAGATCGCCCACGAAACGGTCCAGCTGATCCAGTTGTAGAGCCTGGAGGATCCTCGATGTGAATATCCCTCGCTGGGTGAAGAAACGGATGGACTGCAGATCCGCGGACCGGGCTGCGTCACGGACGGCGAGTGCCACCCCGCCCAGGTCGCCCTCCATGATCATCCCCCCGATGGGCGGCATGTCCCCGGATTGTTCTTCGTTGCCGTTTTCCTGGCCGGCAGCAAAGGGGGACGGCAGGGACTGAAAAGAAAAGAACCTCTCGAAACAGTCGTCGAAGATCTCCTTCTCGGTAGCGGACTTTGCAAGGGTGGCCGCAAGGGTGCTCTTGACAACCTGCCTCTCACCGTACCCGGAGATCGCCAGGCCTCGCGCGGCGTCGATGCTCTCCGAGACCGAAACGGGAACCCCCGCGCCTCGCAGAGAGACGATGAAATTGTTTAACACTCGATCCATCAGGCCGTTTCCTTCAGGGCCTTGTCGACGAGCAGAAAGAGTTTTTCATCGACGGTTCGCATGTCCTCCTCGTACTTGAGAAAGGTGTTGAGGGTCTTCCGGGTCAGGTCCCGGTCGAGTCCCTCGGCGTGCAGCAGGATAAGGGCCCGGGCCCAGTCGATGGTCTCACTGATGGAGGGCACTTTCTTGAGCTCGAGCTTTCTCACCTCGTGGATGAACATCACCAGCTGCTTCTCCAGGAGATCGGGAATATTGGGTACGTGGTGGCGGACGATCTCCCGCTCGAGATCGGGAGCGGGGAACGGGATGAAGAGGTGCAGGCAGCGCCTCTTCAGCGCCTCGCTCAGTTCGCGGGTGCTGTTGCTGGTGAGGAATACGTAGGGCTTCGTCCGCGCCGTCACCGTGCCGATCTCTGGAATTGACACCTGGAAATCGGAGAGGATCTCCAGCAGAAAGGCTTCGAACTCCTCGTCGGCCTTGTCCACCTCGTCGATGAGGAGCACGGCGCCCCGTTCCTCCTGAAGCGCCTTGAGGAGCGGCCTCGGCTCGAGAAACTGGGGAGAGAAGAAGATGTCCTCGTAGCGGTGCAGCGTCCGGATCGACTCGCCCAGATCGCTCTCCTTATCGATGACCTGATCAAGCTTGTCCCGCAGCAGCTGGGAGTAGAGGAGCTGTTTGCCGTACTTCCACTCGTAGAGCGCCTTGGACTCGTCGAGACCCTCGTAGCATTGCAGCCGGATGAGCGGCACGTCCATGAACTGGGCCGCCTTTTTCGCCAGCTCCGTCTTCCCCACACCGGCAGGCCCCTCGACGAGGACCGGCTTCTCCAGGTGAAAGGCCAGATAAACCGTCGTCGCGATATCCGTGCTGCAGATGTAGCCGGTGCTCTTGAAGCCCTCGTTCACCTGGTCGACCGTTTCGAATTTCCCGGTTTGATCCCTCATGATTTCTCCTTCCCGATCAGAAGTGTATCTCCCCATTTGCGTTGACGGGCTCGTGATGCGTACATCCCGAGTCCGATGATCCGGGCGATGTCGTCCCCCGGCGCATCCGGACCGGAGGGCCTGCCGCTTGAGGTCTTTTCGAGGATTTCCCCGAGGGATTCCTGCAGCGTTTTCGCGATGAGGTGAAAGGCAACGAGCCGGTTCTCCACGTCCGTGCCCTGCTTCCCGCCGTCGAGATCCCTTGCGGCGCCCCGCGCAACCTGCCTTGCCGCCTCCAGCAGGGCCGCGAATCCCCCGATGCGCTCCTTCGCGTCGTTTTCGATTACCCGTCTGCCATCCCTCAGGCTCCGGACCGCTTGCCTCAGCTCCCGGTCCATACCCCCGAGGACGGCACCTGCGAGCAGCACATCCTCAGCCACCCTGAACGGCTTCGAGAGTTCATCCCAGGCCCGGCCCTTTCGGCCGAGGATGGCGGCTTCGGGCAAATCGCAACCCACGAGCCGGATCTCGCAGTGCGGGGACGGTCTCAAATAACCCAGGGCCGGCGTTTCACGGACGGTGAGCCCGGGGGTTTCCCTCGGGACAAGAAAAGCCGTAAAGCCTTTTTTCCCTCCCCGCTCTCCCGTCACGGCAAATACAATGAAGAGATCGGCCAGGGGACCATTGGTGAGCCAAGCCTTGTCCCCATCGAGCACATAGGATCTTCCTTTTTTCACGGCCGTCGTTCGAATCCGCTTCGGGTCGCTTCCGGCCCCCGGTTCGGACAGAGCGATGGAGACGGTCCTTTTCCCGGATGCCATCCCCGGCAGGACCGTCTTTTTCTGGGCGCCGTTGCCGGAGCCCGCGATGAGGACCTTTCCGACAATCAGATGGACCATCCAGGAGAGGGCAAGCCCCGGTCTGCCGCCTGCTCCGACGAAGGCCTCCACGGCAGGAAGGATGTCTGAATAGCCTGCTCCTTCTCCCCCGAAGGCTGCAGGGATGCTCCAACCCAGAAGGCCCCCTCTGGCCATCGTCCGCCAGGGCCCTCCGGAAAGCTCCAAGTCTCCGGCATCGCCTCGCACGGCAAGGTCCCGGCCTGCAAGGCGTATTGCCTGCATCGTCAGTCGCGAGAAGCGTTCCTTCCTTCCCTTCTCAACCGCCATCATTTGTCTCCCCTCGCGGGTGTGCCCCGAACCTGACGAAGAAGGATTTCAGGATTTTCTTGAATGACTCGACCTCACTTTCCGTGAAATCCGCCTTGATCTGCTCGTTCACCCGGTTGATTACGGCCCTCGCCCGTTCAATCTCCCCACCTCCCTTATCCGTGATGAAAACGTGCGAGGCCCTTCGATCCAACCTGCTTGCATTGCGCTTGACGAATCCCGCCCGCTCGAGCCGATCGACAAGCCCCGTCAGGGTCGAATTGTCGAGGGAGAGCACTTGGCTGAGCTCCGACATGGTCTGCCCGTTCTTTCTTTTCAGGAGAAAAAGGATTCCCGACTGTGCGGGCGTGATGGTGACCCCCGCTTCGGAAAAGACATTCTTCAGGTAGGCTCTCAGCTTCAGCTGCGCGGTGAAAACAAGGTAGATCAGGCGGTCGTCCTTCGTCATCGCTTTCCCCCGGTTGCCTCGATGATCTTGTTTGGCATGCCAAACAATTTCCGTCAACCGATATTTCGCATGCCAGGCAGAGGGGTTCCGGACCCTCCGGCGTGACATTCGAAGGGCTGTCAGAGAGACTGTTTGCCCGTCATGCTCTCGATGACCACTTCGATCACGCAGGTCCTCTGCAGAGATTTTTCATCGTATTCGCCTCCTTGCCCGCCATAGTGCGCCATGATGACATCGAGGGCGTATTTCTTTTCTCTCTCGTCATCGATGATCCGGGCCCTGCCGAACCCGATCACGCTCCGGTACTTCGCTGTCCACCGGCAAGGCGTCTCGCCCCGCACGACGCGGGAGTCGATGTCCACTTCGATGCAGACCCGGTCGTTCTTCTTCAGGATGTCGATCTTCTTGCCTTCCCTGGCGCAGTGAAAATACATGTATCCGTTACGGTAACCGTAATTCATGGGGACCACATAGGGGTACTGCCCGTCATAAAGGCCGAGGCGGCAGACGAGCGCTTTCTCGAGGATTTCATGAATTTCTGTTTCTTCCCGGATCTCTCTTTCGTGTCTTCTCATCCTTCTTCACCTTTTCGCCCGGGGGTTACGCAGGGTTCCCGTACAGCACGTCAGAAAAACAAAAGCCCACCGTGAAGTGGGCTTTTGTTTCGTCGTTCCGCCTTCTTTACTTCAACCCCTCGAGAACGCCCTGGAAGAAATCGTGGTGCTCCTCCTCGTCCGCGAGGATCTTCTTGAAGAGCTGTGCCGTCGTGATGTCGCCTTCCTTTTCGGCCACCTCGATCGTCTGCTTGTAGAGCTTGATGGCGCCTTCCTCGTCCTTCATGTCCTTGGTCAGCATCTCCTTGAGAGTCTTGCCCACGAAGATCGGCTCGGGCTTCGTCGTGGGGATTCCCCCGAGATAGAAGAGCCTCTCCGCAATGGCTTCGGCATGCTTCATTTCCGCGACAGCGGTTTTCTTCAACTCATCCTTGATTGCGTAGTGAGGGATTCCGGACCACTGGACGTGCTGCCATATGTACTGGACGGACACCTGGATTTCCCGGGCGATTCCCTTGTTCAACAGCTCCAACAATTTCTTGCTTGCCATGTGTGACCTCCTTCTCGAACGGTATGGTTATCGGCTTCGATCGCTTTGCGTTGACCCGGATGGAATTGCGCGGCCGCGGCTGGGTTCCGTCTGCAGGAGGCGGCTCCTGCCGGGTGATGCGCTACTCACTGCCTTAAAATAAAGTATCTTTGCTCGCCCGTCAACGGTTTTGACCGGCAGGCGGTCCTTTATATTTTCAGTGCAAGCCGTCGTGGCAAAAAGAAACCCCGCTCGTCTGCAAGCGGGGTTTCTTCTGGCGTCTGTTCGGCAACCGCCCCGCGCCGCGCCGTCAGAAGGTTCTCTCCGGGCGGGAAGCGATGCTCGAGTTCATTGAACCGATCGCGTTACTTCTTTGCCTTCGCCTTGGGCTTCGCCGTCTTCTTAGCTTTCGCCGGCGCTGCCTTCTTCGGTGCTGCCTTCTTCACGGGCTTCTTCGCTGCCTTCTTCGGTGCTGCCTTCTTCGGTGCTGCCTTCTTCACGGGCTTCTTCGCTGCCTTCTTCGCTGGCTTTGCGGCCTTCTTCATTTTTGCCTTTCCTTTCTCCATTGGAATGTCACAACAGATCAACTCACCGACGACGCAGTCGCAGCTCTCGTCAACGGCGACGACGAGACCGCACAGCTCACAAGTGAACAGATCACCCTTCTTCGCTTTGGCCATCTTGATCCCCTCCTTGCTTGTTGTCTTTCTTCTTGTCGCGTCTTTCTCTTCTAGGAGTGCTATTTATCTATACGAATTTTTTCTGTATTTCAAGCATTTTCTGCACTTCGGGATCTTCGTTACCGATTTTTTCCGCGGCCCGCGCGTGGTTCAGCGAATCGGGTTAGCACGATTTTGCCGCAAACAAACATCCCAGGCCCTTTTGCGGGCAGCGCGCATTTCCTGTGTTTCTTTCTCGCGAGCAACGCGCGCCCCTCGTCCCTGCACCCCGGTCCCTTTTTCTCTTCACTCGGTCAATCAAGCACTCAGACACTTCTTCCACTCCCTTCCGATTTGTCTATTGAAATATTATGGTGCCTGTGCGAAATTGATTTTGCCGGAAGGTTGTGCCCGGCACCCGCCGTTCCCGGTTTCTTTCCCATGCAACCGCATCAGAATATTGACACCAACGGAGAACAACATGGGCCGATTAAAAAAATGGATTATTGGCGCCGCAGTCTTTTTCGTTCTCTTCACGGTCATCGGCTTCTTTGTCATCCCGCCCCTTGTGAAGCCATACCTTCTTGAAACCCTCTCCAAGACCCTCAACCGCCCGGTGAGTCTCTCCGAGATCAGCCTGAACCCATACACGCTGACAGTCACTCTGCGGGGGTTCGAGATCAAGGAGCCCAAGGGCGAAAAGACCTTTGTGTCTTTCGACGAGCTGGTGGTCAACCTGGACATCCGTTCGATCTTCAGGAGAGCGCCGGTCATCGAGGAATTGATTGTTCGCAAACCCTATGCGCACCTCGTACGCAACAAGGACAAGACCTACAACTTCTCCGATCTGCTTGCGCTGAAAAAAGACGAGCCGAAGGACGAGAAGAAGGAGCCGCCCCAGTTCTCGGTGAATAACATCATCATCGAGAACGGAAGCATCGATTTCATCGACGGCCCCTTTGACACGACGCACACTGTCCGGGAGATGAACATTGCGATCCCCTTTGTCTCCAACATCCCGGAGTATATCGACACCTACGTGCAGCCCCGGTTTGCCGCATCGATCAACGGCAACTCCTATGCCCTCGAAGGGAAAACGAAGATCTTCAAGAACACCCACGAGACGATCTTCAACATCCTCATCGAGGATCTGGACATCCCCTTCTACCTGGCCTACATCCCGCACGACCTGAACGTTTCCGTTCCCTCGGGCAAGCTCGATGTCCAGTCGACGCTCACCTTTTCCATGACGCCCGATCAGCACCCTGTCGTCTCCGTTGCGGGCAACGCGGCGCTGAAGGATTTCGTCTTGCAAGACAAGAGAAAGAACCCTGTCGCCGGACTGAAGCGTCTCGACGTGGTCATGACGGCCCTGGAGCCGCTCCAGTCGAAATTCCACTTCGCGAAGATCACCCTCGACTCCCCCGAGTTAAACGTCCGCAGGGACAAGGGCGGGACGATCAATCTGCTCACCCTTGCGCCGCAGAAAAAGGAGGAGCCGAAGCCGGCCAAGGCGGAGGCGAAGGCCGATGAAAAGCCCCTGCCGATTCTGATCCTGGATGATTTCGATCTGAAAGGCGGCAAGATCACCTATCGTGACGAAGTGCCGCAGGAGCCGATCGTCTCCCTGATCCAGGACATCAGCGTCAAGGGTGAAAAGATCTCCACGGTCAAGGACAGCCAGGGAAAGCTGTCGGTCTCGATGGACTTCAACAAAGGCAGAGGTTCCATCGCCGTCAACGGGCCCGTCGGTTTCAACCCCGTCTTCGCCAATCTCGATGTCGACCTTAAAAAGATGCGGATCCGTCCCTTCCAGGAGTACTTCACGGAATATCTCCGCGTCAACTACACCAACGGGGACATCTCGGCCAAGGGAACCCTCCTTGTGAACAAGGCCCCGGAGAAAGACCTCTCGATCAAATACGACGGAAACTTTCTTCTTGCCAACGTCGCGACGGTGGACAAGATCCTCGGCGAAGATTTCCTGAAATTCAAGTCGTTGTTCCTGAACGGCCTGAGTGCCGGCTACAACCCCCTCTTCGTGCGGATCAAGGACATCTCGCTTGCCGATTTCTACGCCCGAATCATCGTCAACGAAGACGGAACCCTGAACCTGACAAACGTGGCCAAACCGGAAGCTGCCGAGCAGGAGGAAGCCGCCGAGCCGAAGCCCGCACCGCCGAAAAAAGGGGAAGAGGCACAGCCGGAGGAGAAGAAGGAATATCTTGGCGATATCCTGGCTAAGAACATCGAGATCAACCGCATCACGCTCCAGAACGGCACCATCGCGTTCGACGACCGGAAGATTAAGCCCAACTTTTCCTCAACGCTCACGGAGCTTACGGGGCGGGTGACCGGCGTGACGTCGATCACGACCAAGCCGGCCGATGTGGACATCCGGGGCAAGATCGGGCGGCAAATCCCAATGGAGATCACCGGGAAAATCTACCCGTTCAAAACAAATCTCTTCGTCGACCTCAAGGCATCCCTGAGGGATTTCAACCTGAGTCCCATGACTCCCTATTCAGGCACCTATGCGGGATACAAGATCGAGAAGGGCTCCCTCTCCTTCGACCTCAAGTACCTGATCTCCGGCATGAAGCTGGATGCGGAAAACAAGGTGGTCATCGATCAGCTCACCCTCGGAGACCGCGTGGAAAGCCCCCAGGCCACCAAGCTGCCCGTAGGCCTTGCCATCACGCTCCTGCGGGACAACGAGGGCAAGATCAACCTGGACATCCCCCTGACGGGCCGCATCGACGACCCGGAGTTCAGCGTCTGGCGCATCGTCGTCCAGGTCATCGTCAACATCCTCACGAAGGTCGCGACCGCTCCTTTTGCCCTGCTGGGCTCCCTCTTCGGCGGCGGCGAGGAGCTGAGCTACATCGAGTTCGAGGCCGGCTCGAGCACACTGCCGGAACCGGGCGCGAAAAAGATCGAGACACTGGTGAAGGCCCTGAAGGCAAAACCGGCCCTCAAGCTGGACATTGTTGGCGGTGTGGACATGGAACGGGACCGCGAAGGTCTCATCCAGTACCAGTTTCAGAGAAAGCTGAAGGCTCAAAAGCTCAACGAGCTGGTCCGAAAAGGGGAAAAGGTCGAGTCCGTAGACGAGATCACGATCGAGAAGCAGGAATACGAGAGATACCTGAAGAGGGCCTACAGTGCAGAAAAGTTCCCGAAGCCGAGAAACATCGTCGGGATGGAGAAGGGTCTTCCCAACGAGGAGATGGAGAAGCTCATGATGACCCACATCGTGGTCAAGGATGACGATCTGCGCCTCCTGGCGACGAAGCGTGCCGAAACGGTGTCGGAGGCCCTCCGGGAAAAAGGGGAATTTGAACCGGGCAGGGTGTTCGTCGTAGAACCGAAGACGCTGGAGCCCGAGGCTAAAAAGGACGTGAAGAAGAGCCGTGTCGATTTCAAGCTGAAATAGCCGGGGCAGCCCGGGAAAATGACTACCTTATAGGTTCCCTCTCCCTTGAGGGGAGAGGGTCAGGGTGAGGGTGATAACTCCCTTTCCTCTTACAGGAGAGGGCCGGGGTGAGGGAGAAATTTCGGTTTCTCATCCTGACGGGGGGTGCGCCTGCCTAAGCGCTCTCAGAAGAGGTTTTACGCTGCGCGCGCTTTGCCTTGAAGAAGATGACGATGCCGAAGAAGACAAAAACGCCGCCAATGATGAGCTGCCGGATCTCGTCGCCGTCCAGCTGGCCCTGCAGGATTTTCATCACCGCGGAGACGATGGCGACCAGGCCATAGAACAGAAACATCAGCGCGGTAATGGACCCGAAGCCGCCGAGTTTTCCCAAAGGCAGGCGGATCTGCGTCCCGCCTTGCGTCTTAGCAGGGGTTGGCTGGCTGGCGGCCGCTGCTTCCACCCTCTGTGGTTCTCCGCTGGCCGTTTTATCCTTCCTCGCCAGAACCCAAGGGGATCGTTTGCCGGTGCCCGTTGCTTCGGCCCTCTGCGGTTTTCCCCTGCTCGTTTTGTCCTGCCCCGCCAGGTACCAGAGGATCTCGTCCCGCTCTCCGGACGTTTTTACGGTTTTGAGCCTTTGGATCAGTTTCTGTCGTTCTCTTTCATCCATGGCAGCGCCCCGGTTCGATTTTTTCGAGGTTGTTTGTCTTCTGTTTTCTATCTACACCATAACGGATCGGAAGGCAATCATGCGGTCTGTCCGGTCTATCCGGTCTGTCCCGTCTGTTGTGAAAATGAACCGCGCTGATTTCAGCCTGTCCGAGGGCCGGACGGAACTATGTTCAGTCTCCCTGCCCTGCTTTCTCCTCGTCGCGTTTTCCCTTGAGTAACAGGTGGATGGCATAATACAGCAATGCGCAGCCCTGGATCAGGATCCACATGTCTCCAGCGTCCCACCGGCTGCTCATGACTCTCAACATCGACCACACCATGGAGCCCATCCCGGCGATCGCCAACACGACGATGATGGCAACCCTCATCTCAGGCGCCACTCGCCCCTGCATCGGTCCCGCAGCCTCTCCCGTGGCGGCTTCGCCATCGACGGAACATCTTTTCCTCCCGCCGCCCGCTCGATCCCTCCTGGCCAGCAGTTTCTCGTTGAGAACAACGAAGACGGCGGCAAACAGGAAGACGCAGCCCATGATGAGTAAGTTGATTTCGTTAGAACCAACCCGGCCTTTCATGATTGTCGTCACCGCATCGACAATTAAGAGCAACCCGAAGAGGACCATTATCAAGAGGATGACGGCCTTCATCCCGGCACTGGGCTTGCCATCGACGGAACTCTCATCCTTCTCCCAGCCTGCTTTCCCCTTGGCTCGTTTTGTCTTGAGAAAGCCGAGGATGCCAAAAACCAGGCCAATGAGGCCCATGAAGAGGCGTTTACTTTCGGCGGAACCCAACTGTCGCCCCTCCATGATTTTCATCCCTTCCGTGGCAACGAAGAACAGCCCGCAGACCGCAATCACCAGGAGAATGATGGCCCGCAAGTTCGGTGACAGGCGCGCCAGCGTGTATCCTTCCGGCTCTTTCGCGGCTGGTCTGACGACGCCGGTCGCTTCGGTCCCCTGGGGTTCGCCCCGGTCCGCCCTGTCCTGGTTTGCCAGGTCCCGGAGGATCCGATCCCGTTCCTCGCTCGTCTTCGCCGTATTGAGCTTCTCGATCAGTTTCCGGTGCTCTCGTTCATCCATTGCGGCCCCCCAACGTGATGGCTCCGTGAATGTGCTTGTTCCTTTTTCTTACTGCACCATAATGAAGCGGATGTCATTGACCGGAACTGCGTTCCTGGGGAATTGGGAACTGGGTATTGGGAATACCGCCTGCCTAGTCTATCTTTTCATTGCGAGGAGCGAAGAGACGAAGCAATCTCAAGGATATATCTCAAACGTAGATTGCCACGCCTCGGAAAATCCACCCTCACCCCAGCCCTCTCCCCTCAAGGGAGAGGGAGATTATGGAAGGGGTTTGCTAGAGGCTCGGC
>CAZUBX010000079.1:0-14528 GCA_964619035.1 uncultured Syntrophaceae bacterium | reverse complement strand
TCATCCTGGGTGCCGGTTTCTTGCCTCTCATCATCCTCGTGCTGTAGCCGGTGACGCTGTCAGCCTTGAGGTCGAGCAGGCGCTTGGCGCCCAGTTTCACAATGAAGTCCTCCCAGCTCTTGGGGCCGTAGATCCACTCGTCGAGCCATTTTTTCTGGTCTTCGGCATTGCGGGAGCACTTGTCCATGTCGCGCATGAAGGGCGCGTCATAATCGTAATAGAAGGGAACGGAGCTCGGGAAAGCGCCCCAGGGGCACTCCACGATGGCATCCACCACGAAGTAGGGAATCTGGTTGGCTTCGGGCACCTTCCTCATCTCCGCTTCGGGAACCACTTCCTCGGCCAGGATGACGACCTTGTCGGCGGCAAAGGAGATTTCCTTGTCGATGGTGCCGACGCCGCGCCAGCGGGCCGTACCCTTGTCGCCGCACTGGGCGACGTGGATGATGGCCAGCTCGGGCCTCATGGCGGGTATCAGGACCGTCTCGCCCTCGCCCCAGAAGGGCTCTTCCATCTGGATGAACTTCTTCTTGGGGACTCTCGGGTTCTTGCCGTCCCTCATTCCGGCCTTCCCGAGTGCGTCGTACTTGGGATTGTAGAGGTCCGATCCCAGCGGCGCGTTGTAGGGGATGAAGGGCGCGCCGATTGCGCCGGCCAGTGCCCTCATGGCCATGGCGCCGTGCGAGTAGTCCTCGAGAATCATCTCCCCTGCTTTGTAGCGTCTCTCGAGGTTGATATCGAGTTTACCGGCCATCTCGCCCCAGCCCATCCAGTCCGTCTCGTACACCTTGATGGCGCCCACGGCATTGAGGAGCCAGGTGCACTGGCTGCCGTGCCGGTCGACGACGTGGATGTTTTTCACTCCCTGCCTTGCCATCTGCCAGGCGAAGGCGAAGGGGTTGCGGTTAAATCCGGTAAAACCGCTGAAGGCACACATGATCCCGTCGCGCGTATAGCCCTTCACGGCTTCTTCGAGGGACATGATCTCTGCCTTCTTTGTCTTTGTGCGAAAACGTGGCATTGTTACCTCCTTTTGTTAACTAATAGGCCCACGATAAATACAGATAATGAAAAAGACTCCCCCATAAGGTGCTGAGATTTGGTGGTTCACCTCCTTTCAGGAAAAAATGAGTTAAGCACAACCCCTATCTGCCGATGCTTGACCCTGATCTGCTCTGATTTCATACGAACACCCTGACAGTCGCGCCTCGGGGAACGAGTGAAACTCCCCCTGGGCATACTACGCGAGTGTTCTGTACCATTCAGGACGGTGATGAAAAAAGTTGAAGAACGATGCCCGTGGTAACGGGGTTTCTTCCCGGTAGTGGTTGGTCGTTTGGGTGAATGCTCTCCGAAGGAAGCAGCCGCTTCCATCCGGCACTGACCGCTCTGGTGGACGGGGTACAGGCCCTTGGGCCCCTTCCGGGACTCTGGCGCTGCATCCATGACTTCCGTTATCGGAAACCCCGCTCGGCGGAGAACATGATGTCAGGAGAGGCTGTATGGGAAACCCGAAAATCGGAATTTTCGAGTGTTGTCATCTTTGTAACACAACAAAGGCTTTATAGTAATTCACGGGCACACTGTCAAGGGAAAATTGGGCTGTTTTCGTGGAAAATCCGCCTCGCAGTGGTGTCCCTGCGGCAGTCATGCTCCCCCGCGATTCGGGATTCCCAGCCTTTTGTTCCAATTTCGATTTAATAGTGGTATAAACCTCCGTTAAAGGTTCGAGGTCCGAGGAACGAGGACCGAGGCAAAGCAGCCGACAGCCGGCAGCCAAAAGCGAAGAACGAAAACGAAAAGCCAACAATGAATCCTCACTGTAGGCTGTAGACTGTAGACTTCGAAATAGACGGAACAGACGGACGAAAATATGCAAATCAAGGTAACCATCAAGGACCGTCGCGAACCCGACACCGACTACGATTTCTGGAAGTCGAAATCTCCTGAGGAGCGCATCGGTGCCGTGGAGTTCCTGCGAGAGCAATGCTACCTTGCCATGGGGTACTCGGAACCGCCTGCAATCACCAGGTTGTTAAAGTCAGGGAGAGAACAAAATGAAGGTCCACAGGGACTTCGTGGAAGAAGTGAAATTAGTGCCTGAGTGTTTAAGTGTCTGAGTGAAGAGATACAATAAAACAGTCATTGCGAGGAGGCCCTTCGGGCCGACGCGGCAATCCTTGCGAACGACGAGATTGCTTCGTCGCTTCGCTTCTCGCAATGACGCAATGCACGAAACAAACGAAATAAACGAACCAACGAAATAAACGAAATAGACCAGACAGACCAAATAGACCAGACAGACCAGACAGACCAGACAGACCAGAGTGGGAGGTAGTGCCGATGCTTAACCGCAATCGATGGGGCAGGGCCCTCGTGGCCGTTCTTTGTATCCTTCTTGTGGCGGGTCTTGCCGGCTGCAGCAAGGAGAGTAAAAAGGAGAGCCACTTCAAGAAGGGAGAGGCCTACCTGGCCGAGAGCAAGTTCCGGGAGGCCATCATCGAGTTCAAGAACGTCCTGCAGATCGACCCCAACGATGCGAAGGCATACTACAAGCTCGGCATGGCCAGCCTCGGGGCCGGCGAGCCGCGCGAGGCCTACGCGGCGCTCAACAAGGCGATCGAGCTCGACCCGAACTCCGTCGACGCCCGGGTCCAGCTGGGCCGTCTTTTCCTCATGGCCAGGGATCCCGAAAAGGCCCGCGAGCAGGCAAAAATCGTTCTCGAAAAGGACCCCAAGAACGCCCTGGGCCACCAGCTCATGAGCATGATCTATCTCAGTGACCGCAAGCTCCCCGAGGCGATCGCCGAGGCGGTCAAGGCCGTCGAGGCCGACCCGAAGAAGGCGGAACCCTACCTGCAACTGGCCGGTCTCTACATCCTGAAAAAGGATTTGCCGAAGGCCGAAGAGACCTTCAACGCAGCCGTCGCGGCCGACCCCGCCTCCGTCCAGGCCCGTCTGGCCCTGGCCGCTTTCTACACGCGCACCGGCAAGCCGAAGGAAGCCGAGGCAGCCTATCTCGAGGCAACGAAGATCGCCGGCAAGGAGCCCGCGCCCTGGATTGCCCTCGGGAACTTCTACGTCTCGCAAAGGCGCCTGGAGGATGCCGAGAAACAGTTCCTCCAGGCTGCGGAGGTGGCCCCGAAGAAGGCCGCCGCCCTGGTCTACCTGGGCGACTTCTACATGGCCTGGAACAAACGCGACAAGGCCGTCGAGTGCTACAGAAAGGCCGCCGACAGCGAGCCCGACAGCATCCCGCCCCTGGTGAAGCTTGCCGAGTATTATCTGTCCGATCGAAAGCTCGACGAGGCCGCGAAGGCCGTCGAGAGGATCCAGAAGATCAACCCGAAGAGCCCCGAGGGCATGATCCTCAAGGCCCAGATCCACGTGGCGAAAAACGAGTTCAACGACGCCATCACGCTTCTCCAGGGCTACGTGAAGGACAACCCCAAGTCGGCCGCCGGTTATTACTACCTGGGCCTGGCCCAGCTGGGCAATCGGGATATCCAGCAGGCGAAGGTCCAGATCTCCGAGGCGATCAAGCTCAACCCCCGGTGGCTCGAGCCGCGGCTCGTGCTCGCGGACCTGGCGATTTCGACAGGGGACAGCAAGACGGCCATCGAGACCCTCCAGGCTGTCCTGAAGGAAGACCCGAAGAATGCCCGGGCGCTGATGGGCCTCGGCAATACCTATGCGGTGAAGGGAGACTGGGCAAAGGCGGGCGGCTACTTCGAGGAAGTCATCCGGCTCAACCCCCAGAACGCAGCGGCCTACATCCAGTCGGGCCGCGTCTACCTGGCCCGAAAGCAGGAGAAAGAGGCCCTGGCCCGCTTCGAGAAGGCCCTCGCGCTTCAGCCGGGCGCCGTGGAGCCCATGCAGTACATCGTCAGCTCCTACATGGTCAGGGGCGAGACGCAGAAGGCCATCGACCGGGTCGAGGCCCAGCTGAAAGCAGCCCCCGGAAACCCATTCCTGTACAACATGCTCGGGGCTCTCTACGAGTCGAAGAAGGACACGGCATCGGCCGAGTTGTACTATCGCAAGTCCATCGAGTCGAGCCCCAACTCGCCGGACCTCTACGTATCTCTCGCCAGCTTCTACGTGCGTCAGAACATGGCCGACAAGGCCATCGGCGAGCTCAATGCGGCCCTGCAGAAGAACCCCAACTCCGTCACGGCCCTCATGGCGCTGGCGGGTATCTACCAGAGCCAGAAGAAGAACAACCTCGCCAGGGAGAGCTACCAGAAGGTCCTGAAGATCAATCCCAAGTTCCCCCCGGCAGCCAACAACCTCGCCTATATCTACGCCGAGGAGAACACCAACATCGACGAGGCCCTTGCGCTTGCCCAGATGGCCAAGGAGGCCGTACCCGACAACCCGTTCATGTCCGACACCCTGGGCTGGGTCTACTACCGGAAAAATGTTTACACCCGGGCCATCGTCTATCTGAAGGAAGCCGCCGACAAGCTGCCCGACCAGGCCACGGTGCGCTACCATCTCGGTATGGCCTACTATAAGAACGGTCAGGTCGAGCAGGCGAAGAAGGAACTCAACCGGGCCCTCCAACTCGACCCGAACCTCCCGGCGGCCGCAGAGGTGAAAGAAATTCTGCAGAAAGCGAAGTAAGGCTACCTGACGCCATCAAAAAGGGGAAACCCTCCAATCGCGAGCGTCAAAATTTGATGGAAGGAGTCGGAAAGCCTTCGGGAGCGGCGCCAGGCGATTTCATAAAAATGTCTGTAATATCAGTTAGTTGGGGAAGGATGGCTATCCATCCTTCCCCAACCGTCAAGAGTTGAACCCCCGCAGCGTACCCACCATCGACAGGCCACGAAAGGGCGTCATGTAACATGCCGGAATAATACTGTATTTGTCTGTTGCGAGTCGCCATTCCTGCCGCCTCCACAAGGAACAAAAATTGCATGTATAATACCGCGAGAGAGAAGCATTAAGAACCCCTAGTTTATCCGTCTTCCTCGCACCCCTGTTCCAGCGGATTGATCGTTGTTCAGGATAAATTTGTGGCCGGGATCAGGTGACGGGGATTTTTACAGTCCGGCATGGAAATTGTAAAGATATCTTACAAAATACTACTTTCTTCGTATTGAATTTCGAAAATTATCATTTACAATGGCAAGTTGAAAAGCGTTAAATGGTTGCATTCAGCCGGCATGACACACAGGGGAAAATGTCTGACGGCAAAAAAGGAGGAGAGAGAAGAGATGAGAAGACGCCCGATTGAGCTTATCGTCATTCTGGTCGCTGTCGCCACAATAGCATTGACATTCAACCAAACAATCTTCGCACAGGATAAGCAGCCGGCGGCTCAAGCGGAACAGGAGAAGAGCCCGCAGGCTGCAACGGCCCCTGCGCCGGCCAAACCAGCCGGAGGCGGGAAGACGGAAGCACTCAAGGCAGCCCAGGCAAAGGCTTCCATTGCCGCGGACAGCGACAACTATATCATCGGGCCCGAGGACGTTCTCTTCGTCTACGTCTGGAAGGAAGAGAACCTCTCGCGGACGGTCCCCGTCCGGATAGACGGCATGATCTCCATTCCCCTTGTCGACGACATCAAGGCGGCGGGCATGACGCCTCTGCAGCTCAAGGAAGTCCTGCTGGCCAAACTGAGGGAATTCGTGGAAACACCAGACGTCACCATCATCGTCACGGAGGCGAACAGCTACAGGGTCTATGTCCAGGGTGAGGTAAAAACCCCCGGAGTATTCAAACTCCGGACAGAGACCTCCCTGGTCCAGCTCATCATCATGGCCGGCGGCTTCACGGACTGGGCGAACCAGAAGAAGATCACCATCATGCGCAAGGAAGGCGGCAAGGACAGCCGCATCGTGGTGAACTACAAGAAGATTGTCGAGGGGGATGAAGGCGCCAAGGACGTGATGTTGAAATCGGGCGACATCGTTATTATACCCAATTGAGAAGAGAGGGACGAGTAAGAAGTGTCTGAGTGAAGAGAAAGTAGGGACCAAAGACAAAGATTGAGTTCGATGAATAAGACAAATCCCCCTCTTTCCCCCTTTTTCAAAGGGGGATGAGAAAAAGAGAATCCCCCCCTTTCGTAAAGGGGGGCAGGGGGGGATTTGGACGAAATAGACCAAACAGACCAAATAGACCAGATAGACCGGACAGAAGGAGGGGGTAACTTGAAACGGAAAGGACTCGTTGGTGCAGTAACGCTGTTATTTGTGTGTTGCCTGGTCGCAACCGCAGCAGGTCAAATAACCCCGGGTCAAATGAGTGGGCCCGCACAGCCGAACATCCCCGTACTGCCCGGTACCCCGGACCTTACAGGCGCATCCGCTCCACTCAGCCTGCCCGCCGGGCAGCGCTACGAGATCAGGCCGTACATCTTTGCCACGGAGCAGTACACGAGCAACGTCTTCTTGACGAATACGAACCAGAAGTCCGACTGGATCACCACACTCGGCCCCGGCATCCGGCTTGCCGTCAACGATCCGTCGTTTGGGGCCGATCTAACGGGCAACTTCGGTTACAACTGGTATGCCAACCAGACCAAGGAGGACTACTGGAGCATTGACGGGACCCTTGGCCTCCGTTACAACCCCACGCCCCAGCTCACCTTCCGGTTGAGGGACTACATCCTGCGCTCTCAGAATTCGTCGGAGGCCAACTTCCCGCAGGGCGGGCAGCCGGCCCAGCCGGGCAACATCGTCGGCACCAACCGGTCTAATGCCCCCTACCTGCGCAACGTGGCAGAGGCCTCCGTCGACTGGCAGTTCAGCCGGCAGGGCAACGTCGGCGTCCTCTATCGCAACAACATTCTGAGAAACGACGACAACATCGCTTACGAGGACAGCACCGAAAACTACGTGCGCCCCAACTTCAGCTACTGGATCGACCAGCGAAACAACATCGCCCTGGACTATGGCTTTACTTCCGGCACGTACTCGCGCGAAGTGGGCTTGCACTCTCCGGACTTCACATCGCAGAATCCTCACGGCCGTTACACCTACCGCTTCGATGCCCAGACGTCCGTCTTCGCGGATTACATATTCATATACCAGGACTACGACGATCCGGGCGTCGACTACATCGTCAATAACCCCTCCGTGGGTATCATCTACAACTTCAACCCCACCCTGGTCGGCGTGGCCCAGGTGGGTTATTTCTGGCAGAACCCCGAGCGGGGCGACGATTTTACCGGCGTCACCAGCAACCTGAGCATCTCGCAAAGGGACAGGCAGACGACATACACCCTGGCCTTCAGCAGCGGATACCAGCAGAACCAGTTCGGCTTCGACAACCTGGGCTTCAACAAGTATTACGGCGGCTCGGCGGTCATCTCGCACCAGGTTACGCAGCGGTTCAACGTGGGCTTCATCGGGGCAGCCGTGTATACGGAGTACGCCTTAGTTCCCCGCAACGACTGGCTTTACACGGCGGACGCCACGGCCAGCTACCAGATCCTGAGATGGCTCACGGTTGGCGGCCGGGCGGGATATCAGCAGAACGACTCAAACAACCAAGTGAACAGCTACGAAGAATGGCATGCGTTCCTGACGCTGACTGCCACGTTTGACAACCTGATGAAATAGTCGGCCGCCGCGCGGCGGGAGAAATAGTGCCTGAGTGAAAGAAGTGTCTGAGTGTCTGAGTGAAGAAAAAGAGGCAAGATCGAAGATGACGAATTGCCGGATACTTTCTTCCTCTTCACTCAAACACTCAGACACTCAGACACTCAGACACTGCCGCTTCGCGGCAAGACAGAAGTGACACGCAGAAGAGGAAAAAATGATCAACCCCGGAAGGTCGTACAACATCAACGACTACAAGGAAATTTTCCTGCGCCGCAAGCTCTACTTCGTCATTCCCTTCGTCCTCATCTTCACCGCGGCGGTGCTCTGGGCGGCCCTGGCCCCGCGCAAGTACCAGGCCTCGACCCTGGTGCTGGTGACACCCCAGCGCGTCCCGGCCGACCTCGTGCGCTCCACGGTGACGGCGGGCATCATCGAGCGCCTCAACTCGATCAGCCAGGAGATCATGAGCCGGACGCGTCTCGAGCAGATCATCGACGAGCTCAAACTCTACCAGGGCGAGCAGAAGACCATGAAGCGAGAAGAGATCGTGGATCTCATGCGCAAGAACATCAAGGTGGAACTCCCCAAGCGCACCGCTGAAACGGCCGGTTACTTCAACATCGGCTACACCGGCGAGGACCCCCGCATCGTGACCCTCGTGGCCAACAAGCTCGCCTCGCTCTTCATCGAGGAGAACCTCAAGCAGCGCGAGCAGCAGGCCGTGGGCACCACGGAGTTTCTCACCAACGAGCTGGCCTCCACGAAGGAAAAGCTCGAGGTCCAGGGCCGGACCCTGGCCGATTACAAGAAGCGCAACATGGGCTCGCTCCCCGAGCAGCGCGAAACGAACATCAAGATCCTCGAGCAGCTCCAGCTTCAGGCCCAGCGCAACGAGGAAAGCCTCCGTGCCCTCGAGGACCGCAAGCTGCTCATTCTGAAGCAGATGGCCGAGATCGAGAATCCGCCGCTGGCAGCCCCGGAAAAAGGCGGCGGCCCTGCCAGGCAGCGGGCCACGGGCAGTGTCGAAGTCCAGGTCGAGGAGCTGAAAAAGCAGCTGGCCGACCTGCAGAGCCGTTACACCGACAGGCACCCCGACATCGTGCTGACGAAGAAGCGAATCGCCGATCTCGAGAAGAACAAGGAGACCCTGGGCGTGAAGAACGACCCGCGTTACCGGGAGCTCAATGCCGCGCTTGCGGAGACGGACCGCCAGATCCGGAGGCTCCGGGAAGACGGCGATAAGCTGCGCGCCCAGGGCGGCCAGTATCGCGGCCGCATCGAAGGCACCACCCAGCGCGAGCAGGAAATGGTGTCCATGCTCCAGGAGTACCACAACACGCGCCTGCAGTACGACACGCTCATCAAGAAGAGCGAGGAGGCGCAGCAGGCGGAAAATTTGGAACGGCGTCAGAAGGGCGAGCAGTTCCGGGTCATCGATCCGGCGCGGCTCCCCGAGAAGCCCGTCCAGCCCGACATACCGAAAGTGCTTCTGATCGGTCTTTTTGCAGGGCTGGGCTGCGGTCTCGGCGGCATATTCGTCCGCGAACAGCTCGACCGCTCCTTCCGCGACCCCGAAGACGTCGAAGTAACGCTGGGCCTCAAGGTCCTGGCGAACATCCCCAAAATCGGAAGCAAGGCAGCCTGATTATGTACGAGCAATTTTACGGACTGAAGGAAAAGCCCTTCGAGATCACACCCGACCCGCGGTTTCTCTACATGAGCGAGCAGCACCGCGAGGCCTACGCCCACCTGACCTACGCCCTCAACGAGTCGAAGGGCTTCACGGTCATCACGGGCGAGGTGGGCACGGGCAAGACCACGCTCATCCAGATGCTGCTGGCCCGGCTCGACGGCCACACGCGCACGGCGCATCTGTTCAACCCCAAGCTCTCCACCCGGGACTTTCTGAAATACATCTGCCATGACCTTGGCCTGAAGACGGAGGGCCTGACGACGAAGGGCGAGTTGCTCATGCTGCTGCACAACTTCCTGCTCGAATGCTACGCCCGAAAGGAGCGCGTCGTGCTCATCATCGACGAGGCCCAGACGCTCTCGCCCAAGCTCCTCGAGGAAGTGCGGCTGCTGACGAACCTGGAGACCCCGAAGACCAAGCTCCTGCAGGTCATCCTGATGGGCCAGCCCGAGCTGGACACCATCCTGGCAGACCATCGGTTCCGGCAGCTCAAGCAGCGGATCAGCGTCCGCTATCACCTGAAGCCCCTGAACCGCAACGAGACGAAGGAGTACATCGAGAAACGGCTCAAGGTGGCCGGCGCCCGCGACTGTCACCTCTTCGACGAGGGGGCCGTCCGGGAGATCTACCGGCGCTCCAGCGGCATCCCGAGGCTCATCAACGTGCTTTGCGACAACGCGCTGGTGACGGGCTACGTGGAGGAGAAGAGGCCGATCGACAAGCAGGTCATCCGCGATGTGGCGAAGGACATGGAGGGGCCGGCAATGGCCCAGCGGCCTGCCTGGAACTACGTGTTCGCCTCCGTCGTTTTTCTCATCGTCATCGTGGGCATCGTGTTCTTCTGGGCCAGGGAGGTTTCACTGGGCGATCTGCCGTCGACGCTGGAATCGGCCGGAAACGTCTTCCGGGCGCGAATATTAAGACAGTGACCGGTGACCAGTGGAAAGAAAGAAGTGTCTGAGTGAGAGGAAGTGTCTGAGTGTCTGAGTGAAGAAAAAGAGGGAGATCGAAGATGACGAATTGCCGGATACTTTCTTCCTCTTCACTCAAACACTCAGACACTTAGACACTCAGGCACTGCCGCTTCGCGGTAAGACCGGACAGACGAAATAAACGAAACCAACGAAGGAACGAAAAGAACGAGGACGATGGGCAAGCTCTACAAGGCACTTGAAAAAGTCGAGAATAATCGCGTCCCGGAAAACGAACCGGAGCAGCAATCGCAGGAATGGGAGCCGCCGGCCGAGGAGGCGAAACCCGAACCCGATCGCCGGTCCTACATGGAGATGCCGCGGGAGGTGAAGCTGCCGTCCATGGACGAGATGCTCGTGGCCTACCGCGAGCCGGGCTCCATCGCCGCCGAGCAGTTCCGCAAACTGCGCACGCAGCTGCTGGGCATGAGGCTTCCCTCGCCGCCCAAGACGATCATGGTGACCAGCGCCACCGACTCCGAGGGCAAGACGCTCGTATCCACCAACCTTGCCACGGTGCTCGCCCACGACCTTCGCAGCCACGCCCTTCTCGTGGATGCCGATCTGCGCAACCCCACTCTCAGCCGCTGGTTCGGCCTCCAGTCTGGCCGCGGCCTTGCGGACTACCTGGCGGCCGGTGCGAACATCCCCGAGCTGCTCATCAAGACGAACGTCAACAAGCTCACGATCCTCTCGAGCGGCTCCTTCCAGGCGAACCCCGTCGAGCTCATCGGCTCGAGGAGGATGGAAACCCTGGTGCTCGAGATGCGCGAGCGATACAGCGACCGCTACATCATCTTCGATTCCTCTCCGCTTTTGGCCACGACGGAGCCCAGCGTGCTCACGCGCCTCGTCGACGGGATCATCCTCGTCGTCCGCGCGGGCATCACGCCTCGAGAGACGGTACAGCAGGCCCTTGCCACCGTGGAAAGAGAGAAGGTCCTGGGCATCGTCCTCAACGACCTCGAGTTCGAGTCGGGGGGCCTCACCTCGCGCTACTTCGGCTCGTCGGAGTACTACTACCGGCACAAGGACAAGGAAAAGGAAACCGAAAAGCCCCCCCGCAGCTGGCGACGCCTCTTCCCGTTCTTCAAGAAGGAGGACTGATGCAGAGGATCGAAAAGCCGGGCGCCGCGGTTGAATTAACGCGTAACTGGTACGTCATTCAGACCAAAACGAAGAAGGAACTCGAAGCGAAATCGTATCTCTCCATGAAGGGCGTCGAGGTCTTCAGCCCGACCATGGAGATCGTCACCGCCCGGGGCGCCAGGATGGTGAGCGAGCAGCGGGCCCTTTTCCCCGGTTACCTCTTCGGGCGCTTCAACCTGCTCGAGGATTACAGCCTCGTGCGGTGGGGCAGGGGGGTCAGGAAGATCGTGGGCTTCGGCGCCGAGCCGATTCCCGTGGCCGACGAGGTGATCGAGCTCATCCGGAACCGGGCACAGGGCGGCGAGTGCGTGAAGAAGGCCTGCAGCTTCGAACAGAACGAACTTGTCCGCGTCCGCTCGGGCCCCATGAAAGACCTGATGGGCGTTTTCGAGCGATGGGTTTCCGACTCCGAGCGCGTGAGGATCCTGCTCAACCTGGTAGGCTTCCACCCGGCAGTCGAACTGCACTATTCAATGCTGGAAAAGGTGGCCTAAAGAAGGTTCGAGGTCCGAGGAACGAGGTACAAAAATCTCCCTCTCCCTACGGGAGACACTGTCCATAATCTCCCTCTCCCTACGGGAGACACTGTCCATAATCTCCCTCTCCCTTGAGGGGAGAGGGCCGGGGTGAGGGTGAATGATCCCTTTCCTCCAGCAGGAGAGGGCCGGGGTGAGGGTGAATGATCCCTTTCCTCCAGCAGGAGAGGGTCGGGGTGAGGGTGACAAATCCCTTTCCTCTTACAGAACGGGGTCAGGGTGAGGGTGGATGTTCCGAGGCGTGGCAATCCACGTTTGAGTTTTTTAGATTGCTTCGTCACTACGTTCCTCGCAATGACGAAACCAACGAAATGAACGAGATAAACGAACCAACGAAATGAACGAAAAGACCCCCTCACCTCAGTCCTCTCCCTCGGAGGGGAGAGGAAGATTAAGGTAAAAGCTTTTCACAGGAGATTGCTTCGTCACTACGTTCCTCGCAATGACGAAACCAACGAAATGAACGAGATAAACGAACCAACGAAATGAACGAAAAGACCCCCTCACCTCAATCCTCTCCCGCGAGGGGAGAGGAAGATCAAGGAAGGGGTCTTCATAGGACCGAATAGACCGGACAGACTGAATAGACCATTTTAGATAGACGGAACAGACCTTTTCGGTAGACCCACGAGGCCTTCGGCCTCGACATAGGCAAGGCTCTCACGAGAAATGAGGCAGTGCTGCAAAAGAATGGTTAACCAGCCGACACACAAACCGAGTCGGATGGGCGGGAGCCTGCCTGAAAATTATGGGTCTTCATCAATATCTCTATTGACAAGGGCGACATTTGTGGCACAATAGCCGCGACAGGTTGGGGGACCTGTCGATGCCTTTCTTCCTTCCTTCCACATTTACCTGCCACACAGGTTGCGGCGAGATCTGGTTACAAACGGAACCGAACAGACCAACTCAACGATTGAAGACCCATTGTCCCATGAGCGCTTCGTCATTTCCAGTTGCTGGCAATGAGGAGTTGAACCTCTAATACTTTCCTCGTAGAAGGGGCGGTTGAGGGCTGCTTTTCGGCCTCCACAATTTGTAGCATGAGCGTCAGATTATGGTCTTTTGCCTGTCAACTTGAATTTCTCAACCTTGCTGCTTGATGCTTGCTGCTTGCGCCTTTGGGGGTAACAGAAACTAAATGCATTATGATTCAACACCTTGTATGGCGGGCTTGAAATATTAAGCCCGGAACACAACATGTCGGAACGTTTGTTGCAATACTTTCACCCAAATAAGGACAAGGGAGATTGCATTGAAAGACGTCGGATCCGCTAAACTCAAACTGGTAAAATCTCACTCTGGAAATACCGATGTGTTCGACGGGATACAGGGCTTGTATAACGAGGATTACTTCAACCGCATGCTCTCCCTCGAGCGCAAGAGAACCCAGCGCTCGAAGAAACCTTTCATGCTGATGCTCGTTGATATCTCGAAGCTCGTGAACCCGCACCCGAACCTGGTCGTCATCAACAGCATCGGCAGGGTCCTCGAGGCGGGAATCCGTGAGACCGACGTGCGGGGCTGGTACCGCAAGGGCCATATCATCGGTGTCATCTTCACCGAGTTGGAGAGCGCCTGCGCAGCCGTGCGCGACAAAATCTTCGGAAAGCTCCTCATGTCCCTGGCAGGCGAGATCGACCCGAAGGACCTCGAAAAGATCAAGGTCTCCTTCGACGTCTTTCCCGAGGATCAGGACAAGGGCAACTGCAGCGGCCACTTCAACATGAACCTGTACAAGGACCTGCTGGAGGGCCAGAAAAAGAACGGCGTCTCCCGGAAGATGAAGCGCCTCATGGACATCGTGGGCAGCCTGCTGGCCCTCATCATCTTCTCGCCCATCATTCTGGCCGTCGCCGCCGCCGTGAAGCTTACCTCCGAAGGCCCCGTACTGTTTCGCCAGGAGCGAATCGGCCAGTGGGGTGAGACCTTCACGTTCCTGAAGTTTCGCTCCATGCAGGTGAAGCAGACCGCCAATCCCCACAAGGCCTACATCGAGAAGCTCATCAAGGAAAACCAGAGCGCAAACGGCGACAGCGGCGAGCCGGCGGTTTTCAAGCTCACCGACGACCCCCGGGTCACGCCCGTGGGGCAATTCATCCGCAAGGCGAGCCTCGACGAGCTGCCCCAGCTGATCAACGTGCTGCGCGGCGAGATGTCGCTTGTCGGCCCGCGGCCGCCCGTGCCCTACGAGTTCGAGATCTACGACGTGTGGCACCGGATGCGCATGCTGTCGGTCAAGCCGGGCATCACGGGTCTCTGGCAGGTCTACGGCCGCAGCAGCACCAACTTCGACGAGATGGTCCGCCTGGACCTCAAATACGTCACCGACTGGTCCCTCTTGCAGGACATCAAGATCATCCTCCGGACCCCCTGGGCTGTAATCGCCGGCAAGGGAGCCTACTAAAAACCAATTACCCTAATCTCCCTCTCCCTTGAGGGGAGAGGGCCGGGGTGAGGGTGACTAATCCCGTTCCTTAAAAAAACCCATTACCTTGATCTTCCTCTCCCTTGAGGGGAGAGGACCAGAGGTGAGGGTGACTAATCCCGTTCCTTAAAAAAAACCCATTACCCTAATCTCCCTCTCCTAGGGAAATCATTTTCCTTGATCTTCCTCTCCCTA
>CAZUBX010000078.1:0-14598 GCA_964619035.1 uncultured Syntrophaceae bacterium | reverse complement strand
TTGCCCGCTTGTCGCAACCCCCTGAAAGCCTCATTTTTGAAAGAAACGTTCAATCTGGGGTGAACGAAACATCGAAAAGAAGCGTGTCGCGTGTAGGGGGTAGCGTGTAGGCAAACAGCCGACAGTCGGCAGCCCACTGCAGGCTTCTTTGTCGACTGTAGGCTGACGGCTGTCGGCTTTAGGTGGCATGTGTTATAAAGGATTATAACGTTCAGGGGAAAGGAGGGTTGGAGATGAAGAGGATTCTGACAGGTATTTTATTGTCGGTGATTATGTTGTCCGTCATTCACGGGGTCGTGCAGGCGCAGGAAAGGAAGCTTCCGGAACCGGGCGGAGAGACCGTGGCCGTTCTCGACAAGGGAACCTTCGTTGAGGTGCGTGACCGCGGGCCCGGGTACCACAGCGTCATCCTTTACGAGGTCGTGAAGGGGAAAATCCGGGTTGTCGATGCGGTGAGAGTCGACGGCGATTTCACAAAGAATCCCCCCATCATCCGGTACACGCGCATAAATGACATCAAAGAACAGTAGAAGGTAACAGGTAACAGGTAACAGGTAACAGGTAACAGGTAACAGGTAACAGGACCCACCTGTCGATGGTCTTTTCCTGTCACCTGCCACCTGATACCTGTCACCTTTTAGTTACGGGGCCAGATCTTCTTGAAGGCCGTTTTCGGGAAGAAGCAGTGCGGGCACTCCTCGGGGGGTTCAGGCCCGTAGTGAGTGTGGCCGCAGATCCTGCAGCGCCAGGCGATCGTGTCTTTATCGAGGTGAACGTCTCGCTCCGCAAGCAGCGGGAAATCCTCGATGGGCGGCATCACGGGCTTGTAGCCGTCGAGAACGTACCGGGACACGACGACCCTCTGGATTTCACTCGTTCCCTCGTAGATCATCGGGAGCCGCATGTCGCGCAGGATCTTCTCGATGGGGAAGAGCCGGGTGTATCCGTACCCGCCGAAGATCTGGAGGGCCTCACTCGCCACTTCGAAGGCGGCCTCGGTGGCATAGAACTTCGCAATCGATGCCGAGATGGTGGGGTCCATCCCTGAATCGTTCTCCCAGGCGGCCTTCCACGTCAGCAGCCTTGCCGTCTCCACCTTCTGGTACATCTCGGCGATCTTGAAATCGATGGCCTGGAAGTCGGCCAGCCGCGCGCCGAAGGCCCGGCGTTTTTTCGCATAATCCACGGCCAGCTCCATGGCCGAGCGGGCGGCTCCCACGCCAAAGGAACCGATAATGGGCCGCGTCCTGGCGAATGTTGTCATGGCCATCACAAACCCTTCGCCGGGTTGCGCCAGGACGTTCTCCGCCGGCACGCGGGTATTCGTGAAGTGGATTCCCGCCGTATTGGAGCCGCGCTGTCCCAATTTTGGGATCGTCTTGCCGACCCTGACGCCGTCCCAGCCCTTCTCAACCAGGAAGGCCGCGATCCCCTTGTGGCCCAGCGCCGGGTCGATGGTGGCGAAGATGGCAAAGTAGTCGGCCACGCCCGAGTTGGTAATCCAGTATTTGGTCCCGTTCAGGATATAGTCGTCGCCGGACTTTTCGGCCTTGCAGCGCATGCCAGCCACGTCCGAGCCGGCCAGAGGCTCCGACGTGGCGAAGCAAATGAGCTTGAACTCTTTTGCCAGGACGGGGAGATATTTTTCTTTCGCCTTCACGTTTCGCGACAGCAGGAGCGGTTCTGTGCCGAGCGAATTGTCGAAGATCGACGTGGCGAGTCCCGCGCAGGCCGCCGAGATCTCCTCGACCACCAGGGCGCACTCGAGCAGCCCGCGGCCCTGACCTCCGTATTTTGCGGGGAGGGTGAGGTTCATGATCCCTTCTTCCCAGGCTCTCTTGAGAATGTAGAGGGGCAGCTCGTCCTTCTCGTCGTAATGCCAGGCGATGGGGAGGACCTCGTCGACGGCAAAACGGCGCGCCCTGTCTCTCAGTTCAATCTGCTCGGGGGTGAGAGAGAAATTCAGCATCGAAAACCTCCTTCCAGTGTTTTTCAGAGGTCATGTGTCATTGCGGACGGCGGGAAGCATCATCGGATCGATTAGTTTCTTTGCTATTGTTAAACGAAATGGGCGTCAATATCAAGCCGATCTTGCACACGGGGATTCAATCATTCACATAGGTCTTTATCGCTTCGCGTCTCCGTGCTATACTTTTATAACAAATCGCTTATGAAGGAGGAACCGACCCATGACTCTCGTGATGTATATTCTCTTCGGTGTGATCCTCGTTGCCGCGCTGTTCTTTATCGTCCGCGGTAAAAAACCCTGAAACAGCATGACATGAAGGCGCAAATTCCGTGCTGGTGAAAGTGATACCTGCCCGAAGAGAGCCTTCCCTTGTGCGTTTTGAGATCCGGCGCCCTGCAATATTAGGATTGACAGTCCTTTCGTACTCATGTAGCCTTGGAACGCTTTCACAGAAAGATCCTTCGGGGAGGGAACCCGCCGGAAGACATCGGTTTCTGTGACGAACATAGGATTTTCCTTGCCCCGGTCCAGTGGGCGGGAAGCTCTGGGCTGATCAGCTCATTTGCGGGGACGCGCCCCGGTCAAAATCCCTTCAGCAACAGGAGGAGAGGGACTCGAATGAGGAAGCGACAGATTTGCCTGTGGGCGAGCCTGATCTTTTTCTGCCTGCCCCTTCTGTTTGTCTCACCCTCGTCGGCCGCAGAGCGCTACACGGTGAGGCCCGGCGACAGCCTTCACAAGATCGCAAAGAAGTACCACGTCAGCGTCGATACGCTCAAGGAAGCCAACCGCCTGGACGGCGACAGCCTGAGGACGAATCAGGTCCTCGTCATCCCGGGCGGCAAGTCGGCAAAAAAAACCGCAGAGAAGAGCGCTACAAAAAAGAAGACCGGCACGGACGCAACGGTTTATGTCGTGAAACAGGGCGATACCCTCGCCGGGGTGTCGGAAAAAACGGGTGTGCCCGCATCGGAGATCAGGAAGACCAACGGGCTTCGGTCATCGAAGTTGAAAGCGGGACAGCGGCTTGCCCTGGCGAAACCTCCCGCAAGAGCGGAAGAGGACGAGGATGATCTCGAAGAGGCCGGGTCCATCGAGGCCGGTGAACTGGCCGCCTTGGGAGAGGACCGGGAGAGAGGGGAGAGCGTTGCCCGCATCTCACTTTCACGATGGAAGGATCCGGGGGAACGGGACCTTTTCGTCAAGGTGGTGAAATCCTACGAGGGTGTACCCTACAAGCTCGGCGGGAATTCGATGCGGGGAATAGACTGCTCGGCCTTCACCAGGAAAGTTTACGGTGTCTTCAGCATCGATCTGCCCCGAACGGCAAGGGAACAGCTCCAGCAGGGAAAGCGCGTCGGGCGAGATGACCTGGACACCGGAGATCTCGTGTTCTTCCAGACGCGGCGAAATCGGATCCACGTGGGGATCTTCCTGGGCGGGAGCGAATTCTTCCATCTCTCGTCGCGAAACAGGGCAGGGAAAGTCGACAAAATCGACTCAACCTATTTCAGCACCCGCTTCATCAGCGGAGTCCGTCTGAAAGAAACAAACCGTCCCGCGAATCTCCAAGGCCCGACAGGACGGGGTGCTCCCGCCGCAAGCCCGCCAGCAGTGTCACCCTCGGCCGAGGCGGCTCACTCGCCCGAAAGCTGATCACACGCACCCGCTGAGATCAAAGAAGAACGCCCCGGTTCTTTCAGAAAGAATCGGGGCGTTCTTTTCAGCCTCACCTCAAGCCCGCTCGACATTTTTCGACAGGCTCAGAACAGGTGCTCACGGCCCTGCGCTTGTCGATGAACAATCCCGCCATTAAAGAGGAAGACTAAATGGGTTGGTCTTTCTGGACTCTGAACATCATTTTCAGCTCATACACCCCCGAGCCGACGCGCTTCTCCATGTCGAAGCCCATCTTCTCGAAGACGTGGAGCATGGGCCGGTTTTCCAGCAATACCTCCGCCGTAAACCCGAGAAGACCCTGCCTCCGGGCGAGATACGTGAGATAACCCATAAGCTCCTGGCCGATGCCCTGATTCTGGTGCTTGTCGTTGACCGCGAAGGCGACCTCCGCCATGTGGAACTCGTCCTCGATTTCATACTGCCCGAGGCCGACGATTTCCTCCTTGTCCTCCTCACCAAGCACGGCCAGGATCTCCATCTTTTTCGTGTAGTCGATGACGACAAAGTCCTGGAGGCGCTCGTGGGGCATATCCTTGCGATACGAGATGAACCTCCGGTACATGCTGTTGTCCGAAAGCGAGTAGAAAAAGTCCTTGACGATGGGTTCATCGCTGATCTTGACGGGACGGAAGAGGAGGTTGACCCCCGTTCTCGTGGTGCGGTAGGTCTCGATCTCCTCGGGGTAGATGCCCCGCTCACCCGGGATGAAGGCCTGGTCCTTGTAGATGAGCCCGTTTTTGCGGGCCTCCTCGATGAGCCAGGGCCTGAACTTCGGGTGGGCGATGGAGATCAGATCCATTGCCCGTTCACGGACATTCTTGCCAGGCAGATAGGCGATGCCCCACTCGGTGACAACATACTGGACGTCTCCCCGCAACACCGTGGCCCCGGCCCCTTCCTTGAGGAAGGGGACAATCCGCGAGACCACGTCGCAGGCCGCAGTCGACTGGATCGCAAGGATGGTCTTCCCGTTCCGGGCCAGGGCGGCCCCCCGCATAAAGTCCGCCTGGCCCCCGACGCCGCTGTAGAACGTCTTGCCGATCGACTCGGCCGTGGACTGGCCTGAGAGGTCGATCTCGAGGGCGCTGTTGATGGCGACCATATTGTCCTGCCGGGCGATGAGCAGCGGGTTGTTCGTGTAGTCGATGGCCCGGAAGTCAATGGAAGGGTTGTCGTGGAGGAACTCGTAGGTGGATTGCTTCCCCATGCAGAACGTCGCGACGGTCTTTCCCCGGTTGACGGTCTTGCGGGAGTTGTCGACGACGCCCTGTTTTATCAGCTCGACGATGCCGTCGCTGATGAGCTCCGTGTGGATGCCCAAATGCTTTTTCCCGGAGAGGTTGGCGACGATTGCATTGGGGATCGTCCCGTAGCCGACCTGTATCGTATCGCCGTCTTCGACAAGACGAGCCACGTAGCTGCCGATCCGCTGGGCGATTTCCGTGTCGGCGGCGGGATAGTATTCAAGCAGGGGTTCGTCGTAGGGAACCAGGAAATCGATATCGTCGATGTGGAGGAAGGTGTCGCCGTGGACCCGCGGCATGTACCGGTTGACCTGAACCACGAGAACCCGGGCCGTCTCGGCGGCGGCCTTCACGATGTCGACACTGATCCCCACGCTCAAATAGCCGTGCTCGTCCGGAAGCGATGCCTGGAGGAGCGCCACGTCCACTCTCTCGAGACCGCGCCGGAAGAGGCCCGGCACCTGGGAGAGATTAACCGGCGTGTAGTCGGCAAGTCCTGTATTGACGGCCCCGCGGGTGCTGTCGCCGATGAAAAAGGAATTGTGCCGGAAATTGGACTTGAACTTTTCGTCGGCATAGGGGGCCACCCCGAGGGTCCGGATGTGCAGAACCTCCGCGTCGAAGAAGGCCTTGGGGTTTTCCTTGACGTAACGGATCATAGCGTGGACAAGGTGCTGGGGCTCGGCACAGGCCGAGGATATGAAGATCGAGTCACCGCGGTTGATATTGCCGAAGATGGCTTTTTCGGAAGCAAATTTCTGAGGGTAGCGCTGCCGCCAGATATCGAGAATATGGGCATTATCTTCCATGGATGGGTTTCACTTTCTACGTTGTTCAGACTTTGATCAGATTAGACGCGGCGCGAAGGGCTGTCAAGACAGGAAATCGCAGAGAATTGACAAGGCCCTTTTTTTGCCTTGATTCCTTGCAGGGTAAGCTGTATATAGCAAAAGTTTTGTAAGCTCTGCGGATCATTCATGGGTGGAGAGAGCACTCATATTATTTCATCGGAGGAGAGGGAGGAAGAGTCATGGAAATCAATCCCCGCGCCAAGCGTTCGCTGACCGCCATGATCGAGGATCAGGCAAAAAAATGGGAAGTGAGCCAGAAAAAGAAATTCAATCAGAAGATAAAGCCCTGCATCGCCATCTCGCGTCTGCCGGGCAGCGGCGGGTGGTTTCTCGCGCAGAGGGTGGCCAAGGACCTGAAAATGGACTACTGGGACCGGCAGGTCGTCGACGAGGTGGCGAAGAGCGCCAAGGTCAGCAAGCGGATGCTCAAATCCCTGGACGAGCAGGACAAGAGCATGCTCGACGAATGGATCGAATCCCTTGGCGAGCGCCATGTGTGGGCCTATGAGTTCATGGAGCATCTCACCAAGGTGATCGGCACGATCGGCGCGCACGGCAATGCGGTCATCGTCGGACGGGGGGCCGCCTTCATCCTGCCCCCGGAAGCCTGCCTCAGGGTGCTCGTCATTGCGCCTCTCGAAGTCCGCGTGAACAACGTGTCTACCTTTTTCAAAGTATCCAAGGAGGAAGCCAAACAGCGTATCCTTACTGTTGAGTCGGAACGGATTGCCTTTGCGCGGAAGTATTTCAACCTGGACCCATTGGACCCCATGCACCACGATCTGGTCATCAACTCCCAGTATTTCCTTTTGGACCAGGCTTCGGAAATCATCGTAGCGGCATACAAGTCAAGGGATTGGCAGGACTATTCTGCGAAGAAGGTCATCAAATAAAGCCGACAGCCGACAGTCGACAGCCGAAAAAAACCCCGCCGAGTGGCGGGGTTTTTTTAATTAATCGTATACGGAATCGTTTAGAAGTTCTTGAAATCCTTGTCCTCCAGCGGGATGACGGACTCGGGATTTGCAGCCCTGGCCCCGGGAGTGGCCTTCTTCCCGAAGCCCTTAAAGGAAAGTGCTTTCTTCAGCATTGCCTTTGGCTGAACTGCTGCCGTCGATTCAGAATGGGTCGTCCCGAGATCGCCACCGACGATCGCCATGAGCCCGGTGGCGATGTCCTTCATCTGCTCGGCCTGGGCGTTCATCTCCTCCGAGGCCGAGGCGCTCTCCTCGGCGTTGGCTGCCGTCTGCTGGGTCACCTTGTCCATCTCGGTGACGGCCTTGTTGATCTGGTCGATCCCCTGGGCCTGCTCGGAAGAGGCCGCGGCGATCTCGGCCACCAGGCCCGCCACCTTGGCGGCGCTTCTCGAGACCTCCGCGAAGGCCCCGTTGGTCCGCTCTACAAGCTCCGAGCCTTCCCTGACCTTCTTCACAGTCCCCTCGATGAGCGCCGAGGTGTTCTTGGCAGCCTCGGCAGCCCGCATGGCGAGGTTGCGCACCTCGTTGGCCACAACGGCAAAGCCGGCGCCGGCCTCGCCGGCCCGGGCCGCTTCCACTGCTGCGTTGAGCGCCAGGAGGTTTGTCTGGAAGGCGATCTCGTCGATCGTCTTGATGATCTTGGAGGTCTCGTCGCTGGCCTGCGAGATATGCTCCATGGATTTTGTCAGTTCCGTCATGGAGACGTTGGCCCGCTCGACCATCTGCTTGGACTCTTTCATGAGATTGTCGGCCGTCGAGGCGTTGTCGGCGTTCTGCTTGGTCATGGAGGACATCTCCTCGAGGGACGAAGATGTCTCCTCGATGGAGGCGGCCTGCTCGGAGGCCCCCTCGGCCAGGGCCTGACTCGAGGAGGAGACCTGGTTCGAGGCCGAGGCCACCTGGTCGGCGGCGTCGTTGAGTTGCTTGACGGAGCGGGTGACGGGCATCGTGATGCTCCGGGTGAAAAAGAGGATCACGACGATGGTCGCTGCGAGAAAGATACCGCTGATGGCGATGATCAAGTTTCGGACGGAATATGCGGACGACAGTAGATCCTTTTTGTCCTGAGTGACGCCCACGGACCAGCCCGTTGACTCGACGGGAGCGAAACCAGCCACCTTCTCAATACCCTGGAAAGTGTACTCCTCGGCGCCGGTCTGCTTCGAGACCATCTTGGCGGCAAAATCCTTCGTGCCTTCCTGAGTAGTCAAGTTGAGTTCCAGGATGTAATCCTTCTTGGGGTGGGCGATCATGATGCCGCTGGCATCCACCATATAGGGGTAACCGGTCTGGCCGATCTTGATGGAGTCGAATTTTTCAGCCAGAAGATCGGTCTTCAGGGCGATGCCTACGGCGCCAATGGCTTTGCCGCCCTGATCGGTGACGGGCGAGCAGATGGGCACAACTGGCTTTCCGCTTCCTTTCGACTTGATGACCTTTCCGACAGACGCCTTTCCGGCCATGGCGTTCCTGATGTAATCCCTGTCGCTCAGATCGATCCCTTTGTACTTCCCGCCGATGCTGTCGGCGAAGATCTTGCCGGAGGGGTCGACGACGTAAATGACCTCGTAGTCATTCCCGGACCTCTGCATGGAGCTCGCGAGATCGGCATTGAGCCGTTCAATGTCCGCGGCGGCCTTGGCATCACCCCCCTCGGCTACCTTCGCCGTTGTGTCGCGAATCATGTTTCGCGCCGCAATGATGCCGGCAAGCTTCATGTTTTCCCTGATATTCATATCGACCATGGAAGCAAGACTCTTGGCCGTTTCCCTGGAATTGGACATGGCGATCTCTTCCGCCGATTTCATCATTTTCACAATCGAAAAGATGCCAACCACCAGCAGGGGGATCAAAACGATCAGGATGCCTCCCGTGATCAGCTTGAACCCGAGCGTCCGTTTCTTCATCTGCGCACCTCCTATGTAATGAGAAATAGAAATGGTATCTTCAGTGGTTTATGAGAATCAGTTCATCGCCCCGGTCAATGAATCGTGAGCTGGAATGCCCCGAGAACCTTGTCGATGTCCAACAGGATCTTTACGCCCCCTTCCGTCTTGGCCATCCCCAGGATGAAATCCGTGTTGAGCTTCACCCCGAAGGCGGGCGTGTTTTCGATGTCGGCGCCGCGGATGTTGAGCACCTCCGAGACGGCGTCCACCACGATTCCCATGGGCAGAGCGCTCGTCTCGCCCTGGATCTCCACGACGATGATGCAGGTGCGCTCCGTGTAGGCCGTGGCTTGCAGGCCGAAGCGAAGCCGCAGGTCGATGACGGGAATGACCTTCCCGCGCAGGTTGATGACGCCCTTGACGAACTCGGGCGTCTGGGGCACCGGGGTAACGGTCATCATGCCGATGATCTCCCTGACCTTGAGGATGCCGATGCCGTATTCCTCGCCGGCGAGTGAAAAGGTCAGGTACTTTCCTTCCCTTGTCGCTTCCGCCTTTGCCGGGTCATTCACTGCAGTCACTTGAGCGTCCATATTCTGCCTCCCGAAGGTGAAGATTCGTGTCCCCGCTTTGTTAGGGTCATGCCCGTTTGGAAAGGAAGAATCCATCGACTTCGCCCGGGCAGAATGCATCACACGCCGGATTGTCCATGGACGGACTGGTCCTAATCCAAAGTTATTATCGTCACCCGAAAAGT
This sequence comes from uncultured Syntrophaceae bacterium, assembly GCA_964619035.1. Classification (GTDB taxonomy): domain Bacteria; phylum Desulfobacterota; class Syntrophia; order Syntrophales; family UBA2192; genus UBA2192. The sequence goes on along the minus strand of CAZUBX010000078.1, from coordinate 5,231 downwards.
GAACCTTAATACTTTTTTCCTAGACGCAAAGAAACTTGCAAACTGCGTACCACGTTACTGAAATTACACGGAGCGCTCACCCTCCGGTGAATGACCCGTGCGGGATCGCCATGAATTCCATGGGAGTTGTTGCACATCATCGGCCGGGCCATAGTCCCGAAGTATTCCTTGACCGGATTGCCGAATTCCCTTAAAATTCCCGCTTCCTGGAAACGCACCACACACTCTGAAATTTAAGGAGGACGATATGAAAATCATCCTTTTGGGCGCGCCCGGCGCGGGCAAGGGCACCGTGGCGAAACTGCTCACCGATTACGACGGATCCGTTCAGATCTCCACCGGCGACATCCTGCGGGCCGCCGTCCGCGAGGGGACCGATCTCGGGAAAGAGGCCAAGGCCTACATGGACCGGGGGGATCTCGTGCCCGACGCGCTGATCATGAAGATCATGGAAGTCAGACTCCAGGAGCCCGACTGCGCGAAGGGCTTCATTCTCGACGGCTTTCCCAGGACCATCGCCCAGGCCGACGCGTTGAAGGGGATCCTGAAGAAGCTCAATCTGAAGCTCGACATGGTGGTGAACCTGGAGGTGCCCCGCGAGGTGATCCTGGATCGCCTCACCACACGCCGGACCTGCTCCAACCCATCGTGCCAGGCGATCTATAACGTGAAGAGCATGCCCCCGGCAGCCGACGGGACCTGCACGAAGTGCGGAAGCAAGGTCGTCCAGCGCGACGACGAGACGGAAACAGCCATCCTGTTCCGGCTCGAGACGTACAACCAGAAGACGGCCCCCCTCATCGGCTTCTACGAGAAAGAGGGGCTCCTGAAGAACTTCACGTCGCTCTCGAGCGCCGATACGGTCGAGGCGGTGAAGAAGGCCTTGAAGTAAAAGGTTACGAACCTTAGTCTTCCTCTCCCCTCCGAGGGAGAGGATTGAGGTGGGGGGGTCCTTCGACAAGCTCAGGATGACATTTCTGTTCGCCATGGTGAGCCTGTCGAACCATCACCCTCACCCTGACCCTCTCCCCTCAAGGGAGAGGGAAATTTTTTGTTAAGTGCCTTCATAGGGGGAAAGAGGGGGATTTTTCATGGCGTATCGACACGGGGCGGAATAGAATTACCCTGTCAGCAGGAGAAGGGTTTTGCCGATCGACTACGAAAAAGACCTGAACCCGCAGCAGTACAGCGTCGTCACGGCCGAAGGGGGGCCGATGCTCGTCATTGCCGGAGCCGGCAGCGGCAAGACGCGGACCCTCACGTACCGGGTGGCCCGGCTGATCGAGACGGGCACGCCTCCGGAGCGGATTCTGCTCGCGACTTTTACGAACAAGGCCGCCCGCGAGATGCTGGGGCGCGTGGAACTGCTCTCGGGCGTGGATATCCGGAGGCTCTGGGGAGGGACCTTCCATCACATCGCGAACCGGGTGCTGAGGCGTCACGGCCACCGGCTGGGTTACGACCGGAATTATTCCATCATGGATACGGACGACACAAAGTCGCTCCTGAACGCCTGCATCGCCGATGCCGGGATCGACACGAAGGGAGGCCGTTTTCCCAAGGGGGCCGTCCTGGGCGAGATCATCGGCTTCTCCGTCAACACCGTCACCCCTCTCGAAGAGGTCATCGACCGGAAGTACCCCCATTTCAGTCCCCTCGGCGCGGACATCGTCGACATCGCACGCAGCTACCGCAAGCGGAAGAAGTCGCTCAACCTGATGGATTTCGACGACATGCTGGCAAACTGGCTCGAACTTCTGCGAAACGAACCGGAGGCCCTCCGGGAATACGCGGAGCGTTTCCTGCACGTCCTCGTCGACGAGTACCAGGACACCAACAGCCTGCAGGCGGCGATTCTCGATCTTCTCGGCTCCCGGCACCGCAACCTCATGGTGGTGGGCGACGACCACCAGAGCATCTATTCCTTCCGGGGGGCCAATTTCGAAAACATCCTGCGATTCCCGGACCGCTATCCCGACGTAAAGCTTTTCAAGCTCGAGACGAACTACCGCAGCACTCCGCAGATCCTGGATCTGGCCAACCGGAGCATCGTCCGGAACCGCGACCAGTTCCATAAAGAGTTGCGGGCCGTGCGCAAGGGCGGTTTCAAGCCCGTCTACGTGCCGGTGCGAAACGTCATTCTGCAGGCGGCCTTTGTAGCTCGGCGGATCATGGATCTCATCATGGAGGGGATCCCCATCCGGGAGATCGCCGTTCTGTACCGTGCCCATTATCACTCCATGGAGCTCCAGATGGAGCTGACACGGCGCGGCATCCCCTTCGAGATCCGCTCGGGCATCCGCTTCTTCGAGATGGCCCACGTGAAGGACATCACGTCCTACCTCAGGGTGCTCGTAAACCCCCTGGACGAGGCAGCCTGGAAGAGGGTGCTCGGGCTCTACGAGAAGGTGGGAAGGATTACGGCGGACCGGGTGTGGAAGGCTCTTGTGGCCGAGAAAGATCCACTGGCGGCAATCCGGGACCCCGCCTGGGTAAAGCGCGTCGGGAAGGCGGCGGCTCCCGGGCTTCTGAGACTCGGCGAGACCATGGCCCTGTTGTGCGAGAAGATCGCCGAACAGGCACCTGCCGATCTCATCCACCTGCTTCTCAACCGGGGGTACCGTGAGGATCTGCAGGAGCGATATACGGACAGCTTCTCCCGGGAAGAGGATCTGATCCAGTTGGCCAATTTCTCGGGGCGCTTCTCGGGCCTGACGGACTTCCTTGCCGAACTTTCTCTGCTGACGAACACGACGGAGAACGAGGATTCCAGCGCCGCCGAGGCGAAGGACCAGGTGATTCTCAGCTCCATCCACCAGGCCAAGGGCCTCGAGTGGACCGTCGTGTTCATTATCTGGTGTGCCGAAGGGATGATCCCGCTGGCCCGCGCGCTCAACGACGCCGGCGGCGAGGAAGAGGAGCGGCGGCTGTTTTACGTGGCCACCACCCGCGCCAAAGACCAGCTCTACCTCTGCCACCCCCTGATCGACTATTCGCGCGGGATGGGCATGGTGCCCCTGCGGCCGTCGCGGTTTATCGAGGAACTCGAGGAGGACGGCCTTCACCCGACGGAACTGCCCTATGAACAGTGGATCATTGATGAAGACTAGGGGAAAGGGTGTAGGGACGAGGGTGTAGGGTGTAGGTAAAGAAAGAAAAAGATGCAATAAAAAGGATCGGGGAAGTATCTTCCCCGATCCTTTTTCGTTTCACTGGTCACTGATCACTGGCCACTGGTCACGCGCGCCCTCGGCGCGCAAGGATCAGAAGGCGAAGCTCACGTTGATTCCGCCATAAAAGAAGTTATCATCCTGGCCGTTCTTGCTGCGGCCCTTCATTTCATTTTTTGCATCGGAGCCAAGCGGGAACACCCAGGACACGGTCGGGGCGATGGTCAAATACTTCATTGGCGTGATGGGAAAGGTGGCCGAGATCACCCCGTCGTGGAAATTGTTGTACTTGTCGGTCGTGGGCTGCGCATTGTCGTTGTATTTCGGATAGGTCGATGCGTCATCGCTCAAGAGATAGCTGAGCGAGCCGCCGAGCTTCAGGCCGATCATCTTGGTGAGCTCGAAGGAGTGGGACACGCCGAAGAGGAAATACGTCTGGTGGTAATGATCGATCTCCTTGTATATCGTGAGCGTCGGGGTCAGCAGGACGTTTCCTGCCAGCGAAACAAAGAGCTCCTGGGAATCAAGCGGGTCGGCTGCTCCCGCGTTCGGGGCGTTGAGACCATAGTAGATGTAACCGATTCCCGCCGTGACTGGGCCGAAGGCCCTGCTGTAGGAGAGGGTCAGATCCGTCTCCGTCCAGGTGCTCGAGTAGGAGGCATCCGTTGTCGAGTAGGGGTTGGTATCGATGTTACCCCAGAGGTTGGCCGTGAATCCCTTGTACCCGACCGTCGCGGAGGGCTGGATGACCATGCTGTCTTTTGTCTGCTGCTGGCCGCGCCAGATGTAAGCGCTCAGTGCTGATACAGTGAAATCGGTCGTGGGCTTTTCCTCTTCCACGACCGGAACGGCCGGGGCGGCAGGTTTGGCCTCTTGTTTGACTTCTTGGGCCATCGCCTCTGTGAGCAGGCTGGTTCCGATGCCCAGGATCATAAATGATGCGATAACCAGTCTCAGAATCCGATCCAATAAAGCCTTTGTCATATCAAGTTCTCCCTTCATGGTTTAATGGCCTTGCGATTCGTCGCCACAAGAGAGCATCCGCCTTCACCGGTAAACCCAGCACCGTTTGAAGGAGGAGGGGCCGCAGGCCCGGCCGAGGGGGTTGAGCGGCAAGGCCTGCGGTATGAGTGTGTTCTCTTTGCTGGCGCGGTGTTCGGATCTTCCTTAGATCAAGGCTTGTGCCATGCCGGGAGAAATGCGAGAAATGAGCTGTAACATGCTAATATATAGGGTAAAAAAGAAATGCGTTCGGGAGGGAAAGAGCGGCTTGCAGGTAAAATATGACTACATATATGTACTATTATGATAATGAATATCCAATTATGTATAAATAATGAAATCTGAAACTATCGTGAACCGATTTACAAAAAAGGGCGGCAACTTTCATTGCCGCCCTTCCTGATTTTTTTTGATATCCACAGTCTCTTTGCATGTCTTGAGAGGCTGTGCTTCAGATTATCCGCATCATCCCGAAGCCCGACGCCTGAAGCACGCAGGCGCTTGCGTCTGCCCGCTAGAACCAGTGATCGGACTTCTTCTTCGCCTCGTACTCCGACTTCAAGGCGCGCTCGGTGGCCTCGGAGATGAGATCCACACTCTTGGTCCACTCCTCGAAGCGGATGTCGACGCCGAAGACCCCCCGGATTTCATCGTGCTCGTCGACAATAGGCGCCGAGACGGTGATGCAAAGGGCGCCTGTCATCTTGGAGATGTAGAAATCCGTCACGTGGATCTTGCCGGCCTCCAGGGGCCGAATGAACCACTCGCGGTTCGAGTAGTCCGTACCGACGCCGAAGTTCTCGTACTTTGCCCGGTCCGTGATGTGGGTGATGTTGCGAGTGATTTTCTTGCCGTGCGTGTCGACGACGTAGGCGAACTGGATCGAGGGGTTTTCGTCGATGAACTGCTGCATGATCGGCTCCAGCATTTCCGGATTCATCGCCTTCATGACGTGGTGGTCGATCACCTGCTGCACAACGGCAACGGCAGCCTGGGCTGCGCGGTACTTGATCTTCTCGAGATCGGACATGAAGAGCTCGGGGAGGAACTTCCGGACGA
>CAZUBX010000077.1:0-14720 GCA_964619035.1 uncultured Syntrophaceae bacterium | reverse complement strand
TCATTCCCCCTCACCTCTATCCTCTCCCGCCAGGGGAGAGGAAGATTAAGGTAAAAGGTCTTCTTGGAAGATTGCTTCGCTCCGCTCGCTATGACGCACATCAGACAATTTCGCAGCAGGGAATTCACAAAAGAGGGGCGATCGTCACATCGCCCCCCTTTGTAGAATCAACTTCCGCATGCCGGTTACTTCTTCTTCGGTGCTGCCTTCTTCGGCTCGGGCGCCGCACCGGCGGGCTCGACGGTGGCCACGTACCGGAAGTCGCCGCCGCGGACCTGGACGATGACGAGGCTCTTGATGGCGTTTCCATCCTCACCGATGTTGATCACACCGGAGATGCCCTTGAAGTTCTTCGTGCTCGCCAAGGCGGCACGGATCTTGGCGCCGTCCGTCGATTTCGCGCGCTCGATCGCGTCGGCCAGCACGAAGTACGCATCGGCGCCCATGACGTCGAAGGTCCCGACCTTGCCGAATTTCTTCTCGTAAAGTGGGATGAACTTTTTGGCCAGGGGCGTGCTGGCGGCTTCCTTCTCGAAATGGCCTGTCAGCATGAGACCTTCCACGTACTGCTTGCCGATGTCGATGAGGGCCTTGTCCTGTGCGCCGTCACCGGAGAGGACGGGGAGATTCAGGCCGAGGTCTTTGGCCTGCTTCATAGCCAGGGCTACTTCGGTGTAGTAGTTGGGCATGTAGAGAACGTCGGGGTTCTTCGCCTTGATGGCCGAGAGCTGGGCGGTGAAGTCCTTGTCGCCGGTCTGGCAGTAAGTCTTCGCCACGATCTGGCCGCCGAGCTTCGTGAAGCTCTTCTCGAAGAAATCCGCGAGGCCCACGCAGTAGTCCTGCGCCTTGTCGATGATGAGGGCGGCCTTGCGCTTCCCCAGGGTCTCGTAGGCGTACTTGGCGGCCATCTCGCCCTGGAAGGGGTCGATGAAGCACACGCGGAAGATGTACTTCTTGCCCTGCGTCACGAGGGGGTTTGTGGCCGTGGGGGAAATGATGGGGATGCCGGCCTTCTCAGCGATCGGGGCTCCGGCCATGGTGTTGCCGCTGATGGAGGAGCCGATGATCGCGATGACTTTTTCCTTCTCGACCAGCCGGGACACGGCATTGGCGGCCTCGATCTTGTCGCTCTTGTCATCGGCGAGGAAGAGCTCTACCTTCTTGCCGAGAATGGTCGGTTTCATTTCCCTGGCCACCTGGATACCCTGCCAGGACCCCTGGCCGTATGCGGCCACACCGCCCGTCATCGGCAGGAACACGCCGATCCTGATCGTGTCCGACTTGGCCTGGGAAAATGCGGGGGCCGGCATGGTGAAGGCCAGACCCAGAACCATGAACGCCACCAGTACGTGCTTCATCTTCATACGCCATCCTCCTTTTGTCTCGTGCTTTAAGCAATCCGAAGAAAACGGTGTGTGGAAATAATAATAAAAAAAACAACCCCAATTGAGAGCTTCCTCTAGCACAGGAATTTTTCCAAAGTCAATTAGATTTTAAACGCTTATGTGTCAGAGATGGAGTGTCTGAGCAAGAATAAGTGTCTGAGTGTTTAGGTGTCTAAGTATCTGAGTGAAGATAAAACAAAGAAGTCATTGCGAGCCGAGCCTCGCGAGGCGTGGCAATCTACGTTTAAGATTCTGAATTTAGGATTCAGGAATCTCTTCTTTCACTTTTGTCATTCCTACTCTGGTCGTTTCGAGGAGCTTCTTCGACCGGCTCAGGGTGACGAAGCAATCCAATGATAGTTCTCAGACGTGGATTGCCACGCCTCAGAACATCCACCCTCACCCCGGCCCTCTCCCCTCAAGGGAGAGGGAGATTATGGAAGTGGGTTGCTAGAGGCTCGGCTCGCAATGACATCGGTATTCTTTCACTTTTTCCTTTCTTTCTTATCCGGAATCCCGAATCCCTATTTCTCCCTGTCCCGGTGCCGTAGTCGGAAGACGAGCCGGATGGGTACGTTCCCGAAGCCCAGTCCCTCCCGGAGCCGGTTGGCCAGGTAGCGTTGATAGGAGAAGTGGATGGCCTTCGGCTCGCGCACGAAGAAGATGAAGGTGGGCGGCTTCACGGAGGCCTGGGTGACGTAAACGATTTTGTTGGGGCGATTGCGGTACATGGGCGGTGGGTTTTCGGCCACGAAGGCATTGACTTTTTCGTTGAGCTCCGCCGTAGAGATGCGCTTCGTGTACTCCGCGTGGGTTGCCTCGATGACGTCGAAGATGCTCGTCACACGCTGCCCTGTGACGGCCGATACGAAGACGATGGGGGCGAACTGCAGGAACTTCAGGGTGTCGCGGATCTTCTCCACGTGCACACCGATCGTGCTGTTGTCCTTTTTGAGCAGGTCCCACTTGTTCACCACGATGATGCAGGCAACCCCCTTGTCGAGGATGAGCCCGGCGATCTTCGCGTCCTGTTCGGCGATCCCCTGCTCGGCGTCGATGAGCAGAAGGGCGATATCGCAGCGATTGAGCGTTCTCAGGGCTTCTATGACGCTGTACTTCTCCAGTGTGAGGCTGATCCGGCTTTTCCTGCGGATGCCCGCCGTGTCGACGAGGACATACTTGCGGTCGCGGTACTCGAAGGGCGTGTCGATGGCGTCCCGCGTTGTTCCCGGCGTCGGGTTCACGATGGTGCGCTCGTAGCCCAGGATCTTGTTGACCAGGGACGATTTGCCCACGTTGGGACGGCCCACGACGGCGATACGGATCACCTCCTCCTCTTCCTCGCCCGTTGCCGGCGGCGCATCGGGAAGAGCCGCAACGACGTCATCCATCAGATCGTCGATACCCCGGCCATGCTCCGAGGAGATGGCATGGATCCGCTCGATCCCGAGGCGGTAGAATTCGTAGGCGAGGTTGTCGTGTCGGTCCCCGTCGATCTTGTTGACGGCATAGAAGACCGGCTTTTTGAATGTGCGCAGCAGCTTCGCGATCTCCTCGTCGGCAGGCGTGAGGCCTTCCTTGCCGTCCATCAGGAAGATGATGAGGTCGCTCTGCTCCATGGCGAGCCTCGTCTGCTCGCGCATCTGCATCAGGATTTTCTCCGTCGAAACCGGCTCGAACCCGCCCGTGTCGACGATGTCGAAGGCCTTTCCCTGCCAGGTCGCTTCGGTGTAGTTGCGGTCGCGCGTCGCCCCGGGCTCGTCGATGGTGATTGCCTTCTTGCGGTCCGAGAGCCGGTTGAAGAGCGTCGATTTGCCCACGTTGGGCCGTCCGATGATGGCTATTAATGGTTTCATTCTGATCCGTTTCGTTCTTTTCGTTTATTTCGTTTATTTCGTCAAATCCCCCCTTCCCCCCTTTACGACCGGGGGGACATCCCGTTAGGCTGCGCAATCATGTCCGGTTCGTTCCGTGCCGCGCCGCCACGCGAAGCGGATTCTGGCGGCAAAAGGGGGGCTCCTATTTACTCCCTCCTTTGTAAAAGGAGGGCTGGGGAGGATTTATCTTTTTCCATTTCTTCACTCAGGCACTCAGACACCTAGACACTCAGGCACTCTCTTTTGCCTTGTGGCCTGAGGCTTTTTCAGTCTCCGTATCCAAACTCCTTGAGCCATTTGGCGTCTTTTGTCCAATCTTTGCGCACGCGGACGAAAAGTTCCAGGAAGATTTTCGCGGCAAAGAACTTCTCCATTTCCAGGCGGGCCTGGGTACCGATCTCCTTGAGCATCTTCCCGCCCTTGCCGATGAGGATGCCCTTCTGGGAATCCTTCTCTACCGTGATCGTGGCCGCGATCCGGATCATGTTCTTTTCCTCGTCCTCCTTGAACGAATCGACGGTGACGGCCGTGGCGTAGGGAATTTCCTTGTGGGTGAGCACCAGGATCTTCTCCCGGACGATTTCGGCGGCGATGAAGCGCTCCGTGTTGTCCGTGAACATGTCGTCGGGGAAAAACTTCGGCCCCTCGGGCAGGGCCTCCCGGATAAGCTCGACAAGACGGTCCACCCCGTTGCCGCGCGCGGCTGACACGGGAACGATCTCACGGAATTCATAAAGGCCGCGGAAGCGGTCGATCAGCGGCAGCAGGATCGGTTTGGCCACCAGGTCGATCTTGTTGATGACGAGGAATACGGGGACCCCTGCCTCCCGCATGCTCTCGATGATGAGACCGTCGTCCGCGTCGTAGCCGCGGTCCGCCTCGATGAGAAACAGGATCAGGTCGACCTCGCTGAAGGTGCTTGTCGCCGCCTTCACCATGTAGCGGTTCAGGGGTGTCTTTGCCCGGTGGATGCCCGGCGTGTCCAGGAAGATGAACTGCCCGTCGTCGGCGTTCAGGATTCCCGTGATCTTGTTTCTCGTCGTCTGAGGCTTGCTGCTCGTGATGGCGATCTTTTCGCCCAGGATCGCATTCAGGAGCGTGGATTTGCCCACGTTGGGCCGTCCGGCGATGGCGATGAATCCCGATTTAAACAAAACTGACCTCCGCAATCGATGTCCCGTATTCCCTCGCGCCGTTCCGAAGCACGAGGGCGCCCCTCGGCAGCGACGGGTCCGTTTTCGCCATGACGGGGCGGCTGCCGAAGCGGGCCTGCAGAAAGGCGCGATTCGCGCTGCCCATCCCGTTGAAATTCGACAGGTCCGCCGGGGCGACGTGAAACTCCTGTCCGCTGTCGATGCCGCCGGCCTTCGAAATCAGCTCGAGGGCCATGTCCCTGAAGAGATCCGCTTCCACGAGGCTGCGAAAAGCCGGGTGCCAGGGGCCGGCAAGGATGCCCCCCTTTCTTTCCATCTCAGCCGTCGACTGCAGCCCCAGGCGGATGACGGGGATGCCGGATCGCGTGAATCGCACGAGTGCGACCTTACACCACGAGACGGCCTCATCGAGGTTCAGAGGGCGAAAGTCCCCTCTCTCGTACAGGCGGGTGAGCTCCGTGTCCCGGAAGACCAGAAGCGGGTGGATACGGACGGTGTCGGGCCCGGTGCGGATCACTTCCGTAACGGATGTCTCGAATTTTTCCCGGCTCTCCCCGGGAAGCCCCGCCATGAGGTGGATGCCCGTCTCGAACCCCTTTTCTTTCAGAATCCCTATGGCCCTTCGGACATCCTCCGCGCTGTGTCCGCGCGCCGATTCCCGGAGAACCCCGTCATCCATGGACTGGGCGCCAATCTCGACGGCCCTCACCCCCAACTTTTTCAGCGTGTCGAGCCAGGTCCCTTCGATGTCGTCGGGGCGTGTGGAGAGGCGAATGGAGTGGACCGCACCCTCGCCGATGAGCGCCCCGGCCATGCGAAGCAACTCCATCTGCTCCTCGCGGGCCATGCCGGTGAAACTTCCCCCGTAAAAGGCGATTTCGACGCGGCCGCTTCCCTTGCTCCCGGCGATGGTTGACCTCACCGTCTCGCGCAGGCCCGCTTCCGTGATCGCCTCGGCATTGCCCGAGATGATCCTCTCGTTGCAGAAGACGCATCGGTGGGGGCAGCCCCGGTTACGGAGGAAGAAGGGAATGATGAGGGGTCGCATAACAGTCTGTTCCGTCTTTTCGGTCATAATGCTGAACAGCAGCCTAAAAGTGTCTAAGTGTCTGAGTGTCTGAGTGAAGAGGAGGAGGGAATCGGTAATTCTTCGTCTTTGAGCTTTCTCTTTTCTTCACTTAGACACTCAGACACTTAGACACTCAGTCACTTTCTTTGACTTGTCTCTCAGTCACTTCTCCATTGCCGCCATTCGGTGGAGCAAGCCTCTCGATGGCCTCCAGGGCCTTTTTGGCGGCGCGCTGCTCGGCTTCCTTCTTGTTGCGGCCCAGCCCTGCCGTGCTCACGATTTCCCCGATGCTCACCCTGATTTGGAAGACCTTGTCATGGTCAGGCCCGTACTCCCGGATGACACTGTACCTCGGGATGATCCGGAAGCGGTTCTGGGTGGTTTCCTGGAGGCTGGTCTTGTAATCCCGGTAAAAGACACCGGCAGCCCCCGTCTCCAGAAGGGGGTGGAATCTCTTTCCGATGAAGTCGAAGGCGCCAGCAAACCCCGTGTCACAGTATACGGCGGCGATGATGGCCTCGAGAGCGTTGGCCAGCAGGGAGCTCTTTGCTCTGCCGCCGGAGAGGTCCTCCCCTTTGCCGAGGAGGAGATAATCACCGACACAGAGTTCCCGGGCGAGCCCCGCCAGGGGCCTTTCGTTGACGATGGTGGAGCGGATCTTTGAGAGATCCCCCTCGGTGCACTCCGGGAACTTCTTCACCAGCATGTCCGTGATGCACAGGGTGAGGACGGCGTCGCCGAGAAACTCGAGACGCTCGTTGTCCTGCATCACGAGGTCGGGGTTTTCGTTGGCGTAGGACCGGTGCGTGAGGGCGCAATCCAGAAAGGAGGGGTCTCTGAATTTGTACCCCAGGGCTTCCTCCAGTCGGGTAAGCTGTTCCATGCGCTCACTGTTCATGGCAGACCCGGCCGGTTGCGATGCCGGCCTCAGAGGATTCGATGACGACATCGACAAAACGGTTCATCATGCTCCTGCTCCCGCCCTGCAAATGCACCGGGATGTAATTTCCGGTGAACCCCTTCAGGCGGCCTGTTTTCCTGTCACGGCTCTGCTCGACGAGGACAACCTGCGTCGAGCCTGCAAAACGATTTACAAAGGCTTCCCGCTTGGCGAGCCCAAGGCCTCTGAGCACCGCTGCGCGCGCGGCCCTGACGCTTTCCTCCACTTTTCCCGGCATGCCCGATGCCGCCGTGCCCGGCCGCTCCGAGTAGGGGAAGACATGGAGGTAGGCCACCGGGAGTTCCCGGAGCAAGGCCATCGTGTTCTCGAATTCGTGATCCCCCTCACCGGGGAATCCGGCCATGACATCGACGCCGATCGCAAGGTCGGGGATTTCCGAGACGAGCCGCTCGATCCGTTCCCTGAAAAATTCCCGGTCGTAGTGCCTCCCCATGGCGGCAAGGATCCGGTCATCGCCGCTCTGAAGCGGGATGTGCAGGTGCCGGCACAACCACGTCGAGTCCCGAAGGCATGCAATCAGCTCATCGGTCACCTCCAGGGGTTCGATCGAGCTGAGCCTGAGCCTCCCGATCTGCCCCGCATCGCCGATCCGGCGCAGGAGAGAAGGCATGTCCGAGTACGGGGTCAGATCCTGCCCCCATGCGCCGAGGTGGATCCCCGTGAAGACAATCTCGCGGTAGCCCGCGGCGGCCAGGGATGCGACGCGTTCAAGGACACGATCCTCCGCCATGCTGCGGCTGGGCCCTCTTGCTTTCGGAACGATGCAGTAACTGCACCGCGCATTGCACCCGTCCTGGATCTTGAGGAAAGCCCTCGTCCGCCCGGGAAAGCGATCGGGGGTAAGACCAGAGAACTGCCAGGCCTGCCCGATATCCCGCACAAGCACGTCTGCAGGGCCTCCGTTCAGGGTCCCGACAAGCCCCGGGATAAGCTCTTTTTCGACATTCCCTGCGACAAGGCGCACGTTGGGCAGCTCCTTGAGCAGATCCGGCGCCACCTGGGCATAGCAGCCTGTGACGATGACGGGCGCTCCGGGGTTGCGCCTTGCCGCCCTCCGGATGAGCTGCCGGGACTGGAAATCCGTTCGTGCCGTCACCGTGCAGGTGTTGATGATAAAGACATCGGCATCGGCATCGAAGCCGACCACGGTGTGACCCAACTGCGTCAGGCGATCCGCCATGGCCGCCGATTCGCACTGGTTCACTTTGCAGCCCAGCGTTGCCAGGGCAACCCTTCTGGGCGATTCCACCGGCATGCTTCCATCCCGGCCTTGTTTGTCCCGGCTTTTTCTCATGTTCCTCACCGTGCCGAGCCGTCGCGGCGACCTCCCGATCGCTGCCTGCAGACGGGGGTGCATTCCCGTTTCGGCACGTTTCTTGAAGTTAGCAATCTAGACCGGGGGGTGTGCTTTGTCAAGGCGCAATAATTAGTGGATATCACAGAGGAATCGTGTTAATCAACCTTATACCGCACAAGGAGGGATCGCGATGGATGCCATTGCCGGCTTCATGTCCGAAAATGGGGTAATCGTCCTTCTCATCATCCTTGCCGCCGTCGGTCTGTTCTGGCTCCTCAGCCGCTTCTTCAAGCTGACGCTCATCATCGCCGCTGTCGTACTGGCCCTGCTTGCCTTCCAGCACTTCCTCCCGTCCGGTGACCTGAAAACGAAATTCAAAGGGGTAGTCGACAAGGTCGTGGCCAAAGGGGGCGATGTCATGGAGGGCGCCAAGGAGTTTTTCGCCGGCCAGAAGGGCAATCTGAATAAGCACATGGACGAAGCCCTGAGAAACGGCGATAAGAAGGACGCGGACAGGGGAAGCAAGAAAAAGTGAAAAAAGTGTCTGAGTGAGAAGAAGTGTCTGAGTGTCTGAGTGAAGAAAGGTGCAAGTTCGAAGACGAAGAATTACCGGTTCCTTCTCCTGTTCACTTAAACACTCAGACACTTATGCACTTAGACACTTCTTAAAACAGGTCGATCGCCATGGCCCTGGCTGGACATGCCGTCACGCAGAACTCGCAGCCGTTGCAGCGTTCCGCGTCGAAGATGATTTTCGATGTCTTCGGGTCCGTGTAAAGGGCCTCGGTCGGGCAGAAGGCGACACAGGCCCCGCAGTGAACGCACTTGTCGGTATTCTGGGTTACGCTTTTCGAAAGGGGTTCCACACGGAGCCCCTTTTCTTTCATGAACCGCACCCCGGCGTCGAAATTCTCTTTCGTGCCGCTCAGTTCCAGGACCATAACACCTTCACGGCGGGGAAAGATCCGTGCCTTGAGTATGTTGAAATCCAGATCGTACGTCTTGGCGAGCTTGCACGCGATCGGCTGGTCGACGATGTCGGCGCTGTAGCGGATGACGACTTTCTTGGTTACCGTTTCTGTCATTTTCTGATTCCTGCCTGTTTGACCCAACCTAAGTGATCACCCTGGGTTTGTCAAGGACTTCTCCCGGCTCCGGGCCGCCCGGGGCTCAGATGAGGGCCTTCCAGTCCATCAGCGGGAAGGTGACGTGAAGCGAGTGGTCGTCGTCGACGAGGTGGTAATCAAGGTTTTCGAAAACCTTTTCCGCGATGGCCTTCACGGCGGCCGGTGGCACCACGTCATCGTTTCGGCCGTGAAAGAGCGACACAGGGACATTTGTCCGCTGGCCCAGAAAACGCCCGAAGTCCGGGACGTGGAGGGCCGGCGCAAGCAGAATGACCTTTCTCACCCGGGGTTCGTTCTCGCAGGCGTAAATGGCGGCCATCAGACCCCCGAAACTGGAGCCGACGAGGATCAAGTCCTCCATGCCCGCCAGAAGCCGTTTGAGCTTTTTCATCCGCTCATCGAGGGGGCCGCTGAAATCCTCGATAATCATGTCGGGATAGCGCTCCCGGAAGAAGACCCCCTTTGCGCCCTGGCTGCTGCTTTCCAGCCCGTGAATGAACACCCGTGTCACGCCCATCGCCCCGTTCCCCCGCAATGAAGTATAGCGCCTTATATATGCTGACCGGACATTTTTCAAGCGTCCAGTACGAGCGCCCGGGGCTAGGTAACGGGTAACGGGTAACAGGTAACAGGTAACAGGTAACAGGTAACAGGTAACAGGTAAACCCCCTAGTTGGTGTTGTTTCCTGTCACCTGATACCTGACACCTGTCACCTCGTCGTGATCCTCTGCTGCACGCTTGGCGCTCGGCGCTGAATATTGCTTTGTAAAGAGCGATATGCTAAACACTTTTTTTTCAGGAGGTGTCTATGGCACGGGTGATTCCGTTCAGGGCCGTGAGGCCGCAAAAGAAATATGCCGGCGAAGTGGCCTCGTTCCCTTACGATGTCCTCGACCGTGAAGAGGGGAGGGCAATCGTCCGGAATAACCCCCGAAACTTCCTGCGCGTGGAAAAATCCGAGATCGATGTCCCGGACGAGATCCGGGATGATGACCCCCGGGTCTTTGCCAGGGCCCGCGAGAATCTGCGGAACTTCATCGGGGAGGGCATACTTTTCCAGGAAGAGAAACCCTGTTTTTACGTATACAGGCAGAAGGCGGCGGGCCGCGAGCAATACGGACTCGTGGGCTGCGTGAGCACGGCCGAGTATGAGGCGGGACTCATCAAGAAGCACGAACTCACCCGTGTCGACAAGGAAAATGAACGGGTGAATCACATCGAAACAGCGGGGGCTCAGACGGGCCTCGTCTTTCTTCTCTACCGCTCCAGGGAGGCGATCGACAGGATCATTGCCGCGATCATGAAAGCCCCCCCGGAGTATGATTTCACCACACCGGACGGCGTTACCCACACCGCCTGGGTCGTCTGCGAC
Organism: uncultured Syntrophaceae bacterium; assembly: GCA_964619035.1. Classification (GTDB taxonomy): domain Bacteria; phylum Desulfobacterota; class Syntrophia; order Syntrophales; family UBA2192; genus UBA2192. The sequence goes on along the minus strand of CAZUBX010000077.1, from coordinate 4,477 downwards.
GACGGGAGCATCGATGAGCTGAAACGGGAATTCTCGAAGGTGGAGTGCCTTTACATTGCCGACGGGCATCACCGTGCAGCATCGGCTGCCACGGTGGCGCGGGCAAGGCGCGGGAGAAACCCGGCGCACAACGGGGCGGAGGAGTACAATACCTTCGTTGCCACCCTGTTCTCCCACGAGCAGCTCAAGATCCTGGATTACAACCGCGTCGTGAAGGATCTGCAGGGGATGACCGGGCAGGAATTCCTGGACCGGGTCGGCGAGAAGTTCACCGTCACGCCCGGTTTCACAAAACGGTCGCCTTCGAGCCCTCATCAGTTCGGCATGTATCTCCAGGGAACCTGGTACCGGCTCGAGGCAAAACCTGCAATCTACGAAAACGCCGATCTCATCGGGAAGCTGGACGTTTCCATCCTCCAGGATCATCTCCTGGGGTCCGTCCTCGGGATCAAGGACCCGCGGACGGATGACCGGATCAAGTTTGTCGGCGGGATCCGCGGAATGGACGAACTGGAGCGGATGGTGGATCAACTGGGCTATGCCGTGGCCTTCTCACTTTTCCCCCCGGGGATTTCCGAATTGATCAGCATTGCCGATGCGGGGATGATCATGCCCCCCAAATCCACCTGGTTCGAACCAAAGCTTAGAAGCGGGCTTTTTGTGCACCTTATAGACTAGGCTACAGGCTAAAGGCTAAAGGCTACAGGCTACAGGCTACAGGAACACCCTATTGGCTGCTCTTTTGTCTGTCGCCTGTGACCTGTAGCCTGTGGCCTTGAAGTGCCCTAGAAGTCGGGACTGAATTCAATGGCTGGAACATCTTGGGTACGGGACGACGAGACTCTTGAGTCTCTCTTCGGGGGGCGGCTGAAGATCCTCCAGAAGAAGAAGGGTTACCGGTACACGATCGACTCCGTCCTGCTGGCCCATTTCGTTGAACTGAAAAAAAAGGATCGGATCCTCGAACTCGGAGCCGGGAGCGGCGTGATCAGCCTTCTGCTGGCCTTCCGGCATCCCGGTGTCCAGGTGACGGGATTGGAGCTTCAGGCCGATCTTGCAGACATGGCGGGGCGCAGTGTTTCCATCAATGGCCTCGAAGAACGAGTGAAGATGATCCGGGGGGATGCCCGGAAGGTTGCCGAATTGCTGGAAACCCGATCCCATGACGTCGCGATTTTCAATCCGCCCTATCGAAAGATGGGCTCGGGGCAGGTGAACCCTGCGCCGGAAAAGGCCCTGGCTCGGCACGAAATTGCGGGATCCATTGCCGATTTCCTCAAGGCCGCTTCCCACGCGCTCGAACTAGGCGGCCGGGTTTGCATGATTTACCCCTGCTCGCGCATGGTGGAGGCCATCCATCGAATGAGGGCGGGGAAGATGGAACCGAAGAGGCTGCGCATGGTTCATTCACGGCCGGGATCGAGGGGCGATTTCGTCCTTGTGGAAGGAGTGAAAGGAGGCGGCGAGGAGCTGGCCGTTCTTCCGCCGCTGTTCATATATAAGGAAGGCGAAGGGTATTCGGAGGAACTGGAAGCACTGTTCAGGAATCTTTCCGACTCCGCAGGATAGACCGCGTCATTGTTTTTTGCAGGATCTCTTTCAGATCCGGGTCGGTCACTCCGGCGAGGGTTTCGCTGATGTAGTTATTTTCTTCCGCCTTCAGATCGCGCGCGTCCAGCATCACATCCGGCGCGGCGTGTTTTACGCGCGGAGCCTCGACTTCGCCGATGAAGAACCGGATCTGCGAAACATTCGTCCCGCCGAGGATCCCGTTGAGTTTCGAGATGATGTCCTGTTTCATGAACTGGAGTTCATGCATCCAGACGGAGTTGGCCACACGGACATAGAGCACATCGTCTCTGAGCCTGTCCGGCTGGGCCTTGGCACCGATCTGCGGCCCCACGGCGCGATTCCAGGCGTCGGTGAGCGAACGGTCCTTCATGGGAACATGGAGGGCCTTCATTTTCAAGGCTTCGGGGAGGATCTCCCCGAGCAGCCGTGGTGTCGATGAGCCTTTTCGCCGCCTCATGACCACAACATGGCACAGGCGGACGCGGCAGTCAAGATGCAGAGGGTAAGAAGTTGAGAGGGTAAGAGGGTAAGAAAAAACTGCGAATTGAAAGGAAGGAAAGACATCGATATGGACCTGTCAACACTGGTTGAGAACGCAAAAAAACACCCCGACTTTCACAAGGCGGGGATGATCCTTTGCCATAACGGGGTCGTGAGGGCCACCTCTCGGGACGGCAGACCCGTGTCGGAGGTGAGTGTTCGGGTGGACCGCAAGCGCTTGGAGGTGATCCTCGGGGAAATCAAGGCGATGACGGGGATCGTGGAGGTTCTGGCTCATGTCAACGAAGGAGTCCTGAAGGTCGGCGAGGACGTGATGTACGTTGTCGTGGCCGGAGACTTCCGGGAAAACGTCTTCGATGCCATGATTGCAGCCGTGAACCGGATCAAGGCGGATGTGACGTCCAAGACGGAGAAGTGACCGAGAGAAAGAAGTGTCTGAGTGTCTGAGTGTCTGAGTGAAGAAATAAAGGCAAGATCGAGGATTAAGAATTGCCGGGTTCTTTCTTCCTCTTCACTCAAACACTCAGACACTTAGACACTTAGACACTTCTACACTGCCGCTTCGCGGCAAGACGGAATAGACAAAGAGGTAATCATGAACACGGTTGTCGTCAAGGCCAACTTGGTCGTTTTCATCGCCAGTTTCTGTACGCTTGTCATCGAGCTCGTGGCGGGACGGATCATGGCGCCATACGTGGGGGTCTCCCTCTACACATGGACGAGCATCATCGGCGTCGTCCTTGCCGGGATCAGCATCGGCGCCTGGGTCGGCGGGACCCTCGCGGACCGGTATCCCCGCGAGGCAACCCTGGGGTGGCTTCTCTTCCTTTCCGGCGTGGGGGCCTTGACCATCGCACCCCTGACCGATCTGATCGGCGCCGCCCAGCTCCAGACGACTCTGATGCTGCGGATCCTGTTGCTCACGACGGCCATCTTCTTCGTTCCCTCGATGCTTCTCGGCATGATCTCGCCCGTCGTGGTGAAGCTCACCCTGGACAACCTGGACCGGACGGGAAACATCGTGGGCAAGATCTACGCCTTCTCCACCCTGGGCTCCATCATCGGGACCTTCGCCACGGGCTTTTTCCTCATCTCCTGGATGGGAACACGCAGCCTGCTGCTCACCATGGGTGCCATCCTGATCGGTTCGGCCTTCCTGTTCGGAGGGCTGTTCCTGAAGCGAAAGGCCGCGGTCATTTCCATCGTCTCCGTCGTCTCCGTCAGCGTTTTCCTCTTCACGATGTTCGGCTATGCTTACAAGCCCCTGCTCGACGAGAAGGTCTACTACTACAAGGAAAGCGACTACTTCACGATCAAGCTGATGAAATACCCCATCAAGGGCGGGACGGTCGAGGGCGAAGCCCTCATCCTGGACAACCTCATCCACTCGATCAATGACGTGAATGACCCCGCCTTTCTCGATTACGACTACATCCGGATCTATGAAGAGCTGGTCAGCTGGCAGATGAATTCCCGGTCATCCGTCGACGCGCTCTTCATCGGCGGGGGAGGGTACACCTTTCCCCGCTACCTGGAGGCGAAATATGCCGGGGCACGGATCGACGTCGTGGAGATCGACCCGGAGGTTACCCGTGTCGTGTACGAATACCTGGGCCTGCCCCGCAGCACGACCATCCGCTCCTTCAACGAGGACGGCCGCTGGTTCGTCATGAACTCGAAGGACAAGGGGCGTTACGATTTCATTTTCGGTGACGCCTTCAATGACCTCTCCATCCCCTACCACCTGACGACAAAGGAGTTTACTCAACAGATGAAGGAACTCCTCAAACCTGATGGGTTCCTCATTGCCAACCTGATTGACAGCGTCACCGAGGGCCTGTTTCTGCCGTCCTACATTCGCACCCTCGAGGAGGTCTTTGGGAAGGGCAACGTCAACCTGCTGGTCCTGGCGCCGGAGCTTCAGCGTCTCGGGATTGCCACCTGTGTCGTTGTCGCGAGCCCCCAAAAGTGGGACATGGGGGATCTGGCGCGTGTCATCGGCGCAAGGGCAGGAAAGGCCATGACCGCCCATATCGTGCCCCAGGAGAGCCTCCAGCAGATCCTCCGCGAACGCCCGTCGGTGATCCTTACCGATGATTACGTCCCCGTGGACAACCTGACGGCTCCCATCTTTGAGGCGAGGTACGGATACAAAAAGAAGTGACTGAGTGTCTGAGTGTTCAAGTGTCTGAGTGAAGAAATAAAATAACAGTGTCATTGCGAGCCGAGCCTCTAGCAAACCCCTTCCATAATCTCCCTCTCCCTTGAGGGGAGAGGGTTGGGGTGAGGGTGGATGTTCCGAGGCGTGGCAATCTACGTTTGAGATATATCCTTGAGATTGCTTCGTCGCTTCGCTCCTCGCAATGAAAAGATAGACTAGGCAGGCGGTATTCCCAATACCCAG
>CAZUBX010000076.1:0-14756 GCA_964619035.1 uncultured Syntrophaceae bacterium | reverse complement strand
GCGGAAAGGGTTGATCGTGGAGCGGGAGATGATCTCACCGCCGATCGCGCCCTGGATCGCGATCTTGAACTGCTGGCGGGGAATCTCTTCCTTGAGCTTGTCACAGGCATGAACGCCCCGCTGACGGGCATTGTCGCGGTGGACGATCTGGGAGAGGGCATCCACCTTTTCGCCGTTGACCAGGATGTCCAGAAGGACGAGCGTCCCCTCCCGGTAGTCGATGATGTCGTAATCGAAGGAACCGTATCCCTGGGTCACCGTCTTGAGCCGGTCGTAGAAATCGAAAAGAACCTCGGCAAGCGGCATCTCGTAGATGAGCTCCACGCGGCCCGGGCTCAGGTAACTCAGCGTCGAGTTTGAGCCGCGTTTCTCCGTGCAGAGCTTCATGACGGCTCCGAGGTATCTCTCGGGCATGATCATGGTGGCCCGGATGAAAGGTTCCTCGGCCTTCTCGATCGATGAGGGGTCCGGGTAGTTGGACGGGTTGTCCACCCAAACGACGCTGCCGTCCTTCAGGGTGAAGCGATAGCGGACGCTGGGTACGGAGAGGATGATGGACTGGTCGAATTCCCTCTCGAGGCGTTCCTGAACGATCTCCAGATGCAGAAGACCCAGAAACCCGCAGCGAAATCCCAGTCCGAGGGCGACGGAGGAGTCCTTCTGATACACCAGGGCGGCGTCGTTAAGCTTGTACTTTTCCAGCGCGACGGTCAGGTCCTCGTAGTCCTCCGACGAGATGGGGTAAATGGACGAGAAGACGACGGGCTTGATCTCCTTGAACCCGGGAAGCGCATGTTCCGCAGGCCGCTCATCGTGGGTGATCGTATCTCCGATGCGGACGTCGGAGACGGTCTTGACGCCGGCGATGATGTAACCCACATCCCCTGCCGAGAGGGTATTCTTCTTGTCCCGGGTCAGGGCGAAGCGGCCCACCTCCTCCACCTTGTGCGTGGAACCCTCGGACATAAAGCGGATGATGTCGCCGGGCTTGACGGCTCCGTCAAAGACTCTGCAGTAGATCACGGTGCCGCGGAAGGAATCGTACTGGGCGTCGAAGATGAGCGCCGAGAGCGGCTTTGCAGGGTCGCCTTTCGGGGCAGGAATGCGCTCGACGATGGCTTCCAGAACCTCTTCGATTCCGATCCCCTGCTTGGCGGAGCACTTGATGTGGCTGAAGGGGTCGAGCCCCAGTTCGGCGTCGATCTGCTCGAGGACCCTGTCCACGTCCGCCGTCAGCAAGTCGATCTTGTTGATGACGGGGATGATCGCCAGGTTGTTCTCCATGGCGAGGAACAGGTTGGCGATCGTCTGGGCCTGCACCCCCTGGGCGGCGTCGATGAGCAGCAGCACCCCTTCGCAGGAGGCAAGGGACCGGGAGACCTCGTAGGTGAAATCCACGTGGCCCGGCGTGTCGATGAGGTTGAGAATGTAATCCTGGCCGTCTTTTGCGCGGTAGGGAAGGGTGACTGCCTGGCTCTTGATCGTGATCCCCCGCTCGCGCTCGATGTCCATGTTGTCCAGGATCTGATCGCGGAAGTTGCGCACGTCGGAGACCCCCGTGTGCTGGATCAGGCGGTCGGCGAGGGTCGATTTGCCGTGATCGATGTGGGCGATGATGCTGAAGTTGCGGATGTTTTTCATGGTATGATCAATTCGATGGAACAGAATTATTCTGCGAATAGACTTTCTTTGACCGCTCTAAATCTCGCTTCCCTGCAGGCGCATGGTTCGACAAGCTCACCATGACAGTTCCGTCATCCTGAGCCTGTCGAAGGACGCTCCGCCAAGAGCGGTTAACGTAGAACGCTTAAAAGATTCCGCCAGAATTCTCTGCCATCTCATTTATTATAAAAAAATCCTCCCGCCGGGACAATCCCGACGGGAGGATTCTCTTATACATTGAAATAATTAAAAAATCAACCCAGTTTTTTCATGAGGTCCTCGGCGACCTCTTTCACGCCGGGGGTGCCGTCCACTTCGATCACCTTCACGCGCTGCTTGAAGAAGTTCACGGCCGCAAGCGAACCCGTCTTGGTGTCGTAGTAGATTCCGTGGCGCTTGTCGATGGCCCCTTCGTCCTGGTCGTCGGCACGGGCCTTGAGGTTGTCGGCACTGCAGACCCGGCATACCGTCTTGCCGTCCTTCTCGGCGGGTTTGATGGCGTCGATGAAGATGTTGTTCGGGTGGTTGTTGTCGACGGGGCAGAGTCTTCGGCCCATGATGCGCTTCTTGGCGATGTCTCGGGCAAGCAGGATCTCGACGACGAAGTCGAGTTTCATGTTCCGCTCCTGGAGAGCCTTCCACATGGCCTCGGCCTGGGCCAGGTTGCGGGGGAATCCGTCGAGGAGCCAGCCCTTCGCGCAGTCTGCCTCCTGCAGTCGGTCCAGGATCATGGGGATCGTGATGTCGTCGGGAACCAGGTCGCCCTTGTCGATAAAGACTTTTGCCTTCTTCCCGAGTTCCGTCCCCTTGGAGATGTTCTCACGAAAGATCACGCCCGTTTCGATGTGGGGAACGCCGTATTTCTTCTGGACGGTGGCGCCCTGCGTTCCCTTGCCGCTTCCATTGGGTCCGAATATCAAGATGTTCATGTACCTCTCACTCCTTTCGTGTAGGTCTTGGTCGTCTCTCTGCCTATTTGTTCTCGGCCACGGCTTTCACCTTGGCCGCAAGGTTGATCAGGTAAGGTCTTTCGGCCTGCTGGATGGCGCCCGTGTCCTGGTGGTCCTCTTTGAAGATCCGCTTCACGACGCTCTCCTGGTTGCCGCCGGTCTCGGCGAGGCAGCTTCGGATCCGGTCAGAAAATGCAAGGGTGCTCTCCAGGGATTTCTTCAGGTAGCCGCGTGCCTCCGCGCCGGTGAGTACGTAGTAATGGCTGAGCATGATGATCTCCACGTCCAGTGCGGCCAGCTTTTCCAGGGAAGCCACGTAATCCCTGTAGCTGGCGAGAAACTCCGGATGAATCTTGAAATTGCGGTCGGGTACGCCGGCGGCCTCGCCGCAGATGAGGGCCTTGATGTTCGGGAAGTAGAACGAAACGCCGTCCCGGGTGTGGCCCGGCGTGGCGATCACCCTGAACGTCCAGCCGCCGCCGAGGTCGACGGTCTCGCCGTCCTCGAGGATCCGGTCCACCTCCAGGCTGTCGAACCGGATATCTTCGTTGCCGAACAGCGGTTTGTACTGCTCTTCGAAATCGCGGCTGAGACTCTGGATGAGGCTGACGGCATTGGGCTTCCTGAAGATCTCGGAGGCGAGCCGGCTTGCGGCCACCTTGAGTCCGGGGATGCGACGCTTGAGATAAGGGGCCGTCCCGCTGTGGTCGAAATGGGCGTGGGTGATGAAAAGCCAGCGAAGGCGGTTTTCGTCGCCGAGAATCCGGCGGATTTCCTTGAGGTATACGGGCCCCATGAACGTGATGCCGGCATCGAAGAGGGCAGGCGTTTCGGCCGTGACGAGGTAGGCCGGCAGATCGATGTCCGCCAGTGCGTGGAGACCCTCGACGACCTTGCCGGCTTTTTCGATGATCATGGCCTCTGCACCCCCTCCAAACCGGTCGGGATGTTAGAGGAAGGGTTGCGAAATGTCAAGCAGTTTCGGGACTCTTTTGTTGACGGCCGCGATCTGGATGTGCTAGTCAAACAGGCATTAGGCTTAAGGCATAAGGCGAAAGGCAAATGAAACGAAAAAAAGCCCTTAGCCTTTAGCCATAAGCCTTCTGCCTTTTTTTGAAAGGAGAGAGCCATGGCGGTTTCAAAGAAGATCGAAGGGATGATCACCCAGTCCTCGTGGATCCGGAAGATGTTCGAGGACGGTATCCGGCTCAAGCAGCAGTTCGGGGCCGAGAACGTCTTCGATTTCAGCCTGGGGAACCCCAATGTGCAACCGCCGCGGGAACTGCTCAAGGCCTTCCTCGAGGTGGCAAAAGACGAGCGGCCGGGTGTGCACGGATACATGCCCAACGCGGGCTATCCCGAGACAAGGGCGGCCGTGGCCGCTCGGCTGGGCAGGGAGCACGGCGTGAAACTGGGGCCGGAGCATGTCATCATGACCTGCGGGGCTGCAGGGGCCCTGAACGTGATCCTGAAGACCCTCCTGGACCCCGGCGACGAGGTCATCACCCCCGTCCCCTTCTTCGTCGAGTACCGGACCTACGTGGACAACCACAACGGGGTCACGAAGCTGGTCAAGACGAAGGAGGACTTCGCTCTCGACCTGTGGGCTATCGAAGAGGCCATCACGGAGAGAACGAAGGCGATCCTCATCAACTCGCCGAACAACCCCACGGGTCGGGTTTATGACGAGACCTCGATCCGGGCCCTTGCGTTGATGCTCGAGGACAAGGGAAAGAAGTTCGGACGCAGCATCCACCTCATCTCCGATGAACCCTACGACAAGATCGTCTACGACGGCGTGAAGGTCCCGAGCCTGCTGAAGGCCTACCGGCACAGTCTCATCGCCAACTCCTATTCGAAAACCCTCTCCGTCCCCGGCGAGCGCATCGGATTTATCGCCGTGAACCCCGAGGCGGACGGCCTTGAATTGCTGTTGGGCGGCCTCGTCATGTGCAACCGCATGCTCGGCTTCGTCAACGCGCCCGCCTTCATCCAGCGGGTCCTGCCGAAGGTCCTCGATGCGAAGGTCAACGTGGAGGAGTACAAAAAGAAACGGGATCTTCTCTGCGACGGACTTGCCGCACACGGCTACGAGTTCACAAAGCCCGAAGGGGCCTTCTACCTCTTCCCGAAGACCCCGATTGCCGACGACGTGGAATTCGTCCGGGCCCTGCAGAAAAAAAACATCCTCACGGTTCCCGGAAGCGGCTTCGGCGCACCCGGTTACTTCCGGATTGCCTACTGCGTCGACGATGCCACCATTGTCAACTCCATGAAGGGCTTCGGCGAAGTCATGGCGCAATACAGGAAATAGCGAATCCATGGAAACGGCGCAGACTGCCCGATGCGATGTGGACCGGAAAGCAGCAAAATACAGATCATATGATCAGGGCGAATGACCACCCGGAATTGGAAAATCGCTATCCCGCTCGTTCTCGCGCTGGTGACGCTTGCCGTCTTCTGGCAAGTCCGTGGCCACGATTTCATCAACCTCGACGATGAGCAATACGTCACCCATAATCCCCATGTGAGAGGGGGCCTCACGGCAGGCAATCTGACCTGGGCTCTCACCACGAGCCATGCCAGCAACTGGCACCCGCTGACATGGCTTTCCCATCAGCTGGATGTCCAATTCTTCGGACTGGACCCGGCAGGTCATCATCTGGTCAGCGTGTTTTTTCATGTCGCAAACACGCTGCTGCTTTTCTTTGTCCTGAACCGGATGACAAAGACCCTCTGGCAAAGCGCCGCCGTGGCGTTCCTGTTCGCCCTTCACCCCCTGCACGTGGAGTCCGTGGCCTGGGTAGCCGAGCGAAAGGATGTCCTCAGCACCTTCTTCATGCTGTTGACCCTCTGGGCCTATTTTATTTACACGCGCAGCCCCGGAATCGTCCGAATGATCCCGGTTGTGGCTTTTTTTGCTCTCGGACTGCTCTCCAAACCCATGCTCGTCACATTGCCCTTTATCCTGCTGCTGTTGGATTATTGGCCATTGGGCCGATATTATGCTCCAGAAAAGCCGGCTTCGCGTCCGCTGCCGGGCATCGAAGCCCCCGGGAAAAAGAAGAAACAGAAGAAAAAGGAAATAGAGGAAAGGCCCCCGGTTGCACCGGAGCGAATGGAGCCCTCCGCTGCCGCAGTCGTACCCTGGGCTCTTGTGACGGAAAAGATCCCCCTGTTCGCACTCACGATCCTGTCCTCGATCATAACCTTCCTCGCCCAGCAGAAGGGCGGTGCGATGAGCCCCCTCGAGGACATCTCGCTGCTGAAGCGTTTGGGGAATGCCCTGATCTCGTATGCGTCCTACATCGTCAAGACCGTTTTTCCGCAGGGCCTTGCCGTCTTTTATCCCTATCCCGCCGGCATCGCCGCATGGCAGGTGCTGGGCTCCGCAGCGCTCGTCGGCACCTTGACCTTCCTCGCCGTGCGCTGCAGGAAGCAGTACCCCTTTGCATTCGTCGGGTGGTTCTGGTATCTCGGGACGCTCGTTCCGGTGATCGGGATTGTCCAGGTGGGCATGCAGGCCATGGCCGACCGGTATACCTATGTGCCGCACATCGGGCTGTTCATTGCCGTTGTCTGGGGGGCAGGCGATCTTGCGAGCCGTCAACCCCAGGGGAGAAAAATCCTTGCGGCCCTCACCGGTGTCGTTTTTGCGAGCCTGACCGTGATGACGTGGAATCAGATCTCCCACTGGCGAAGCAGCATCACGCTCTTCGAGCATGCCCTGCGTGTGACGGAGCAAAACAGTCTGGCCCATCTCAATTTTGGTGTCGCCTTGAACCGCACGGGGAAGGGCAGTGAAGCCGCAGAGCATTACCGGGAGGCGCTCCGGATCAACCCGAACTCGTCGGGCGGCCACTTCAATCTGGCGAATTATTATTTTTCAACGGGCCAGAAGGACGAAGCCCTGCAACATTTCAAGGAAGCCATCCGGATCCGGCCGGATTACGCAAACGCCCACAGCAACCTCGGTGTGCTGCTCGCTTCGCAGAGAAGGTTTGAGGAAGCGGCAGCCCACTACGAAAAGGCCCTGCGGATCGAACCGGCCAACGCCGGTTTTCACTACAACTATGGCGCGGCCCTGGCCAACCAGGGCCGCCTTCCGGAGGCTGCCGGGCAATTCAGGGATGCCCTTGTGCTGAGGCCGAACTACGCGGAGGCCCACAACGACCTTGGAAAAGTGCTCATGATGGAGGGGAAAACAGCGGAGGCGGCATCTCATTTCCGGGAAGCGCTGCGGATAAAGCCGAACTTTACGGAAGCCCGCCGAAATCTCGATATCGTCCTCGAGAGTCAGAAACAACAGGGGAGAAGACGCTGAAAGGCATCGCCCCACCCAGGCAGGTTGACCGCTGTGCTGCCGGTCCTGGGAAAAGATGACACCGGGCGCTCGGCGCCGTACTCATCGAAAGACACAGCAGGGAGTTCGGAGTCATGGAAGTCAATAAGAAGATCCTGGAGCAGTTTCGCTATTTCCTGAAGGACAGCATCCGCAAGAGAATCGATCTTTCGGAAACCGATCAGAATCGGGGTGTAGCCTCCCCGCCGATCGAAAAGCCGTTCCCGCCCGACGCGGTCCGGATCGATCTGGCCAAATTCGGCAAGTGGCAGGATATACCGGGGATTGACCTTACGAAAGCCATCCGGAACCGCAAGAGCCGGCGCGTCTATACCCGGGAGCCCATGACCCTGGATGAACTGAGTTTCCTTCTCTGGGCGACCCAGGGCATCCGGACGCGCATGGACGAAGGTCACGCCTTGCGGACGGTGCCGTCGGCCGGATGCCGGCACGCCCTGGAAACGTATTTGTGTGTCAATCATGTGAAAGGGCTTCTTGCGGGGATCTACCGTTATCTTCCCGTCGAGCACCAGCTTCTGCTCGTGCGCGCCGACGAGAAGGCGTCGGAGAAAGTCGTCGGGGCCATTTTCGGCCAGCCTTACCCGGGGGAAGCGGCGGTGACGTTTGTCTGGACGGCCATTCCCTACCGAATGGAGTGGCGCTACAGCCTGGCCGCGGCCAAGGTGATCGCCCTCGATGCCGGGCATGTCTGCCAGAACCTCTACCTGGCCTGCGAGGCTATCGGCGCAGGGACCTGCGCCGTCGCCGCCTACGACCAGCAGGCCATGGATCATATCTTGAAAGTGGACGGGCAGGACGAGTTCACGATCTACCTGGCCTCCGTCGGCAAGCGCAGGAGGTCAGACTAGGCGCAGCGCTCAGCCGGCCGCATCAAGGGCACTGGAAAAGCGGCAGGGCATCCGTTACTGCATCAGCAGGGGGATCGTGAAGCATTCAGAACCAGGATAAGGTTATCAAGGCAAAAAGTGTCGTGCGGGCTTTCTTTTGCAGCAATGCGAAGACGGCAGATCGAATCAAGATGTCGTAAGTCTTTTCTGTACCCTTTACCCTAGACCATGGGCCCTATTTTCTAACCGCCGAGGTAGAGCTTCTTTACTTCTTCGTTGTCGAGAAGTCCCGCGCCCGTATCCTCCAGGCGGGTCCTGCCCAGATCCAGGACATAGCCCCTGTGGGCCATCGAGAGAGCCTTCCGGGCGTTCTGTTCGACGATGGCGAAGGTGGTGCCCCTGCGGTTGATCTCCGCGATCTTCAAATAGACCTCGTCGATCATTCTCGGGGAGAGGCCGATGGATGGTTCGTCCATCAGGATGAGGGCCGGCTTCACCATGTCGGCCCGCGCAAGCGAGAGGATCTGCTTTTCGCCGCCCGAGAGGTTTCCCGCCTTGTCGCGGATTTTTCTCTTGAGAAGAGGGTACGACTCGAGGGCCTCCTCGATCGCGCGCTGGACGGCCTTTTCATCGTCGAGGACCGTGCCGCCCATCTCGAGGTTCTCGCGGACCGTGAGCGATGGAAAGACGTTGCGGCCCTGAGGGATGAAGGCGATTCCGAGACGCACCTTCTGTTCGGGCTCGAGCCGGGTAATGTCCTTCCCGTCGAGGCTCACCGTGCCCTTCGTCGGTTTCAGAAGGCCGAAGATCGTTTTCAGCAGGGTCGATTTTCCCGAGCCGTTGGGACCGATGATGCAGATGATCTCCCCCTCGGCTGCACGGAGGGTTGCCCCGTGAAGAACCTCGATCTTGCCGTAGCCGGCAAAGATGTCTGCAGCTTCCAGTCTCATCATCCCAGGTAGGCCTCGATCACGCGGGGATCCTTCTGGATCTCTTCAGGCCGTCCTTCCGCAATCTTCTCTCCGTGGTCGAGGACGAAGACCTTCTCGCAGACCTCGATGACCACGTCCATGTTGTGCTCGATGATGAAAAATGTCTGGCCGCGCGCCCTCATCTTGAGGATCATCTCGATCATCGTCCGGATCAGCGTGGGGTTGATCCCCGCCGTGGGCTCGTCGAGAAGGATCATCTTCGGTCTCGCCATGAGGGCCCGGCCCAGCTCCAGGAGTTTCTGCTGGCCGTAGGAGAGGTTCTCGGCGAACTGGTCGTGCAGCCGCGTGAGACCCAACAGCTCGAGAAGCTCCAGGGCCCGCTCCCGGTTTTCCGATTCCTCCTTCCGGATTTTCGGCTGGCTCAACCACAGGGAGAGCAAGCGCTCCCCCGTCTGTCCCTGGGGGGCAAGCAGCATGTTCTCCAGCACCGTCATCCTGGGGAAAACCCTCGAGAGCTGAAAGGTGCGGATGAGGCCCAGGGCCGCCATGTCGTGGGGCAGGCGGCCGTCGATCCGGTTTCCCAGGAAGCGGATCTCCCCGCTGTCGGGCTTGAGAAGGCCCGTGATGAGGTTGAAGAGGGTCGTCTTGCCGCTCCCGTTGGGCCCGATGAGCCCGGAGATCGTGAGACCGTCGAGGCTGATCGAGCAGTCGGAAACGGCGCGCGTGCCGCCGAAGGCCTTCGTCACGTTTCGGATCTCTATCACCGCTGGCCTCCTTTTTCGCGGATGATCCCCTCGGGGCGAAAGACCATGAGGACGACGAGCAGCAGCCCGAAGATCATCTGCTGCAGCGGACCCAGCAACCGGGTCCACTCGGGCGGGAGCCGCAGGAATCGGACCGACTCCTGGAAGACGATGAGAACCACGGCCCCCACAACGGGTCCCAGGAAGGTTCCCTTTCCGCCCATGACGACGATGAGGAGCACGAGGATCGTCTCGGTCAGCGTAAAATCTCCAGGGCTGATAAACGTTGCATAGTGGGCCCAGAGCACCCCTGCGAGGCCCGCAAAGACGGAGCCGATGACGAAGGATTTGATCTTGAAGCGATAGGCGTTTTTGCCGAGGATCTCCGCCGCTGTTTCATCGTCGCGCACGGCCTTCAGGGCGCGGCCGAAGGGACTCAGGACGATGAAGGCCAGGATGGCAAAAGTGAGCAGGGCAAAGCCCGACGAGAGGGCCAGGTACCGGGGGAGGGTGTCGAAGGCAAACCCGAAGAACTCCGGCCTCGGGATCCCGGGCAGCCCCATGGGTCCCTTGGTGAGCCAGACTTCGTTGTTGAAGATCATCCGGAGGATCTCGCCGAAGCCGAGTGTCGCGATCCCGAAGTAGTCGCCCTGGAGCTTGAGGGCGGGGATGCTCAGGAGAAACCCGCAGAGGCCCGCCATTGCCAGGGCGGCGGGGAGGCTCCAGCTAAAAGGGATACCGGCGAGGGTCAGCAGCGCCGACGTGTAGGCGCCGATGGCGAAGAAGGCCACGTGACCGAAGTTGAAGAGCCCCGTATAGCCCACCTCGACATTGAGGCTCAGCGCGAAGATGGCGTAGATGGCGATGACGACGCTCAGGTGAAGGAGCAGATCCATCAGTCGCTCCTTTCGCCGAGGATGACGTAGGGGCGGGCCAGAAGGATCAGCACCATGATGACGAAGGCGATCCCGTCCTTGTAGCCCGGCGAGATGAAGAGCACGCCGATGTTTTCCGCCAGCCCGATCAGTAGGCCCCCCAGCAGCGCGCCCCAGAGGTTCCCCACGCCGCCGATAAGCGTTGCGGCGAAGGCCTTGATCAGGTTGGCGATGCCCATCTCGGGGTGGAGGTTCGTGTCGAGGGCCAAGAGGATCCCGCCGATGCCGGCCAGGACCGCCGAGATGACCCAGGCGGCGAGAATGGAGCGTTTCGTGTCGATGCCCGATATGCGGGCAAGGTCCAGGTTGTCCGACAGGGCCCTCATCGATTTGCCGAGACGTGATTTGAAGAAAAGAAGGTAGACACCGACGACACAGAGCAATGTCACCCCGATGATGGCAAACTGCGGTGTCGTGAGATAGAGGCCGAGGAACTGCGTCCCGGGCATGACTTCAAAGCCGTAGGTCCGCACCTCGGCGCCCCAGAAAAACTGCGCCGCGTTGCGAAGCAATACGGAAAGCCCCATGGCGGCGATGAGGAGCGTCAGGCGGTTTGCCCTGCGGATGGGTCGGAAGACGGAGTAGTCCATCGCAAGCCCCAGGCACCCGGTCAGGGCCAGGGCCGGGAGGATGGCGACGTAAAGGGGAAGGCCGAAGGGTTCCGCCATGAAGAGAAAGAGGAAATAGGCTCCCCACATGATCAGCTCGCCATGGGCGAAATTCACGAAGTTGAGCACGCCGTAGATGAGGGTGAGCCCCATGGCAAACAGGGCGTAGATGCAGCCCGCGAGAATGCCGTTGAGGATGGTCTGGGAATAGTAGCTGAAAGAATCCATATGAAAAAAAGGAGGATCCGGCCGAAACGACGGCCGGATCCCTCCCGGTCAGTTCAGTCGAGTCTATTTTCGATTATTTCTTGTAATCCTCGATCTTGCCGTCCTTCACGATCCATATCCCGTATTCGGCGAATTTGGGGCTTCTCTCCGCGTCGAAGGTCTTGTCTCCGGTCACGCCCTTGTATCCCTTCGCGGCGGCGGGCAGGGCTTTGCGGATGCCGTCGGCCGTGTAGCCGCCTTTCTCGATTGCCTTGGCCGTGACGTAGACCATGTCGTAGTTGTAATCGCCGAAAATCGGGATCTTGTCATCGCCGTACTTCTTTTTGTATGCTTCCTTGAAAGCTTGGTATTGCTTCGTGCTCTGGGGGACCGAGGGATACGTGCCGATGACCCCCTCGGCGGCCTTGCCGGCCAATTCCACCATCTTGGGGGCCTTGGCGGCGGAGCCGCAGAGCCACTGCGTCTTGATGCCCATCTCGTAGGCCTGCTTGAACTGCACGGCGCCCTCGTTGATGTAGGTCAGGTTCACAATGGCCGGGGGGGCTCCCTTGCTGGCCCGCAAAAGCTCGGTTCGATAGTCCGTCTTCTTCTCATCATAGGCGATGATGTCCGTCACCGTGCCGCCCATCTTCTTGTAGGCATCCACAAAGGCATTCTTGAGACCGAGGCCCCAGTCGTTGTTGACGTACATGACGGGGACTTTCTTGTAGCCCATGTCGATGGCAAGCTTCGCCAGGTGAGGTCCCTGGAGGGTGTCGGAGGGGAACACGCGGAAGATGTAATCCCCGGCCTTCGTCAGGCCGACAGCGGCGCCCTGAGCCGAGAGCAGGACCACCTTGTTTTCCTGGGCGACGGGGGCCGTAGCCATGAAGTTGGAGCTTCCTGCGGGCCCGAAGATCACGGGGACTTTGTCCACGGTGATGAGCTTGCGGACGGCGGTGACGCAGTCCTTGGGGTTGCTCTTGTTGTCCTCATAGACGATCTCGATCATTCTTCCCTTGATGCCGCCCTTGGCATTGATCTCCTCGACGGCGAGATCGATGCACTTTTTGAAACCCTCGCCGTAGACGGCGATGCTTCCGGACAGGGCGAAGGCGGCCCCGATCTTGATGGGTTCGGCAGCCCTGGCGGTTGGGACTGCAAGGACTGCAAAAATCGCAACGACGGCGACGAGTACGGCAAGCTTTTTCATGCCTCGACCTCCTGCTATTAAAGCTTCATTTTTTTATAGGGAAAGGCGGATAGTGTCAACTGAAAAGTAAATATGCCCCGGCGGGCCGAGATTTCGTTTGTCGTCCCGGGCTTCCGTGGTATGATCGATCTCACCAAAGATCCGATGCATGGAAGGAGGGTCGGCATGAAGACGATCATCAGCACGCCGGATGCGCCCAAGGCAATCGGCCCCTATTCGCAGGCCGTGCGATACGGGGATTTGCTCTTTGTCTCGGGCATGCTCGGGATGGACCCGAAGACAGGCGAAATGGCCGGTACCGATATCGAGTCGCAGGCCGTTCGCATTTTGGAAAATCTCAAGGCCGTTATCGAGGCGGCTGGAATGACCCTGCAGAACGTCCTCAAGTCGACGGTGTTCCTGAAAGACATGAACGATTTTGTGAAATTCAACGCAATCTACGGGCGCTATTTCCCGGATGCGCCCCCCGCCCGGGAGACCGTCCAGGTGGCGAAGCTCCCCCGCGATGCCGCAATCGAGATCTCGGTGATATGCGGGTCATAGCGCGGATTGCATTCATTGCTTATCCAGAAAAATGCAGGGCACCGGCGCCCTGCCTTTATTTTCGCCGGCGGGCACTCGCTGAGGGGGGGGAAGAGAGCGCAGACAGGGGATTCCCGCAGCCCTTTCCGGCTGGACGGAGGGAGGTAGTGTCCGTGCCGGAAAGAGATGCAGGGTCCCTGGCGAATCGCCGACCCTCGAAAGAGGGGGTGTCACGTGTGCCCGGGTCCAGTCAGCCCGTTGTATCACGGGAGGTGGAGCCCCGGACGGGCGTGACGCGAAGGCTCAGCGATGAAAAGCCACGACGTGGGCGGTCTCGCGGCGTGCCCGGTTGCTGCGCTTCCAGATGCCCATTTTTTCCGCGTCGCGGACCAGCTCGTCCCGGAAGTCGGGGTGCGCGATCGAGATCAGCGCCTCGGCGCGCTCCCACGTCGATTTGCCCTTGAGATTCACGATGCCGAACTCCGTGACGACGTAGGACACGAGGGCCCTGGGGTCCGTCACGATGGCCCCTTCCGTGAGCAAAGGCTTGATCCGGGAAACGGTGGTGCCCTTTTTATCGAAGGTCGAACTCAGGCAGAGGAAGGCCTTGCCGCCCTTCGAGCGGTATGCGCCGTAGGTGAAGTCGACCTGACCGCCCGTGCCGCTGATGTGGCGCGTCCCCGATGACTCCGAGCATACCTGCCCGAACAGATCGATCTCCACGCAATTGTTGATGGCCACGAAGCGGTCGTTCTGCGCGATGACGAAGGGGTCATTCGTGTAGTTCACAGGGTAGGAGGCGCACATCGGGTTGCGGTCGAGGAACTCGTAACTCATCCTCGTTCCGAGGCAGAAGGTGAAAACGATTTTGCCGCGGTCGGTCGCTTTCCTGGCGCCCGTCAAACGGCCCGCCTCGGCCATTTCCACCATGGAATCGCAGAACATTTCCGTGTGGATGCCCAGGTCCTTCAGATCCGACCGGGCGATCATGGACCCCACGGCGTTGGGCATCCCGCCGATGCCGAGCTGGATGCAGCTGCCGTCCTCGAGCTCGTCCATGATGAGCGCGGCGATTTTCCTGTCTACCTCGCTGGGCTGAGCCGCAGGAAGCTCCGGGATCTTCCAGTCGGCCAGGGTGATGAGATCGACCTCGGAGATATGGACGGCCTCCTCTTTGCCCCCGAGGCAGACGGGCAGGTTGGGGTTGACCTCGACGATCACTGTCTTCGCTTTGTCGCAGATGGCCCGGGCATGGGAGTTCGAGAGGCTGAAGTTGAAGAAGCCGTGGCGGTCCATGGGGGCAACGGGGAGCATGGCCACGTCCAGTTCGCAGTTTTCCCGGTAGTACCGGGGAACCTCGTGGTAGAGAATGGGCACGAACCAGCAGAGCCCCTGGTCGTGAAGCTTGCGATCGATGCCGCTGAAGTGCAGGTTGTGATAGGCGAAATGCTCCGCCGTGGGGTCCGCCTTCACGACCTCCGGAATCCCGAAGGCCCGCGTCGTGGCGCGGATCTTCACGTCTCGCAGCTCGCCCTTGCGGGCCGCCAGGGCCCGGTCCAGGACGACGGCCTGCACGGCAAACTGCCCGTATTCCACCCAGTCGCCCGAGCGGACAACCTTGACCGCCTCTTCGGGCTTGACGAGTTTCTTTGTGTATTCGTCAATGTAACGCATCGATATCACCTCCCTAGCGCAGCAGCTTGCGAGCGATGACCACGCGCTGGATCTCGTTGGTGCCCTCGTAGATCTGGCAGATCTTGGCGTCTCTCATGTGGCGCTCTGCGGGGTACTCCT
>CAZUBX010000075.1:0-14882 GCA_964619035.1 uncultured Syntrophaceae bacterium | reverse complement strand
CCGGGACCTACGGATTAGAAGTCCGTTGCTCTATCCAGCTGAGCTACAGGCGCACGTGAGATTCCAATTGCAAAGAGGATTTATTAAACGCTTTGAAAGATTTTGTCAAGCGGCATTTCACATTTTTTTTCATCCCGTCAGCGCAGGACGAATCCCACGATCCCCTCGAAGCGGTAACCCTTTTTCCCCTGGCCCTCGCCGGCGGCGTCCGTCGTGAAGAAATGCTGGTTTGTCGCCGGGTTGAACCAACGGTAGAGCTCCCTCGTGCCGGGCAGGCGGATCGTGGCGATGTTGCCGATGGAACCTTCAAAGAGGTAACCGGCAAGATTCTTGCGGCCCCCGCTTCGCTCCGCGGCGTAGTAATGATCTCCGATGGAGGGGTTGTACCACCGGTACAGCTCGACGGTCCCCGCCGTCCCCGGGCTGTAGAGTTTAAAGGCAAGCCCCGCACGCTGGTAGGCGCCAAGATAACGCGCATCCTCCTTCTCGGGCTGAGCCGTGAAGAGCTGATCGGAGCCCCGGGTATACCGGTAGACGTTCTGGATCTTCGGCACGGGATCTCCCGTTACGTTCAGGGATACGGGGATGCGTGCCGTACCGCCATTCGAGGTAACCGTAATATGGTCCGTGTAGATGCCGGCCTTGAGCTCCGAGAGATTCATCCGGATCGTGACAAAATCCGTCTCCCGGGTGGTGGTGCCTGAAAGCGGGGTCAGCCGGGCCCATGCCGAAGGAGGCTGATTGGCCCTCATGTCGCTCACGAATATCCCTTCGAGGATGACGGCGCCCTCCCCCGCCTGGATCTGAATACTGTGCGGGCCCTCGGGCAGCTCCTCCGTGATGCTCCCTTCGAAGCGGTTTCCCTCGCTCTCCTGCAGCGGCATTTCCCTGGATGGGCGCTCATCGGCGGACACACGGACCACGGCCTCTTCGGATGCGCTCTTTCCATACAGGACGGCCCCGGTCCCCTGGATCTGGAGCTTCATCATGCAACCCGGCCCCGCCGCTTTCGGATATCCCTTCTCGACGACCCAGTTTCCCGACGTCTGCAGCGCATCCTTCAGATGAAGCGGTGCCGTGTACTGCCCTCCTGAGGCCAGTGCCTCGTTGAGCAGGGACAGGTATCTTCCCCGTCCGGTTCCCGCCGTGACGCGAGCCTGCCCGCCTGCCGACGTGGAAACCTGCCACCGCAGCACACCTGCCCCTGCATTCGAGATGCGGATCCGTCGGGTGAGTTCCTTGACGGGTTCCGTGTCGCCCAGGTCGATGCCCCGGGGCTCCACCTCGAGTGCGGGCCGGGACTTCGCATCGGCCAGGCTGAACTTGAGAAACAGGGTCCGTCCGCCTTCATCGGATTCGATCCGCAGCGCCTCGCGCCAGGTCCCTTCGGCAAGCGTTCGCTTAAGCACCAGGGAGTTTCTTCCGGATACAATCCGGATCTCCACCGGGTGGCCGCCCGCCTCCGGCCGTACATTGAGAAAGCTCAACACGACATCGACCCGCGAAGGCGTGGCCCCGCATTCCCCCGTGAGCCCTCCGTCCGCCGAGGACTCCCAGCCAGGGGGCTCCTCGATGGCCCACCGGATCCG
Source organism: uncultured Syntrophaceae bacterium (assembly GCA_964619035.1). Classification (GTDB taxonomy): domain Bacteria; phylum Desulfobacterota; class Syntrophia; order Syntrophales; family UBA2192; genus UBA2192. Next base: position 13,293 of record CAZUBX010000075.1, on the reverse strand, counting down.
TCCCTCTCCCGTGTTTGTGATCTGAAACTGGGCCCGTGCGCTCTCGCCGGGTCCGATGACACCCAGATCGATCTCGCGGGTCGACACCGACAGGGCAGGTGCGGCAGGACGAATGTCCCGGGCCGACGCCGTCTCCAGGGTCCCATGGGACACCAGAATAAGAAGGCCAAGAAGGCAAAGAAGGCCGAGGAAACCGGCAGTCCTGATACTCGAAATCCGCTTCATCACAGCCTCCCCATCTCGCCGCCCGTTGAGGGTCGCGCATCGGCCGTCTCAAAAAAGCTTGACAGGCGGGCCCCTGGAGTATAGAAGGCATCCTTTGATATTTTTATATCGAGGCCTCCATGAGGGTGTCGGGCGATCCTGCCCCTGCCCCGCACTGCCGCCCGCACATTAGAAGCCGAGGTCACGTTGTTCCGTGGCAAGCAAGGACGATCTGACAACCTGGGTTGCCCTCAAGTCCGTCGAAGGGGTCGGTAACGTCGCGTACCGGAACCTTCTGGCGGCTTTCGGCTCGCCGGGACGCGTCTTCGAGGCCACCCTGCCCCAACTGGAGCAAACGGCGGGATTAAACCACAAGACGGCCCGCAACATCAAGGACTTTCGGGGCTTGCAGAGGGCCCAAGCCGATATCGACAGGGCTGCGCGCGAGGGCGTGTCGATTGTCACGGTGAAGGATCCGGCTTACCCGGAGCGCCTGCGGAGGATCTACGACTATCCCCCGCTTCTCTATATAAAAGGAACGCTCACACCGGAAGACATCCCCGTTGCCGTCGTCGGGTCCCGAAACGCGAGCCCCTACGGCCGTTTCGTCACGGAGCGGCTCTGCCGGGAGCTGGCACACCGCGGGGTGACCGTTGTCAGCGGGCTTGCCCGCGGGATCGACACCTGTGCCCACCGCGGGGCGCTGGCCGGCCGCGGCCGGACGATCGCCGTCATGGGATGCGGCATCGACGTGATCTATCCTCTGGATAACAGGAAACTGCACGGAGAGATCATCTCAAACGGCGCCGTCGTGACGGAATTTCCCTTCGGCACGGAGCCCGACCGGCCGCACTTCCCCGCCCGCAACCGCATCATCAGCGGCATGTCGCTGGGGGTGCTCATCGTCGAGGCGGGCGAAAAGAGCGGCTCTCTCATCACGGCACAGTGCGCCCTCGAGCAGGGACGCGAGGTCTTTGCCGTGCCGGGGAGCATCGACCTTCCCGGCTCCCGGGGGACAAACAAGCTGCTCAGGCAGGGTGCAAAGCTCGTGGAGAGGGTGGAGGACATCCTCGAAGAGATCCTCCCCCAGTTGGAACATCGGCCCGCTGTGCCGCAGCGAGAAAAGTCAGGCCCCGGTTCCATGCCGGCGGCCCAGGCCCCGCCAGCCTCCGGGCGTGAAGCCCTTACGGAAAAAGAATCGCGGCTTCTGGGTTTCATTACAGAAAAGCCGCTGGATGTCGATACCATCATCAACCGCTCGGGCCTGGCTGCAGCCGAGGTCCTGGCGACATTGCTGTCCCTGGAACTTAAAGGCCGTGTCCTGCAGCTTCCAGGAAAGTTATTCAAATTGAGGGAGTATTGATGCCGAATTCGCTGATCATCGTCGAGTCGCCCACAAAGGTGAAAACGATCAAGAAATATCTCGGCTCGGAGTTCGATGTCCGGGCCTCGGTAGGACACGTGAAGGACCTCCCCGGGAGCGCCCTCGGGATCGACATCGAGCATGACTTCAGCCCCACCTACGAAGTCCTCGAGGCCAAGAAAAAGGTCATCACCGAACTGAAGAAAGCCGCCAAAACGGCTGACGTGATCTATCTGGCCCCGGACCCCGACCGCGAGGGCGAAGCCATCGCCTGGCACATCGCCGACGAGATCGGAACAAAAGGCAAGCAGATCTACCGGGTGCTATTCAACGACCTGACGAAGAACACGATTCTTGCGGCTCTCAAGAACCCCCTGCCCCTGGACCGAAACCGCTACGAGGCCCAGCAGACCCGGCGCATCCTCGACCGTCTCGTGGGCTACCAGATCAGCCCCATCCTCTGGAACAAAGTTCAGTACGGACTCTCCGCAGGCCGCGTCCAGTCCGTCGCGGTGCGGATCGTCTGCGAGCGTGAGGTGGAAATCCAGACCTTCAAGCCCGAGGAATACTGGACCATCACGGCGGCGCTCGAAGGCGCCAACCCGCCGCCCTTCGAGGCCAAACTCGTAAAGATCGGGGGGAAGAAGGCCAAGGTCGGAAACGACACCCAGGCAAAGGGAATCGTCGAGGCTCTCCGGACATCCCCGTTCACGGTAAGCGGCATCGAGAGCAAGGAGACGAAGCGAAACCCGCTGCCCCCCTTCACGACGAGCAAGCTCCAGCAGGAAGCCTCACGCTGGCTCCACTTCTCGCCCAAGAAGACCATGATGTTCGCCCAGAAGCTCTACGAGGGAATCGAGCTCGGGAAGGAAGGCCCCGTGGGGCTCATCACCTACATGAGGACCGACTCCGTCCGGGTCACCGGCGAGGCCCTCACGGAGGCCCGGACGTTCATCCAGGATGTCTACGGCAAGGAGTTCCTGCCGGCCAAGGCGAAAGTCTACGCCACCTCCGACAAGGCCCAGGATGCCCACGAGGCCATCCGGCCCTCATCGCTGGCCTACCGGCCCGCCGAGATCAAGCAATACCTCTCGAGCGACGAGTTCCGTCTCTACCAGCTCATCTGGAACCGATTCGTGGCAAGCCAGATGAACCCGGCCGTCTTCGACCAGACGATCGTGGACATCACGGCCGCCGACTGCCTCTTCCAGGTCCGCGGCACCGTCCTGAAGTTTGCGGGCTTCACGATCCTCTACACCGAGGGCAAGGACACGGACGACGAGAACGGCAACGGGAAAAACCTCCCGAAGCTGACCGAGAAGGAAATGCTGAGACTGCTGGAACTCAAGCCCGACCAGCACTTCACCCAACCCCCGCCGCGCTTCACCGAGGCCATGCTGATCCGGGAGCTCGAGGAAAACGGCATCGGGAGGCCCAGCACCTACGCCGCCATCCTGAGCACCATCCAGGAACGCAAATACGTGAAGCTCGAGCAGGCGCGCATCCACCCCACCGATCTCGGGACCCTGGTCAACGAGCTGCTGGTGCAGAACTTTGCCAAGATCATGGACGTGGAGTTCACGGCTGCCATGGAAAACCAGCTCGACCTCATCGAGGAGGGAAAGCTCAACCGCATCGACACCTTGAAGGAGTTCTACACCCCCTTCGAAAAAGATCTGAAAAACGCCGCCAAGAAGATGCGCAACATCAAGAAGGAATTCGAACCCACCGACGAGGTCTGCGACAAGTGCGGGGCCCCCATGGTGATCCGGTGGGGCCGCAACGGGCGCTTCATGGCCTGCACGAAATACCCCGACTGCAAGAACACACAGAACTTGAACGGCAACGGGGGCGTAACCGGCCAGGCCGAGGCGAAGCCCCTGGACATCGCCTGCGAGAAATGCGGCAAGCCCATGAACCTCAAGGAAGGCCGCTTCGGGAAATTCCTCGGCTGCTCGGGATACCCGGAATGCAAGAGCACGATGCCCCTCTCGACCGGTGTTGCCTGCCCCGAAGAGGGCTGCAAGGGAAGCATCGCGGAGAAGCGGACCAAGAAGGGAAAGTCCTTTTACGGATGCTCCAAGTACCCCTCGTGCAAATACGCCATCTGGGACCGGCCGATCGCCGAAGAATGCCCGCAGTGCGGCTCGAAGTTCCTCGTGGAGAAGTACAACCGCAAGACGGGCCGCACGAAGGCCTGCCCGAAAGAAGGCTGCACGTTCAAGGAAGCCCTTTCTTGAATAAACCCATCGTCATCATCGGAGGAGGGCTCGCCGGCTGCGAGGCGGCCTGGCAGCTCGCCAAGCGCGGCCACGAGGTCACGCTTCGGGAAATGAAACCGGCGAAGCTCTCGCCGGCCCATCGCTCGCCACAACTTGCCGAGCTTGTCTGCAGCAACTCGCTGCGATCCAATGAGCAAACGAGCGCCGTGGGTCTTCTCAAGGAGGAAATGCGCAGGCTCGACTCCCTCATCTTGGCGGCAGCCGACGCCACGGCAGTGCCCGCCGGCAAAGCCCTGGCTGTTGACCGCTTGCTTTTCTCCGCCAGGATCGAGGAGATGCTCCACTCCCAGCGCGGTTTGCATCTCATCCGGGAAGAGTGTACGGAGATTCCCCCGGGCGCACACGTCATCATCGCCACAGGGCCGCTGACATCGGATCCCCTTGCCGCTGCGATCTCCCGTCTCGTCGGCCAGGATTCCCTGTACTTCTACGACGCCATCGCGCCCATCATCGACGCTGCGACAATCAATCTTTCGAAAGTATTCAGGGCTTCCCGATACGACGAGGGCGAGGGGGACTATCTGAACTGCCCTCTCGACAAAGAGCAGTACACACAGTTCCGACAGGCCGTCCTCGAGGGCCGCGAAATAGCCGCCAGACCCTTCGAGGACGAAAAGTATTTCGAGGGGTGCCTTCCCATCGAGATCATGGCCCGGCGCGGCGTGGACACACTGCGCTTCGGCCCCATGAAACCCGTCGGGCTCACCGACCCCGGCACGGGAAGAGAGCCCTGGGCTGTGATTCAGTTGAGACAGGAAAACCGCGAGGGGACCCTGTACAACATGGTGGGGTTCCAGACCAAGCTCGCCTGGCCGGAACAGGCGCGGATCTTCCGCATGATTCCCGGGCTCGAGGGCGCGGAATTTCTGCGCTTCGGGAGCATTCACCGCAACACCTACATCAACTCGCCCACGGTGCTGACGGACACCCTGCAGCTTCGATCGAACCCGGATCTCTTTTTTGCCGGCCAGATCACCGGGGTGGAGGGATACGTCGAATCGACGGCCATGGGCCTGCTTGCCGCCCTGTTCCTGCACAGGATCCGCATCGGGCAACCATTCACGACCCCTTCGCGCACGACGGCCATGGGCGCACTGCTGCACCACGTCTCCCGTTCCGAGGGGAAGACGTTTCAACCGATGAATGTCAACTTTGGTCTTTTCGAACCGCTGGGCGGGAAGGTGAGGAAAAAAGATCGAGGGGAGCGCTACAGGGATAGAGCGCTCTTCGACATGGAGGAATGGGTGCGTCGATCAGGCTGCGCGCCGTAATTCACGCGCCCGGGCGAAGATGGGGACGATCACGTCGAACATAAAGAAAACAATCCGCTCGGCTCTTCGAATTCTTGCTACGGCCCGGCTTTTCCTCGTCATGGCTAATCTCCCTGTGTCTCCTGGATGCTCCCGAGCAATTTGCTGATTCGAATTTCACTGCTTCTTTATTTCCAGTATATGTATCGATCAAAATCCGGGAAAGGAAAATCGGCGTCGGTCTGATTTTTTTATCAGACAAGGGGATGCTCTTGTGTCAGATTCTGTCCTATAGGGAACAGGGAAAAGCGGGTGGAACAACTGACCTTGCCCGTCAGGAAGGAATATCGGCGAGGACTTCACGGGTGCGGGGCAGCGGGTCGCCTGTTTCTGCCAGGAATCGAATGAGCCGTTTCACATCGCTGATCGTGTCGACATCGAAGGACGGCGCCAGGCAATGTACCGAAAGCCCCATCGATGTGGCCCGTTCGATGGTTTCGCGAAGAACGCGATCGGTGCCCATGGATATCCCCCTGAAGAGATCTCCTGCGGCCCTGAGGCCGATCAAATGATAGCCGCCGTCAGAGGATGGCCTGAGAACGACATCGGTTGCACTCAACAGGGCAAAGGCCTCCTCAACGGCTTCCGCGGGGATGTGCGGCACATCGGCCCCGATCACGACAACCCGCTGGAAGCCTTCCCCGAACAGGTCCTCGAAAATCCGGAGCATCCGCTCCTGGAGGGATGAACCGGCTTGAGGGCGGCAGGGATAACGCTGAGAGAAAAGCTGCGGGAAAGGGCTGGACTCGGGAAGGTAGTACCAGATCAATGGCCTGGGGAGGCAACCGAATTTACAGGCAAGATCATCGATAAAGGCACGATAGAGCCTGAGTGTCCAGTGAGGCCCAAGATCTCGTGCGAGACGGGTTTTCACCGCCCCCTCCTCGGGATAGCGGGCCATGATCACGAGGGCCTCTTGCCGTGCTGCCGTTTGCGTCAGGGCGGACTTGCTCATCCCCTCGTGCCGTCTGCCTTCAACTCATCCGTTGCGACGGAGATGGCCCGGGCGGGGCACTCCGCGATGATTTTCCGGATGAGGTCTTTATACCGTTCCGGTTCCCCGACTTCGAAGACCGGCCGCATGTAAAGCCCCCACGCCATGAACACCTCCGGGCAGGTGTTCACGCAGATCTCGCAGCCGATGCAGGCTTCTTTCTTTATGATGATACGCATGGGGGAAATGTCCGTTCCGTCTATTCCGTCAAATCCCCCCAGCCCCCCTTTACGAAAGGGGGGGGTCTTTCTTTTCCACCCTTTACAAAAGTGGGTTCTACTTCTTCTTCCCCCTTTGCAAAAGGGGGAAAGAGGGGGATTTTCTTGCTTTGACCAATCCTGTCATTGCGAGGAACGAAGTTACGAAGCAATCTCGATAAGATATCTCAAACGAAGATTGCCACGCCTCGCGAGGCTCGGCTCGCAATGACGACTTTTTTATATCTTCACCCAGACACTCAAGCACTCAGTCACTCAGTCACTTCTTTCTTGTCCCTACACCCCGGTCCCTGGTCCCTTTCACTGGTCACTGGTCACTCCACCAGTTTGTTCCGGATGGCGTACGTCGTCAGCTCCGCATTGTTCTTCAGCTTCATCTTTTCGATAATCCGGGAGCGGTAGGTGCTCACCGTCTTGACGCTGAGGCACATCTCCCCGGCGATGTCCGAGACGGTCTTCCCGGAAGCGATCATGAGCAGGATCTGGTACTCCCGGTCGGAGAGCGTTTCGTGCGGGGCCTTCTCCGAATCGCCGTCGAGCTGGTAGGCGATCTTCTCCGCCAGAGACGAACTGACGTACTTCCCCCCCCTCGAGACCTTCCGGATGGCCGAGATCAGCTCCTCGGGTGCGCTGGCTTTCGTGAGATAGCCCGATGCCCCGGCTTTCAGGGCACGGATGGCATACTGCTCCTCGGGGTAGATGCTCAGGATCAGGACGGGGGTTTTCGGGCTCACGACCTTCAGCTCCTTGAGCACTTCGAGCCCGTTCTTTCCGGGCATGGAGATGTCCAGCAGAATGACGTCGTAGTCCTTTTTCGACACGAGGCTGAGCACCTCCTGTCCGTTTCCCGCTTCGTCGGCCACCACCAGGTCCGGGGTATCCGAGAGCACCTGCTTGAATCCCTGCCTCACGATCGGGTGGTCGTCGGCAATGAGGATCTTGATCATGCCATACCTCCCTGCCGGAGGGGCAGCCGAACCGTCACGGTTGTCCCCCTTCCCTTCCGGCCTGTGATTTTCACCTCTCCTCCCCGAAATTCGACCCTCTCCTGTATGCCCAGCAGGCCGAAGGACTTCGGCTTACGCATTTCCTCTTTCGTGATGCCCCTGCCGTTGTCGATGACGACGAGCTCCAGTTCATCGTCCTCCTCATGCAGGTTCACCTTCACCCGCCTGGCCCCGGAATGCCGGGCGACATTCGTCAGCGTCTCCTGCAGGATCCTGAATATGGTGATCGAGAGATCCTTGTCGGGCATCATGTCCTCAGGCTCCACGCGGACGGTGCAGTTGACGCCCGTTAGCTTCTCGAACTCCTTGCACTGCCATTCCATGGCCGTGGGCAGTCCCAGGTGATCGAGCATGCCGGGGCGAAGGTCCATGTAGATCCTCTTGACGGTCTGCATGGTCATGTCGATCAGTTCCTTCATGGACTTCGTCCGATCCAGGAGCTGCTTCTGCTCCGGGGGGATCTTCTTGTTGAGCAGGATGACTCCCGTGTTGAGCGCCGTCAGGAGCTGGCCCAGTTCGTCGTGCAGCTCGCGGGCAATCCGGGTCCTCTCCTTCTCGCGAACGGTCTGGAGATGCAAGGAGAGATCGCGCAGGCGCCCTCTCGAGATCTCGAGCTCCTTTTCAGACTGTTTGCGGTACGTGATGTTCTCGAAGGTGATCACGATGCTTTTCTGCTCCAGCTTCTCGCCGATTCGGGCCGCACTGATCATGCACTGTATTTCGGCACCATCCTTGCGGCGGCACGTGTACTCCATGGAGAAGGCACTCCGTCTCTCCAGCGTCGTATAGAGCAGATAGGCGATCTCCTCGAACTCGTCGTCTGAACGGTACAGGGCGCGTGTACTCTGGCCGATCAGCTCTTTTGCTTTCCAGCCGAATACCTGTTCCAATCCGTCATTGGCGAAGAAGACCCGGCGGTCACGGAGTCCGATCACCGCGTGGGGAATCGACTCCAGGATCGAAGCCTCGAGGGCCTCGAGCTCCGCAAGCTTGCTCTGCGCCTCCTTCTGCGCCGTGATGTCCATGGAGTTGCCGAGTATGGCCTTTTCCCCCATGAACCGGATCGGCGTGACCGTTTCCATGATCCACCGGAGTTGTCCGTCTTTCGTTTGGATCCGGAACTCGTGGGGGGTCTTGCTCTTGCCCCGCAGCATGTTCTTTGCCCGTCTCGTGACAGGCCCCCGGTCATCGGGGTGAACGAGCAGAAGCGAGTTCATGCCGATGAGTTCATCGGCATGATAGCCTGCATAGGCCGCCCCGACGTTGTTCATGTACTTGAATTTCCCGTCCTGCACCACGTACACGCCGACCTGGGAGCTTTCAGCCATGGTCATGTACACTTCTTCGGCCGTCTTCTGGTTTGTGATGTCCTCATAGGTGATGACGACCTGCCTCTCGACGAGCGCCTCACCGATCCGGGATGCCGTGAGACGGCAGATGATCGGGGTGCCGTCTTTCTTTTTGCGTATGACCTCCGAGGTGAAGGTCCTCTGTGTCTCCAGGGATCGATAGAGGTTGTCCGCTCCGACGGCCCACTCCTTCTTCGAGAGGTAGAAAATCCGCGTGCTCTTGCCGATGACCTCCTCGCGCTTCCACCCGAAGACCTGCTCGACGCCGTCGTTGGCGAAGATGATCTGCCGGTTCTTCAGGCCGAAGACGGCGTGGGGGATCGACTCGAGGATCGACGCTTCGAGAGCTTCGAGCTCGGCAAGCCGTGTCCGGGCATCCACCTGCTTCGTGATGTCCATGGATTGCCCCAGGATAGCGCGGTCGGCGCCGAATTCGATCGAGGTGACCGACTCCAGGATCCAGTGAATCTTGCCGTCCTTGCCGATGGTCCGGAACTCATAGGGAGACGAGCGCTTTCCCCGGAGCATGTCCGAAGCCTTTTGCCCGACCATCTCCCGGTCGTCGGGGTGTATGAAGTCGACGGCCCTCATCCCGATCAACTCGGCGGGCTTGCATCCCAGACGCGACGCCGTAAACTGGTTGACGAAGCGGAAAATCCCTTCCTTGACGATGTAGACGCCCGCCTCGGCGGTGACGGCGAGCGACCGGTAGAGCTTTTCCTCATAGAGCTTCTCGCTCTCGGCTTTCTCATACTCCGCCACCTCCAGGTGCAGAGATTCCATCTTTTCGAGGAGTGCTTTTTTCGTCAGGTGCTCGAAGGCCATGGGATCAACCTTGCCTGTCCTTGCCAGGCGCCTGCATGGGCCGCCTGCGGCAGGTTTGTTGTACTGGTATCACGATGTCCGGGTGTCCGGAGGGATTACTTGTTTCTTTCGTAGATGATGCGGAGCCCATCCAGGGTGAGGAATTCATCGACCACATCGATGCTTTTCGTTTCGGGGGCGATGATCTTTGCCAACCCGCCCGTGGCGACGACCTTCGGGTTCGACCGGGCTTCGGCCTTCATCCGGTCCACGATCCCGTCCACGAGCCCCGCATACCCGAACATGATGCCCGCCTGCATGCTGCTGACGGTGTCCTTGGCGATGATGGTATTGGGCCTCTTGAGCTCGACGCGGGGCAGCTTGGAAGCCTTGTCGAAGAGCGCATCGCTGGAGATGGCGATGCCGGGCGTGATGCAGCCCCCCATGTACTCGCCTTTTCGGGAGACGTAATCGAAGGTCGTGGCCGTGCCGAAGTCCACGACGATGAGCTCCGTTTTGAACTTCTCGTAGGCCGCGACGGCGTTGACGATCCGGTCGGCGCCGACCTCCTTCGGGTTGTCGTAGAAGATGGGCATGCCGGTCTTGATCCCCGGCTCCACGATGAGGGGCTTGAGGTTGAAGTACTTCTTGCAGAGGGGCTCGAGGATGTTGAGCATGGGCGGCACGACACAGGAGATGACGATGCCTGTCAGCGTGACCGGCCTGGAGCCGGACTTAACGGTCTTGTACAGATTTACGATGAGCATGCCGTATTCGTCGACGGTGTGATTGGCAACGGTCCGGATCCGCCAGTCGTAGATGAGCTTGTCCCCGTCATAGAGCCCCAGGACGGTATTGCTGTTTCCCACGTCGATTGCCAGAAGCATGATCACAACCTCTCGATATAGATATCGCCGGCAAGCACCTGCTGCACGCCGGTTTCCCCCTCAAGCAGAAGGGCCCCGCTCTCGTCGAGGCCCGTGACGGTACCCCGCTGGGTGTCGCTCTTGAAGACGACTTCGATCCTCTTGCCGATGATGTCGGCATACTGGAGCCACTTTTCCCGGATGGCCGCCTCGCCTCCGCTCAGGTAAATGCGGTACCAGCGCTCCAGGTTTTCGAAGAGCCGGATGGCGACGTCGAGCCGTTCGATCTCGCACTCCGTCCCGATTTGCAGGGACGTTGCCGTCTCGCGGATCTCGCGGGGAAAATTGAGCTTGCGCATGTTGATATTGACGCCGATCCCCACGATGATGAAGTGGACCCGGTCGGCCCGCGTTCGCATCTCCGTCAGGATCCCGCAGATTTTCCTCCCGTCGATGAGGACATCGTTGGGCCACTTGAGCTTCACCCGCCCCGGGCAGAACTTCGAAATGACATCGGCCACGGCCACGCCGACGGCAAGCGGGATGAGCGATGCCGAAGCGGCGGGGATGTCGGGACGAAGGATGATGGAAAGATAGAGGTTCATGGAAGGCGGCGATTCCCAGATTCGATCCAGCCTTCCTCGGCCCTCGGACTGACTATCGGCGATGACAACGGTCCCTTCGGGCGCATCTTCCAGGGCAAGACGCAGGGCCTCGGTGTTCGTCGACGCCAGCTCTTCGTAATATTCAATCCTCCGGCCTATGATGCGCGAGAGGAAATAGCCTCTCAGTTCTTCTACATTGAACTCCATGTTCCTCCCCGTTCACGCGGCAGCATGGCGCCCCCATCCCTCATTATAAATCCGGCGGTTTACGGTCGCCTCTTCACCTTCAGGGAGATGTCGGCGGCACGGACCGAGTGCGTCAGCGCCCCCGCAGATATCAAGTCGACGCCTGTCTCGGCAATCGCCCTCACCGTGGTAAGGGTCACGTTTCCAGAGGCTTCGACAAGCGCTTTCCCCCCGATGAGCTGCACGGCCTGCTTCATTCCATGGACGGGCATGTTGTCGAGCATGATGACGTCCGCACCTGCCGCGAGGGCTTCCTCGGCCTCGGCCAGGTCCTTCACCTCCACCTCGATTTTCACCATCAACGGGGCCTGTCCCCTCACCCGGCGCACGGCCTCGGCGATGCCCCCGGCCGCCTCGATGTGATTGTCCTTGATCAGGACCCCGTCATAGAGCCCGTACCGATGATTGCGCCCCCCGCCGGCCCTCACGCTGTACTTGTCGAGAATCCGCAGGCCGGGAATCGTCTTGCGCGTGTCGAGGATCCTTGCCTTCGTGCCGGCCACGGCGTCGACGAATTGTTTCGTCAGGGTGGCGATCCCGCACATCCGCTGGAAGAGATTCAAGGCGACCCTTTCGGCCGTGAGAATGCTCGTCAGCGATCCGCTGACCGTGGCCAGGATGGTCCCACGAGGGGCCCAGGCGCCGTCGATCAGCCCCGTTTCGAATAGGAGCCCCCCATCGTGCAGGCGGAAGACCTCGCGGAAGACGTCCATGCCGGCCACGACTAAATCTTCCTTGGCCAGCGCCGTCGCCAGCCCCGACTCGGATCCTGTCAGGGCGGCCGACGTCGTCACGTCCCCCGAGCGGATGTCCTCCTCGAGGGCGCGTCGAATAATTTTCCTGACGGCTTCCATCTCCAGCATTTTGGTTCTTCCCTGTACCCGGTACCCTGTACCCTGGCCCCTAGAGCTTCTTCAGAGCAGCTTCCAGTACCGCGAACCTCTCATTCAAACTGGCGGCCTTGGCCTCTTCCTTGTCGATGATGGCCTGGGCCGCCTTCTGCCAGAAGTCGGGGTTCTCGAGCTTCCGATTCACCTGGGTGAGGTCCTTCTCGATCTTGGCCATTTCTTTTTCGAGGCGGGCCCGCTCGCCGGACTTGTCGATCGCGCCTTCCAGGATGACAAAGACCTTCACGGGACCGGCCACGCCTGTGGCCGCATTTTTGGGCTCCTCACCCGCATTGATGATGGTGAGGCCCTCAAGCCTTGCCAGATTGACGACGTAGGGCGTCCCCGACTGCAAAAGCGGCAGCAGGTTCGTTTCTTCCGTCATCACCATGGCCCGGAGCTTCTTCGACGTCGAGATCCCCTTCTCGCCCTTGATGTTGCGGACCGTGCCGATGATCTCCATCAGCAGGCCCATGTCGCGCTCCGCCTCATCGTCCTTGAACCGCTCGTCCACCGTCGGGAACGGGGCCACCATGATCGAAGGCCCGCTCTTCGAGATCGTCTGCCAGATCTCCTCGGTGACGAAGGGCATGAAGGGGTGCATGATTTCCAGGCTTGCGCGCAGCACCGTGATCATGGTCTCCTGGGCGGCGAGCCTCGCCCCGGGGGTTTCCTTGCTGTAGAGGGCCGGCTTGATGAGTTCCAGGTACCAGTCGCAGAATTCCTGCCAGAAGAAACGGTAAAGATGCCCCGCGGCGTCGTTGAAGCGGTACTCGTCAAGACTCTTTGTCACATCGTCGATCGTGTCGTTGAGGCGCGCCCTGATCCACCGGTCCGCGAGCGAGTAGTCCTCCTTCTTCACCGAGACGGGGCCTTCGGGGTAGCCCTCGAGGTTCATCATGCACAGGCGGGTGGCATTCCAGATCTTGTTGACGAAGTGCTTGTAGCCCTGGATCCGCTCCTCGGACATGCGGATGTCTCGGCCCTGGGCCGTGAAGGCCGCCAGCGTGAAGCGGAAGGCGTCAGCGCCGAACTTGTCGATCATCTCCAGGGGGTCGATGATGTTGCCCTTGGACTTGCTCATCTTGTCGCCGTGCGCGTCACGCACCAGCGCGTGCAGGTAGACATCCTTGAACGGCACATCCTTCATGATGTACA
>CAZUBX010000074.1:0-15864 GCA_964619035.1 uncultured Syntrophaceae bacterium | reverse complement strand
CGCGGGCATCGGATGCTCGACCTTCAAGACACCCTCGGAGGACGCAATCGCCACGGTGAACGGGGTCGAGATCAAGGTCAAGGACTTCACCGTGAAGTTGCGCAACGCACTCAACCTCCTGGGCAGCACGTCCGGTCTGAAGGAAGAGGACATCGTCAACATCAAGCGCGAGGCCCTCGACGGGCTGATCGATGAAAAGGTGATGCTGATCCAAGCCGAGAATCTCGGACTCAAGGTCACCGACGACGAGTTGAAGACACGCGTCGAGGAGATCAAGAAGGATTACACCGGCGAGAGTTTCGCCCAGGTCTTCGGCGGCGAGAAGGTGGACTACAAAATCTGGAGCGAGGAGCTGAGAAAGCGACTGCTGCTCGAGAAACTCGTCGATCGGGAGGTCAACTCGAAGATCGCCATCACGGACGACGAGGCCATGGCCTATTACCAGGCCAACCGGAGCCGCTACTACTCCGAGGAGACGGTGCATGTTGCACAGATCGTCGTTGCGACCAAGGAGAAAGCTGATGCCGTGCTGAAGCGCCTCCAGGCCGGTGAAGACTTCAGCAAGACTGCCCGCGAGGTCTCAACGGGCCCCGAAGCCGCCAAAGGGGGAGACCTTGGCGTTTTCACCCGGGGGGTCATGCCGGAGGCCTTCGACCGGATCGTCTTCTCGCTCGCCGAGGGAAAGACGAGCAAGGTCGTGAAAAGCCCTTACGGGTTCCACCTGTTCAAGGTCCTGAAAAAAGAAAAGGGGCGCTGGATCGAATTTGCCGAGGTCAAGGAAAAGATCAGGTCGGACCTCGCAAAGAGCAGGGAGGAACGGGAGTTCCGGAAATGGCTCGATGCACTCAAGGCGGGGGCGAAAATCCGCATCGATGAAGAGCGCCTGAAGCAGGTCAAGATCGAAGAAACCCGAACCGAGGAGCCCAGGCCGGGACAAGCCCCGGCGACCCCCGGCAAGGGATAACGGTGGTGGTGAACAAACCATGAACAAACTGCACAGACTTCTGGCATGGGCCGTATTTCTTCTTTTCGCGGCGGCAACGCCGTCGTGGGGTGAGATCGTCGATCGCGTCATCGCCGTCGTCAACGACGACGTCATCACCCAGTACGAGCTGGAAAGCACGGTGGAGCTCACCCTGAACCGTTACGGGCAGAGCATCCCCCCCGGGGAACGGAAGCGGATCGCCAGTGAAGCGAGGAAGGTTTTGCTGGACAGGATGATCGACGATCTGCTCCTGAGACAGGAAGCCAGGAGGCTGGGAATCACCGTCCGGGACGAAGACATAACCAAGACCATCCAGGAAAGCCTGCAGCGGCGCAAAATGTCACCGGAGGACCTGCAGCAGGCCCTGGTCAAGGATGGGAGCAGCTATGAGAAGTACCGCGAGGCGACGCGAGGCGATCTGATCAAGATGCGGATCATGCAGAGGGAAATCCGCCCGAGGATCTCCGTCACGAACGAAGAGATCGGATTGTTTTACCAGGAACACCGCGACGAGTACGAGGGGAAGCTGATGGTAAGACTGCAGATGATCTTCCTGCCCGTCCCCGATGGAGGCGACCCGGCAGTCAAAGAGCAGCAGCGCGTCAAGGCCCAGGACATCCTGAAGCGCACCCGGGCCGGCGAGCCCTTCGAGGCCCTGGTCAGCGAGTTCACCCCCGCCTCCGCGCGCACCGGGGGCGACATCGGATATGTCGAAAAGGGAAGCCTGAATCCCGCGCTCGAGGAGGTTGCCTTCGGCCTCAAACCGGGCGAGACGAGTGACGTGATCGAAACCCCCCAGGGGCTCTACATCATCCGGGCCCTCGACCGCCGGGGCGGCGGAAGCCTTTCCGCCAAGGCCACCCGCGAGGACGTGGAGGAGCGGCTCTACCGCGACAAGATGGAAAAGAAGTACGCCGAGTGGCTTGTGGAAAGGCGACAGAAGGCGCACATAGAGATTCGCCTGTAGGCGAATCTCGTCTATTCAGTCTATCTGGTCTATTTGGTCTATTTCGTCAGGACATCCCCCTTTTATCCCCCTTTGAAAAGGGGGATAAAAGGGGGATTTGAGTCATTATGAAATACATTCGCATCAAGGGTGCCTCGCAGCACAACCTCAAGAACGTCAGCATCGACATCCCCCGGGACAGTCTTGTCGTCATCACCGGCGTGAGCGGCTCGGGTAAGTCGACGCTTGCCTTCGACACGATCTACGCCGAGGGCCAGCGCCGCTACGTGGAGTCTCTGTCCACCTATGCCCGCCAGTTCATCGGACAGATGGACAAGCCCGAGGTGGAGTCCATCGAGGGGCTCTCGCCGGCCATCGCCATCGAGCAGCGAAGCGCAAGCCACAACCCCCGGTCGACGGTGGGCACCGTCACGGAGATCTTCGATTACCTGCGTCTCCTCTATGCCCGCATCGGCTCTCCCCACTGCTTCCAGTGCGGCCGCGAGATCCGATCGCAGACGATCGACACCATGGTGGAGCAGCTCCTGGCACTGCCCGGAAACACGGCCGTCTCGCTCCTGGCCCCCGTCGTGCGAGGCAAGAAGGGCGAGTTCCAGCGGGAGCTGGGCAGGCTTCGTCGCGAGGGCTACGTGCGGGTGAAGGTGGACGGCGAGATCCGGGACCTGGCCGACGAAATCACCATGGACAAGAACAAGCGCCACGACATCGACGTCGTCGTCGATCGTCTCGTCATCCGCGAGGGGATCCGCAAACGCCTGCGCGACTCCCTGGAGATCACGGCGCGGCTCTCCGACGGCCTCGTCAAGGCCGACATCGCCGGGGGCGAACAGATTCTGTTCAGCGAGCGCTACGCCTGCCCGGAGTGCAACGTGAGCCTCCCCGAACTTGCCCCGCGGATGTTCTCCTTCAACAGCCCCTACGGGGCCTGCCCGGAGTGCGACGGCCTGGGAACGAAGATCTTCTTCGACGAGGACCTCGTCGTTTCCGACCCGGGGCTCTCCATCCGCGAAGGGGCCATCGCCCCGTGGCAGAAGCGCGATTCCATGTACTTCCACCAGATGCTGGAGTCCCTCTCGGAGCATTTCGGCTTCGACATCAACACGCCCTTCAAGGAGCTTCCCGAAAAGATCCGGCACATGCTCCTCTACGGTTCCGGCGATGAGCCCGTCCGGTTCTACACAAACAACGGGGGCAAGCGCACCTTCATGGAAAAGCCCTTCGAGGGCATCATCCCCAACCTCGACAGGCGCTACCACGAGACGGACTCCTACGACATGCGCACGGAGCTCGAGTGCTACCTGAACATGAGCGAGTGCCCTGCCTGCCACGGCGCGCGCCTGAAGAGGGAAAGCCTCTCGGTGACGGTAGGCGGGAAGAACATCTACGAGTTCTGCCGGCTCTCCATCGCGGACAGCATGGACTTCCTGAAGGGGCTGACGCTGACCCGCCAGGAGACGGCCATCTCGGAGAGGATCCTGAAGGAGATCCGCGACCGGTTGCGGTTCCTGTTGGATGTGGGCATGGACTACCTGAGCCTCGAGCGGGCCTCGGGAACGCTCTCCGGGGGAGAATGGCAGCGCATCCGGCTGGCCACACAGATCGGCTCGGGTCTCTCGGGGGTGCTCTACGTGCTGGACGAGCCTACGATCGGGCTTCACCCGCGCGACAACGGGCGCCTCATCGCAACGCTGGCACGCCTCAAGGACATGGGAAACACGGTGCTCGTCGTCGAGCACGACGCCGACATGATGATGGCCTCCGACTCGATCATCGACATGGGACCGGGCGCGGGCCTCGAGGGAGGCCACGTCGTCTTCCAGGGGACACCCTCGGAAATCCTGGCAAGCGAGACGTCGCTCACGGGCCGTTACCTGTCGGGCCGGCTCGGCATCCCCGTACCGCAGAAACGCAGAGTGCCCGCCGGGCGTTTCATCGTCCTCGAGGGCGCCACGGAGAACAACCTCCAGGGCATCGACATCCGCATCCCCGTGGGAGTGCTTACCTGCGTGACCGGTGTTTCCGGCTCCGGCAAGAGCACCCTGGTGCTGGAGACCCTCTACCGGGTGCTCGCCCGGCGGCTCTACCGCTACAAGGGAAAAGTCGGGAAGATTCGCAACGTGCGGGACCTGGGGGGAATCGAGCGGGTCATCGTCATGAACCAGCAGCCCATCGGCCGAACGCCCCGCTCCAACCCCATCACCTACACGGGCGCCTTCACCTTCATACGGGACCTCTTCGCCCAGCTGCCGGAATCGCGCACGCGGGGCTACAAGCCGGGTCGGTTCAGCTTCAACGTCAAGGGCGGGCGCTGCGAGTCCTGCGAGGGCAACGGACTTATCAAGATCGAGATGCACTTCCTGCCCGATGTCTACGTCACCTGCGACATCTGCCGCGGAAAGCGCTTCAACCGCGACACCCTGGAGATCCAGTACAAGGGCAAGAGCATCGCCGAGGTCCTCGACATGACGGTGAGCGAGGCCCTCGTATTCTTCGAGAACATCCCGTCGATCCGCACGAAGCTGCAGCTCCTTCACGATGTGGGGCTTGGCTACATCCGGCTTGGCCAGTCGGCCACGACGCTCTCCGGCGGCGAGGCCCAGCGGATCAAGCTTGCCCGCGAGCTCGGCAAACCCTCCCGGGCAGACACCCTCTACATCCTCGACGAGCCCACGATCGGCCTTCATTTCGCCGACGTGCAGAAGCTGCTCGAAGTGCTCATGCGCCTCGTCAACATGGGCAACTCCATCGTCGTGATCGAGCACAATCTCGACGTGATCAAGTCGGCCGACTGGATCATTGACCTCGGTCCCGAGGGCGGGCCCGGCGGCGGGAGGATCGTGGCCCAGGGCACGCCGGAGGACGTGGCGCGGACGGAGGAATCGCTGACGGGAAAGTTCCTTAAGAAAGTCCTGCCATAGGCAGGACTTTCAGTGATTAGTGACTAGTTGACAAGTGATTAGTAAAGAGAGAAATGAAAAAAGGCGGAAACCATTCCGCCTTTTTTCATTGGGAAGTTTGTCGCTTATTTTTCGAAGATGAGCTCGTCCTGGAGCTTGATGCAGTCCTTGACGCTCTGGGCAGCGGGACAGCGGGTGATGTAGTTTGCGAAGGCCTCCTTTGCGTCGGCCACCTTCTCTTCGGGGCACTTGAGATGCATCTTCACGCGGATGGTTGTGATCCGGAGAACGCCGTCGACATTTTCGATGTCTCCTTCAATATCGGCCCAATAGAGCTGCTCGGGGGTGGGGATCTTCTTTCCGGCCATCAGCGTGGCCAGTGTGCCCATCATTCACCCCGCGGTGGCGGCAACGATGTGATCCAGGGTTGCCGCATGCTCCTTTTCGGGCTCTACCTTGTAGAACCGCTTGATCCCCCCGTGTACGCCGTAATAGACGGGTTCGGAGAACCCCTCGATCATGGCCCTGCGGGTGGGTCCTGTCTCCCTGACGATCTTGATCTTCGAGGTGTGAACCACTTCGCCCATAAGGTCCCTCCTTCAGACAGTTTTCATCATGCTATCGCATTCGAAGGCAATTTACAATGTGTCGCTCGATTGGGTTTCCCAGCCGCGGATGAGGTATCCGGTGACAGGATACAGGTGTCAGGAAAGACTCGCAAGCAAGGAGTCCTGTTACCAGTTACCAGTTACCTGCTGACTTGCGGCCAGTCCGTCCAGGAAGTCGGCCATCAGACTATTGATCGCGCGAAAACGATCCAGATCCGTGAGCATTTCTGCAGGACTTTGAATGAAAGGACCTTTGGCAAGATCTTCAGGGCAGTTGTGAACGAGCTGCTCCACGCTTTCCCTCGTGGACTCCAGGTGGAACTGGAATGCGGCAACCCGGTCGCCGAAGGCAAATGCCTGGTTTTCACAGGCCGGGCTTCGTGCAAGATGGACGGCGCCGCGCGGGACCTCAAAGGTGTCGCCGTGCCAATGGAACGCGGGAAACTGATCCGGAAGGAAGCCGGAGAGCGATGACTGCGATGCATTCGCCGCTTTTTCCACGTGATACCAACCGATCTCGACACATGGATTCCGCGTCACCTTCGCACCCAGGACGCAGGCAAGAAGCTGGGCCCCGAGACAGATGCCGATGACGACTTTCCCCCCGTGCAGTGCCTCGCCGATGAAACGCTTCTCCCGGGCAAGCCAGGGATAACGGTTTTCCTCGTAGATGTTCATGGGCCCGCCCAGGATGAAGAGCCAGTCGAGCTCCTCGGCTGACGGAAGTCGCTGGCCGGCGTACAGGCGCGTGGATGTGAGGCGGTGACCCCTCACCAGGGCCCACGACTCGATGGACCCCGGCCCCTCGAAGGGGACGTGCTGCAAATAGTGGATGCGAAGGGGGCGCTTCTGCACAGGCATTCCTTTACCCTCTGTGTCGATACCTCTTTTTCATGCGGATAGGCTACAGGTTACAGGCTGCAGGCGGCAGGGAAAAAAGAAACGATCAGCCTGAGCCTGTGGCCTGTGGCCTGTAGCCTGCTGCCTGTTGCCTCTATACAGGGGCTTTCAGCCCTTGTAAAGCCCGTGCCTCTCAATGTACTCGCGCACCGCATCCGGTACGAGATAGCGGATGGAGCGGCCTGATTTAAGCCGCTCGCGGATGTCCCTCGACTCGATATCGAGTTGGGTGACAGCCGTGAAGGATATGAACTTGCCCGAGGGACCAAGATAACCGCTCGCTTTCCTGTCATAGGTGAAGCGCTTCGCATCGTCGGGGGAAAGGGCTTTTCGCAGCGAGCCCTTGCGCCAACCGGGCCTCGTCATGATGATGAAGTGGCAAAGGGTGAGCAGTCGCCTCCAGCTCTTCCACCGCTGGATGTCCTCGAAGGCGTCCTGCCCCATGATGAAATAGATTTCGAGCTCCTTCCCGAAAGTCTCGCGGAAGTAGCCGATGGTGTCCACCGTGTAGGAGCGGCCCTCGCGCCGGTTCTCGACGTCGGAAAAGGCAAAAGCCGGATTTCCCTCGACGGCGAAGCGCACCATGCGCTCGCGATGCTCGTAGGAGGTGATGCCGGGCCCTTGCTTGAGGGGTGGCGTTGCCGAGGGGATGAAGATGATCCTGTCGAGACCGTATTTCTCCAGGATCTCCTGGGCGCATCGCAGGTGGGCCAAGTGGATCGGGTCGAAGGTGCCGCCCATCAGTCCCCATCGCTGCATAAAACACCTGCCGGAATCCGGCTTCGGGATTCGGGCTTCCGGATTAATGACTCAAGATGTTTCCTTCTCGTCCTGAATCCTGAAGCCTGATGCCTGAAGCCCGTATTTATGAGGTCCTGATCTGTCCGCTTCCGTAGATGATGAACTTCTGCGTCGTCAGCTCCTCGAGGCCCATGGGCCCGAAGGCGTGCAGCTTCGTCGTGCTGATCCCGATCTCGGCGCCCAGGCCAAGCTCGAAGCCGTCGCTGAAACGGGTTGAGGCGTTGACGAGGACCGTCGAGGAATTCACCTCTTTGAGGAACCGCTGCGCGTTGTCGTAGTCGCGCGTGACGATCGATTCGGTATGCAGCGAGCCGTACGTTTCGATGTGACGGATCGCCTCGTCCATGCCGTCGACGACTTTCACCGCCAGGATAAGATCGAGATACTCCTCGTGCCAATCCTTCTGGGTGGCCGCATCGATCCCCGGCAGGATGGCCCGGGTCCGCTCGCAGCCGCGCAGCACGACGCCCGCTTTCTCCAGGGCCTCCGCCACGGCGGGGAGGAACACGCCGGCCGCGCTCTTGTGGACGAGCAGCGTCTCCATGGCGTTGCAGACGCCCGGCCGCTGCACCTTGGCGTTGATGCAGATCTGGACCGCCATGTCGATCTCCGCGCTGGCGTCGACAAAGACGTGGCATACCCCCTTGTAGTGCTTGATCACGGGGATCCGCGACTGGCTGACCACGGCCCGGATGAGATCTTCGCCGCCCCGGGGGATGATGAGGTCGACGTACTCATCGAGCTGGAGCAGCATGTTGACGGCCTCGCGATCCACCATGGGGATGAGCTGGATGGCGTTTTCGGGAAGCCCCTTGACGCGGAGCACGCCGCGCAGGATCAGGCTGAGAGCCATGTTGGAGTTGATGGCTTCGGAGCCGCCCCGGAGGATGACGGCGTTTCCGGCCTTCAGGCACAGGGCCGCCGCATCGACGGTCACATTGGGGCGCGACTCGTAGATGATCCCGATGACGCCCAGGGGAATCCGCATCCTGCCCACGAGAAGCCCGTTGGGACGTCTCCACATGGAGGTGATCTTCCCCACGGGATCCGGCAGGACAGCCACCTCCTCGAGCCCCCGCGCCATGGCGCGGATGGATTTCTCATCCAGCGTGAGACGGTCGATCATGGCCTTCGAGAGGCCTTTTCGCCGGGCGTACTCGACGTCCTTCTCGTTTTCCTCGATGAGGGTGTCCGTGTGATGGATGAGTTGCTCGGCCATCTCGACCAGGGCCTCATCCTTCTCGGCACTCGAGAGGTTGGCCACGGCCGATGCCGCCTCCTTGGCGTTCTTCGCGATCTGGAAGACCTGCTCCTTGATGTCCATGGGTCCCCTGCAAAACAGGAAATGGGAATTGGGTACTGGGTAACAGGATATGAAGAATTTCATTTTTATCCTGCAACCTTTGGCTTTCTGCCATATACCGCATGCCTCTTTTTATTTCAAGCGGTTATAGAATTTCAGCGGGCCGTTGTATTTCAGGGGCAAGTGGATTATGATGTCACACGTTTCAATTGGGGGAGAATCGAACGGTAATGGAGAGGCTCTGCATCCGGGCGGGAAAACGGGCCCTGGAGATGATCCGGGACGGGGGCTTTCGCCTCGACCGGGTCACGACCTACGTGGGCCCCGCGGTGGGGCCCCGCTGGCTCGTGGCAAGCGGTATTGACCTCGCCCTCCTGCGAAACGGCAAGCTGGGATCGAAATCGCGTCCCGTCCTGCTGACGGGCGCGTCGGCGGGCGCCTGGCGTTTTGCCGCCTGGCTCCAGCCCGAACCGGAGAAGAGCTATCGCAGGCTCCTCGATGCCTACATCGGCATCCCCTTTGACCGCAGAAGCACCCCCTCAAACATCAGGAGATCTCTCCAGGAGGTCATCGACTCCTTCCTGGAGAACGACGCCATCCCCTTCGCGCTGGCCCATGACCATTACCGGCTTGCCGTTACGACGGCCCGGGCGAGAAACCTTGCCGCCTCGGAGACCCCCTGGGTGCAGAAGTGGGGCCTCGCGCTTTGCTATGCCCTCAACAGGATCAACCGCCACCACCTCTTCCGTTTCTTCGAGCGGGTGGTCTTCTACAGCGGCCCCCGGCCGCCTCAGTTCTGTCTGCGGCCCGGTTTCCGCGGGAAGGCTGTCGTGCTGAATGAATTCAACTTCAAGCATGCCGTCCTCGCCTCGGGCGCCATCCCGCTTCTGATCGAGGGGGTGACGGACATCTACGGGGCCCCGCGCGGCATCTATCGGGACGGGGGCGTGATTGACTACCATCTCGACCACGACTACGCCGCAAAAGAAGACGACGTGACCCTGCTCGTCCATCACGAGGGCCGGGTCATCCCGGGGTGGCTCGACAAGAAGATCAAGGGGCGAAGACCTCCGGCCGAGGCCCTCGACAACCTCCTGGTGATCACCCCGTCGCCCGGGCTCGTGGAAACCTTCCCCGGCGGGAAGATCCCCGACCGGGACGACTTCGAGACATTCATCGACGATCCCGCAGGCCGCATCCTGAACTGGCGAAAGGTCGTCGAGATCTGCGCCCCCCTCGGCGAGGAGTTCGCCGAGCAGGTGGAGAGCGGGAAGATCCGCGCGATCGCGGAACCGTTGAGCCTTGACTAGAGAAGAAGGAACCTCAAAAGTCGAAATCCTCAGGAAGCGCATCCCCGTGCTGCGGGAGCTCATGCGCAGCTGCACCCTCTGCCCCCGGGAGTGCCGGGTCAACCGGCTCGAGGGGGAAGAGGGGTTCTGCGGTCTCGGCCCCGGCGCCGTCCTTGCGCGGGCCCTGCCCCACTTCGGCGAAGAGCCCCCCATCTCCGGGACGGCGGGCGCAGGCACCCTCTTTTTCTCCTCCTGCAACCTGAAGTGCCCCTTCTGCCAGAACTATCAGATCAGCCGCGACCGTATGGGAGAAATGGTGGACCGGGAGGCCCTGGCGGGCGTCATGCTGGAGCTCGCGATGAAAGGCTGCCACAACATCGCACTGGTCACGCCCACGCCGCAGCTTGCGGCCATACTGGAATCACTGCTTGCGGCCTGTGAGTGGGGCCTTAAGCTGCCGCTCGTCTACAACTGCGGGGGGTATGAGAAAACCGATGTGATCCGCCTGCTCGACGGCATCGTCGACGTCTGGCTGCCCGATTTCAAGTACGGAAACGAAAGGGATGCCCGGGAGTGCTCCGCCCCGGAAGATTATGCGCAGCGGGCCCTGGAATCAATCGCGGAGATGATCCGCCAGACGGGGGAGCAACTCCAGACGGCGGGCGGGATCGCCCGGCAAGGCGTGATCATCCGGCACCTCGTCCTGCCCGGACGGGTTCAAAACAGCCTGGATGCCATCCGTCTCATCGCCGCTCATCTCTCGAAGAAAGTCCCATTGAGCCTCATGTCGCAGTACACGCCGACGCCTGCCGTATCGGGAGAGCCGCTTTTTGGCCGCCGCGTGACCCGGGAGGAGTACGAAGCGGTCGTCGACCTCGCCCTCGATCTGGAGTTCGAAAACCTGTTCATCCAGGAAGTGGACGAACAAAACCTCGCGCCGGATTTTAACAAGGAATCTCCATTCAAATGGGACTGACGGTCTTCGGCGTGATGTCCCCCCGCAAATAATCTTCCGATTTTTCCCTTCGCCATCATTTAACAAAACAAATCATCAATCGATCCTGGCCATATCCGTTGCGCAGAGCACATTTGTAAACTTTTTTTACATGTTACAAATCGCCTGCAACAGATTGTTTATAATGTAAATATTTGCAAACGAGAGGGGATGAGCACCTCGAGGTGTCGGAAGGCTTTACGGTTTCGATCATGGAAAACCCGGCATTTATCAATAAAAGTGTTGAATATTATATAGTTAAGTAACTGGCACGAAACATGGATTACCACAGATTGCCCGGCGCACCGGGCAAAAAGAGACACAATCTCACAACATATTGAAATAATTTAAAAAGAAGGGATATAAGAAGGGGGCAGCATGAAAAAGACATTATCTATTCTATGTGCCTTGATGCTGACGGTGTTCATGGCTGTTGAGGCAAAGGCAGACTTGTTGGGAACATACTATAATATGAGTAACCAGCATCCCGATATGCAACGCTGGATCACTGGTTTCGAGCCAGGTTATGTACAAAGTACCTTAACGGGGAGTATGCCGACATTAACCACATATGGCGCAACAAGAGTCAGTCAATGGGATTGGTGGACAGATCAGTACAAAGTTGGACAGAGGAACGATTCAACTGCCGACCTTCAGAGCGGTTTTGCATCATCCTTTTTCCCAGCTATAGTGAATACAGGACTGAGCGGAGACCCCTATCATTTCGCCGTCAAATGGACCGGGCAATTTTATGTATCCGAGGCCAAAGCGTACACTTACAGCATGGGCTCTGATGATGATGCGTGGCTTTTCATCGACAAGCAGTTGGTCCTGGATCTTGGTGGTGTCCATGGTCTCACTTACGGCAATTATACAATTAACTTGGCTGCAGGCACTCATGACATAGACATCTTCTTTGCGGAGAGACATACAAGTCAATCAGGATTTCAACTGAATTTCTTCAGTGATCTTGTGCCTACCCCGACTCCCGAGCCGATGTCGATGCTGCTTCTCGGTCTGGGTCTGCTGGGTCTGGCCGGCGTGTCCAGAAGAAAGTTCTAAGCACATCTTAACCACAAGAGACTTTAGGAGAGGCGGGGCCATCAAGCCCTGCCTCTTTTTTTGTCCTTCACCGCCGACGGTCCCTCTGATATATAGACGATCCGGACAGAGGAAGAAGTGCCTCAGTGTCTGAGTGTTAAAGTGCCTGAGTGAAGAACCAGAAGGGACGAGGGACGAGGGACCAGGGTCTAGGGTCGAGGAAGAAGTTCTTCCTGAATCAGAATGTCCCAATACCCAATTCCCAGTTCCCAATTTCCAATTACCGCCGCCGAAGGCGGCATGACGGGATAGACCGAATAGACCAATGCCGGAGGCATTGATGTTTTTCTACATTTGTGAGCATTGCGCCTTCGAGACTCAGGACCCGACAAAGAAGATCTGCGATTACTGCAAGTCGGAATTGCTGCTCAGGTGCCCGTACTGCGGAAAGCCTATCGAGAAAGTGAAAACGATCTTCTGCGGGCATTGCGGGGAGAAGCTCAAGATCTCCATCTGCCCCATCCAGTAACGAAAAGGCTGCAAAACGAGGTCACGGAACATGGAAGGCAAGGACATCCGTAAGCCTGCCGAGACGGTTCATATCAACGATCAACTCCTGCGGACCCTCACGGAGAAATCCCTGGCCGGGATCTACCTCGTCCAGGACGGGGAGTTCCGCTTTCTGAACACCAACGCCGCCTCCTACGCGAATTATGAAGTCAGTGAGCTGATCGGCCAGAAATCGGGGAGCTTCATCCACCCGGAGGATCGGGAGAGGGTCAAGGCCGATGCCAGGGCCATGCTCCGGGGCGATAGAAATGCCCCCTACGTGTTCCGGATTCTCTCCAAGGACGGTGAGACGCGCTGGGTCATGGAAACGGTGACGCCTTTCTTCTTCAACGGGAGGCCTGCCCTGCTCGGGAATTCCATGAACATCACCGATCGCATGGAGGCCGAGGAGCGGCTCCGTGAATCGGAAGACCGCTACCGGACAATTTTCGAAACGACAGGAACGGCGACGATCATCGTCGAGGAGGACACAACGGTCACCCTGGCAAACACGGAGTTCGAAAAGCTCTCTGGCGCCCCCAAGGAATACTGGGAGGGGAAGCGAAAGTGGACGGAGTTCGTCCACGAGAAGGATCGCGAACGGATGCTCGGTTACCACTACCGCAGAAGAATCGATCCCGAGTCGGTGCCGCGCAACTATGAGTTCGCCCTCGTAGACAGGCAGGGCGGCGTCCGGGACGTGATCATCACGATCTCCCTGATCCCGGGCACGAAAAAGAGTGTGGCCTCCTTTGCCGACATCTCGGATTGGAGGCAGGCCGAGGAGCGGCTCCGGGAGTCCGAGGACCGCTACCGGACCATCTTCGAGACGACGGGGACGGCGACGATCATCGTCGAGGAGGACACGACAGTCACCCTGGTGAACACGGAATTCGAAAAGCTCTCGGGCGCGCCGAAAGAGTACTGGGAAGGCAGGCGGAGCTGGCAAGAGTTCGTCCACGTCAACGACCTGGAACGGATGCTGAAATATCATCACCTGCGCAGGGTCGATGCCGAGTCGGCGCCGCGCAATTACGAGTTCAGCCTGCTGGACACGCAGGGTGGGGTCCGGGAAGTGATCATAACCATCTCCATGATCCCGGGGACCGGGAGAAGCGTCGCCTCCTTTGTGGACATCACGGAACGAAAGCAGGCCGAAGAGGCCCTGAAGAAAAACGAGCGGGACCTCAAAGACAAGACGCACGAGCTCGAGGAGCTCAACGCGGCGCTGCGCGTCCTGCTGAAGCGAAGGGAGGAGGACAAGCTCGAGCTCGAGAACAACGTCATCTCCAACCTCAAGAAACTGGTCATGCCCTACATCGAAAAGATCAAGAAGGGCCGGATCGAAGGAAACGATCTGGTGTGTCTCAACGTCATCGAGTCCAACCTGAAAGATATCGCCTCGCCCTTTGCCAGCAAGCTCTCGTCGGAGTACCTGAGCCTCACGCCAAAGGAGCTCCATGTGGCCGACCTCGTCAAGGAAGGCAAGACGACCAAGGAAATAGCCGAATTCATGAGCGTCTCTCCTGCCACCGTCGAGATCCACCGCTATCACATCCGGGAAAAACTCGGCTTATCGAGGAAAAAAACAAACCTGAGAACCTATCTCTCCTCCCTGAAATAACCTTTAGAAAAACTAAAGGTTTTCTACCCATTCTTTCAATATTGCCTCTTTTTCCTTTCCTCTCTAAGAAGAGTGCGTATCAATCATCCCCCGCACTGCTATTTCCCTGCCCCCGATATCCCGTATCGGCGGCGGCGCTCTATAGACGATTCATCCACCGACGAGACAAACAACCTGCCCCCCCAGGGGCCAGGTAAAATCCTAGAGGGAGGACTCGTTATGTCGAAGTACGGAGGGAAATCGGCAACGGCGGAGCAGGTGGCTGCCCTGATCCAGGACGGCATGTGGGTTGACTACGGCACCATCCAGCCGCCCCGCGCATTCGACCGCGCCCTGGCCCAGCGGGCAGGAAAGGTCAAGAACGTCAAGATCAGGACCCTGGGGCACCTGGCGCCCTTAGAGGTGATGGAGAAGGACCCCGAGGCAAAGAGCTTCTGGGTGGGAAACTGGCATATCCTGGGACTGACCCGAAAATATATCGCCGAAAACCGCGGGACCCACATCCCCTACAATTTCGGAGAGACGGCCCGGTACTACCGGGAGGACATCGACTGTGACATCGCCGTGCAGACCGTCACGCCCATGGACAAGCACGGCTACTTCAACTTCGGCCCCCTGTGCAACTTCAAGAAGGCCGTCTTCGAGAAGGCCAGGATCAAGGTCGTCGAGGTCATCCAGGACATGCCCTGGTGCTACGGCGGCTACGACGACTGCATCCATCTGTCCGAGTTGGACTACGTCATCGAGAACACGACGGACAAGATCGTCACCATCCCCTCGGCCCCGGCAACGGAGACGGACAAGCAGATCGCGGGCTACATCGCCGAAATGATCCCCAAGGACGGCCCCTGCCTGCAGATCGGAATCGGGGGGCTGCCCGATGCGGTGCTGCGGCTGCTGGCCGACAGCGGCGCCCGCGACATCGGCATCCACACGGAGATGGTGACGGAGGCCATCCGCGAGCTCCACGAGGCGGGACTCATCACCGGCAGGAAGAAGACCCTGATCCCCGGGAAGATCGTCTGGGCCTTCGCCATCGGCAGCCGCAAGCTCTACGACTGGATCGACCACAATCCGGCCCTTGCCATGTACCCCGTCGACTTCACCAACGACCCCTACATCATCGCCATGAACAGGGACCTGATCTCCATCAATGCCTGCCTCGGAGTGGATCTCCAGGGCCAGGTGAGCTCCGAGTCCATCGGCCCTGCCCAGTACTCGGGCACCGGCGGCCAGCTTGCCTTCGTCCGGGGAGCCTACTACCGATCCACCAAGGGACAGCCGCCCCTGGGCTATCCCGGCAACAAGTCCATCCTTGCCTTCTACTCGACCTACACCGACAGCAGCGGCAAGCTGCAAACGAGGATCAAGCCCACGATCCCGCCCGGCGAGATCGTGACGGTCCCGCGGGTGGATGTGTCCTATCTCGTCACGGAGTACGGGGTTGCCTATCTCAAAGGCCTCTCCATACCGGAGCGGGTCCTCGCCATCACGAAACTGGCCCACCCCGACTTCCGCGACGAGCTGCTCGAGGAAGCCAGGAAGATGCACTGGCTCAACAAGCAGTGGTTCCAGGGGGGCATCTAAGAAGGTTCGAGGTCCGAGGAACGAGGACCGAGGTCAAAAAGAAACCTCGAGCCTCGCGCCTCGATCTTCGTTCCTGTGACATGCCGCTATGCGGCAAGCGTGAACAAACCACAAGCGAAGGAGTGAGGACATGCAGATCAAGAAAGTGTGCGTACTGGGAGCGGGACTGATGGGCAACGGGATCGTGCAGGTGTGCGCCCAGGCGGGCTACCAGGTGGCCATGCGCGACATCGAACAGCGGTTCGTCGACGGCGGCATGAACACCATCAAGAAGAACCTCGCCCGCGAGGTGGAGAAGGGCAAGCGCACCCAGGCCGAC